>CAZOYA010000068.1:2507-16580 GCA_964583815.1 uncultured Gemmatimonadaceae bacterium | reverse complement strand
CCGAGCGCGTTGTCCGCGGCCACGATCGAGTCGCCCGGACCGCGCCACACGTCCGCGAGGCGCCGGAACTCGCCCGGCCCCTGTCCCTCGCGACCCAGGTCCAGGACGTGTCGGCCGCTCGCGTCGTAGATACGGACCTGCCGGGTACCCGCGTTCGCGATCGCGATGCGCCCGTCCGGGAGCCGGACCGCGGCGACCACCCCGAAGAGCGCGTACGCCTCGTCCTCCTCGGCCGACCCGATCGTGAGGCTCGGCTCCTCCGCCACCTGCCATCCCTCGCCGGGCGCCCAGGCCGGAGCGGGGCTCGTCACGATCTCGACCCCGGCGCTGTCGACCACGGTGAGCCCGCCGCTCGCCGGCCCGCGGCCGTCTCCTCCGCACGCCGCCGAGAGGGCGGGAGCGGCGATCGCGGCCAGGAGGCCCACCCGACGCATGATCTGGTTCATCGGCCACTCGGTTCGAGAGGAGGAGCGGCAGCGGGACCGCCCGGATGAAATAGGCCCGCACGCGCATCCACGCGACCCTCTGGCAATACATGGCACTCCTATGTATACTGGCTCTATGTATCCCCGTCCGCACATCCGACCGACCGTCCGATGAGCATCAACAAGGACCTCGTCGCGGCGTCGTCCACGCCGCTCGTGCTGGCGATCCTCGCCGAGGGCGACAGCTACGGGTACGCGATCCTCCAGCGGGTTCGGGAGCTCTCGGGCGGGGCGCTGGAATGGACGGACGGGATGCTCTATCCGGTCCTCCACCGCCTCGAGCGCGCCGGCCTCGTCGAGTCCCGGTGGGAGAAGGCCGAGTCCGGCCGGCGCCGGAAGTACTACCGCGTGACCGAGGCGGGGCGCCGGCAGCTCGCCGACGAGCGCCGCCAGTGGCAGACCGTGGACGACACCCTGCGGCGGATCTGGTCGGCGATGATCGACGCCCCGGGGGACCTCGGCGGTCCCGCACCCATCCTGCAGCAGAGCTGAGCCCATGGACGCGCAGCGCCCGGACCCCGTGGCGGAATCGGTCGAGAACCAGATCGGCGAGTGGCGCGCGCACCTGCGCCGTAGCCGGGCGGTCACGGCCTCGGACGTCGAGGAGCTCGAGGACCACCTCCGCGCGCAGATCGGCACGCTCGCGGACCAGGGGCTCACGGAGGACGAGGCCTTCCTGGTCGCGGTCAAGCGCATGGGCGCGATCGACGCGCTCACCCGCGAGTTCGCCCGCGAGCACTCGGACCGACTCTGGAAGCAGCTGGTCCTGTCCGGGGACGGCGCGGCCGGCGGGCCGGAGGCGCTCGCGTCCGGAGGCGCGCGTCGGATATGGGTCGCGCTCGGCCTGGCCGTGGCGGCGGGCGTGGCGATCAAGATCCCGGCGCTCTTCGGGATCCCCTTCGATCCGGACGCGAGCCTCTTCTACCCGGTCAACATCAGCTTCTTCACGCTGCCGTTCATCATCGCGTACTTCGCCTGGGAACGGCCGGTCCCGGCGCCGACCCGCGCGTGGCTGGCCGTCGCGCTCGCCTCCGCCGCGCTCGTCGCGAACTTCTACCCCTTCCCGCCCTCCGGGCCGAACGACGTTGCGGACACCCAGTCGCTGATCATCCTCCACCTGCCCATCGCGCTCTGGCTGGCGGTCGGCATCGCCTACGTGGGCGGCCGGTGGCGCGGGAGCGAGCGGCGCATGGACTTCATCCGCTTCACGGGCGAGGTCTTCATCTATTTCGTGCTGATCGCGCTCGGCGGCGGCGTGCTGATCGGCCTCACGTTCGCGCTCTTCCAGGCGATCGGCGTGAACGTGGAGACCTTCGTGCAGAGCTGGGTCCTGCCGTGCGGCGTCGCGGGCGCGAGCGGCGCGGCGACCTGGCTCGTCGAGGCCAAGCAGAGCGTCATCGAGAACATGGCGCCCGTGCTGGCGCGGATCTTCATCCCGCTGTTCGCGCTCGTGCTCCTCGCCTTCGTGGCCACGATGGCCGCGACGGGGCGGGGGATCGACGTCGAGCGCGAGATCCTCATCGCTGTGGACTTCCTCCTCATCGTGGTCTTCGGCCTGCTCCTGTACTCGATCTCGGCCCGCGACGCCCTGGCACCGCCCGGGCTCTTCGACTGGCTGCAGGTGACGCTGGTCCTGACGGCCCTGCTCGTGGACGTCCTCGCGCTGTGGGCTATCGGGACCCGCATCTCGGAGTTCGGCTTCACGCCGAACCGGTCCGCGGCGCTGGGGATGAACATCGTGCTGCTCGTGAACCTCGCGGGCTCGGCCGTCCTCTACGCGCGGTTCCTGCGGGGGCGGATCCCGTTCGCGCGGCTCTGGAGCTGGCAGATGACGTACGTCTACGTCATCGCGGCCTGGGCCGCCGTGGTGGTGCTGCTCTTCCCGCCGCTGTTCGGGTTCGAGTAGTCGGCGGGCCGCGGGGAATCGCCGACCGGCGCCCCCTGCAGTCCGGACTTTGCAACGCAGAGCGCTTCGACGGAGGGGGTGATGGAGCTGCAGATCAGGGGCGTGTCGAAGACCTATCCGAACGGCGTCCAGGCGCTGAAGGACGTGTCGCTCACGATCCCCGCGGGGATGTACGGGCTGCTCGGGCCGAACGGCGCCGGCAAGTCCACGCTCATGCGGATCCTCGCCACGCTCCAGGAGCCGGACGAGGGCACCGTCCGCCTCGGCGAGATCGACGTGCTGCGCGAAAAGGACGAGGTCCGCCGCACCCTCGGCTATCTCCCGCAGGAATTCGGCGTGTATCCGAAGGTGAGCGCCGAGGACCTGCTCGATCACTTCGCGCTCCTCGAGGGGATCGCGGACCGCCGCGCGCGCCGGGAGGTGGTCGAGGCCGTGCTCCGCCGCGTGAACCTGTGGGAGGTGCGCCGGCAGAAGCTCGGCGGGTACTCGGGCGGCATGAAGCAGCGCTTCGGCGTCGCGGTGGCGCTGCTCGGCGATCCCGGGCTCCTGATCGTCGACGAGCCGACCGCCGGGCTCGATCCGGCCGAGCGCGTGCGCTTCCTGAACCTGCTCAGCGAGGTGGGCGAGAGCGGCGTCGTCCTCCTCTCGACGCACATCGTCGAGGACGTGCGGGAGCTCTGCACCCGGATGGCGATCATCGACCGGGGCGAGATCCTCCTCGAGGTCGAGCCGCTCCGGGCCGTGGACGATCTCCGCGGTCGGATCTGGCGGCGGGTGGTCGCGCGGGACGAGCTGCCCGCGCTCGAGCAGGCGCACGCGGTGATCTCCACGAAGCTGCTCGCGGGGCGCACCGTCGTGCACGTCCACGCCGACGCCCGGCCCGCCCCGGGCTTCGAGCCCGCCGAGCCGGACCTCGAGGACGTGTACTTCTGCGCGATGGCCGGGCACATCGGCCGGCGCGCCGGCCGCCCGCAGCACACCGGCCGTCCCGAGCGCGCCGACGCGGCGGTCGCACGGTGAAGCTCCGCGAGATCTTCCGCTTCGAGCTCCGCTACCAGGCGCGCCGCCCGACGACCTGGCTCGTCTTCGCCGTGCTGGTCGGGATCAGCTTCCTCATGACCCGGAACGGCGCGCTCGCCGAGGCGCTCTACGACGACTTCTTCCTGAACTCCCCCTTCGCGATCGCGAAGACGACGGTCGTCGGCAGCCTGGTCTGGCTCCTCGTCGCCGCGGCGGTCGCGGGCGAGGCGGGGGCGCGGGACGTCGCGACCGGCATGCACCCGCTCGCGTGGACGACGCCCGTCCGGAAGGGCGAGTACCTCGGCGGCCGCTTCCTCGCCGCCCTCGTGCTGAACGCCGTCCTCCTCCTCGCGGTGCAGGCGGGGATCCTGCTCGGGGTCTACCTGCCGGGCGTGGAGGGGGACCTGATCGGCCCGTTCCGGCCGGAGGCGTACCTCACCGCGTGGGGGTACGTCGCGCTTCCGACCGCCTTCGCGGCGACCGCGCTCCAGTTCGCCCTCGCGGCGCGGAGCGGCCGTTCGGTGGCGGCCTACGGGGGCAGCCTGATCCTCTTCTCGATGGCCTACGTGGTGGGCCTCTTCCTGCTGATGCGCGGCCGGCAGGACCTCGCGCGCCTGCTCGACCCGGTCGGCGTCCACTTCATCCTGTCCGATCTCTCCTACCTGTGGACGACGTACGAGAAGAGCTGGCGCCTCCTTTCGCTCGAGGGCGCGGTGTTGATCAACCGCCTCCTGTGGCTCGGCTTCGGCGGGGCGGCGCTCGCGGGCACGTGGGCGGGCTTCCGCTTCGCGCATCCGGCGGAGAGCGCGCGTCGGTGGGGGCGCCGCGCGCGCCACCGGGAGGCGCACGCCCCGACGCCCGGAGGCCTCGCCGTTCCGGCGGGCCGGCCGGCCGCGCTCCCGCGCGCGCCCCGCACGTTCGGCCTCGGCGTGCAGATACGCTGCACGCTGGCCGCGGCACGGGCCTCCTTCCGGGCGGTCGCGCGGAGCTGGGGCGGGATCGTGCTGCTCGTCGCGATCCCGCTCGTGGCCGTCCTGGTCGTCCTGGATCAGATGTCCCTCTACGGGATCCCCATGATCCCCTCGACGGGGCGCGTGCTCGCCGAGCTCACCGCACCCGTCTCCGCCGAGCTCAGCCGCTGGGTGATCGTCCCGCTCCTCCTGGTCTTCTTCGCCGGCGAGCTCGTGTGGCGGGAGCGCGAGGCGGGCGTGGACGAGCTCGTCGACGCGACCCCGATCCCCGAGTGGGTCCCGCTGCTGGGCCGGCTCCTCGGCCTCGGCCTCGTCCTCGCGCTCTTCCTGGCGCTGCTCGCGGCGGCGGGCATCGCGGCCCAGGCGATCCTGGGCCACCGGGATTTCCAGCTCGGGCTGTACCTGGGCGTCCTGTTCGGGCTCCAGCTTCCCGACTACCTGCTCTTCGCCGTGCTCGCGGTGGCCGTGCACGTGTTCGTCGACCACAAGCACGTGGGGCACCTCGTGGCGATCCTCGCCTGGTGCTGGGTCGCGCTGACGTCCCTGTTCGGCCTCGAGCACAAGCTGCTCGTCTATGGCGCCGCGCCGGCGTGGTCCTGGTCGGAGATGCGCGGGTTCGGCCCCTCGCTCGCGCCATGGATCTGGTTCAAGCTGTACTGGGCCGCGTGGGCGCTCGCCCTCGTCGTGGCCGCCCGGCTGCTGCACGTGCGAGGGAAGGAGAACGCCCCGCGCACGCGGCTCCGCCTGGCCCGCGGCCGCCTCACGCCCGCCACCGCGCGGGCCCTCGCCGTGGCCGCGGCGCTCGTGCTCGGGCTCGGCGGGTTCGTCTTCTACAACACGAACGTGCGGAACGACTACCGGCCCGCCTCGGAGCAGGCCGCGCTGCAGGCCGAGTACGAGCGGCGCTACAAGCGGTTCCAGCGGATCCCGCAGCCCGAGCTGGCGGCGATCCGGCTCCGCCTCGAGATCCACCCGGAAGAGGGTGAGGCGGTGGTCCGCGGATCCTACGACCTGCGGAACCGGACCGCGGCGCCCATCGACTCGCTCCACCTGTCGACGGTCCCGGGCAGGGAGCCGGAGGCGCTCTCGCTCGACCGGCCCGCGGCGCTCGTCCTGGCCGACGAGGAGCGCGGCTACCGGATCTACGCGCTCGAGCGGCCGCTCGAGCCCGGCGAGGCGCTCTCGCTCGACTTCGAGGCGCGCATCGGCGCGCGCGGCTTCGGGAACGGAGGCGCGGACGCCTCCGTGGTCGAGAACGGGACGTACTTCACGAGCGCGAGCGCCTTTCCCGCGCTCGGCTACCAGCCGCTGCGCGAGCTCGTGCAGCCGCGCGACCGTCGCGAGCACGGGCTCCCGGAGCGGCCCGTCATCCCGTCGCTGTACGACGAGGTTGCCCGCATGGACCGGATGCAGGGGGGCGGGCCGTACGTCTTCGAGGCCGTGATCGGCACCGCGGAGGACCAGGTCGCCGTCGCCCCGGGTCGGCTGCGGCGCACGTGGACGGAAGGGGGACGCCGCTACTTCCATTACGCCACCGACGACGCCTTCGGGACGGAGCTCGGCCACGGCTTCTTCTCGGCGCGGTACGCCGTGTACGAGGCGGCGTGGAACGACGTCGCGATCCAGGTCTTCCACCACCCCGCGCACACGGACCACCTGGAGCGGATGGTCCGGAGCATTCGCGCCTCGCTCGACGTCTACGCCCGGGAGTTCGGGCCCTACGAGCGCGACTACCTCACCGTCGTCGAGCGCCCCGGCGCCGGCGTGGGCATGCACGCGGACGCCGGCATCGTCATCCACGAGGAGGGCTTCGCGGCCTGGCGCCCGCGGAATGACGGGCAGGGCCTCGACATGCCGTTCGCGATCGTGGCGCACGAGATGGGCCACCAGTGGACGGTGCCGTACGCCTTCGTCGAGGGCGCGCCGGTCATGAGCGAGAGCCTCGCGTGGTACTACGCGATGCAGGTGATCCGGGAGCACGAGGGCGAGGGCCAGCTCCGCCGGCTCCGGAGCTTCATGCGGCAGCCCTACCCCTATCCCCCGATCCGGCGGGGCGAGCCGCTGCTGCGGGGGCTCGATCCATGGATGTCCTATCGCAAGGGCCCCTACGCGCTGCACGCGCTGAGCCGGTACGTGGGAACGGACCCGGTGAACGCCGCCCTCCGCCGCCTGTGGGAGGAGCACCGCGACGGGGTGCCGCCGCTCGCGACCACGCTCGACCTCTACGGGAGCTCGAGGCCGTCACGCCCGATTCGCTGGCGTATCTGCTCCACGACCTCTTCGAGGTGAACGCCGTGTGGGAGCTGCGGGCCGAGGGGGCGAAGGCGGCCCCGACGGGTGACGGCGCGTGGGAGGTCACCCTCGAGGTGGTCGCGCGGAAGGTGGTCGTCGTCAGCACGGGCGTGGAGACCGAGGTGCCCATGGACGAGCCCGTCGAGATCGGCGTCTTCGCGGCGGCGGGGGAGGGGGCCGACGAGCTCGCCGAGCCGCTCCACGTCGCGATGCACCGGATCCGCTCGGGCGCGCAGACGATCACCGTGACCGTGCCGCGCGAGCCCGTGCTGGCCGGTATCGACCCGTTCCACCTGCTCGACTGGGTGGAGGCGGAGGACGACGACAACATCGAGGCGGTCGAGATCCCTTGAAGTTTGCGGGATGGCTCCGGATCGGCCTACGTTGGGGAAGTCACCTGTCGGCCGGGGCGCCCCGGGGCGCGCCGACCGGAACCGGGCTCTCGACAGGAGGACGTGCCATGCTCGCTCGCCGGATGGGCCTCATCGGAGCGGTGGTGCTCCTCGGTCACGTCGGACAGGGCACGCTCGCCGCGCAGTCGACGATGCCCGTCGGCACCTTCGACGTCGCCGGCTTCGTCCTGGCGGGCGGGAGCGACCGGCCGGTCGAGGGCGCGCTCGTCCACGTGCCGGAGGCGGGCATCCGGGTCCTGACGGACGCGAACGGCCTCTTCGTCCTGCGGGACGTCGAGGCCCGGAGCTACGAGATCGAGGTGTCCGTGCTCGGCTACGCCGATCTCGTGCAGTCCGTCGAGCTCGCGCCGGAGGGAGTGCTGGACGTTCGGCTGCTCCCGAAGCCCGTGGTGCTCGAGGGGCTCACGGTCGTGGCGGACCGGATGGAGCGCCGGATGAGGGCGGTCGCGGTCGCGGTGCGCGTGGTGAGGGGCGCGGAGCTGAAGACCTCTCCGTACCGGGACGCCCGCGAGTTCCTCCTCAACCGCATGGGCGCCATCCTGCAGGAGTGCGGCGTCCGCGTGATCGGCTTTCCCGACTGCATCCGGGTGCGGGGGCGCGCGCGGCCGGTGCGGCTCTACGTCGACGACAATCCGCTTCCCGGCGGCCTCGCCTGGCTCGGTACCTACCGGCCCCACGACCTGGAGCGGTTCGAGTACATGCCCACGATCGGTCAGGTCCGCATCTACACGACCGGCTACATCGAGCGCCTCGCCTCGGCGGGCCGCTCGATCGAGCCCGTGTGCATCGTCTGCGTGCCCGGCTGACGCGCCGCGCCCCGGCGCGGCGCCCTCAGGCCGCCGGCAGGCTCTCCACGAGCCGGATCATCCGCGCGCGCTGATCGGCGTCGGGCAGGCGCCCGCGTCCCGCGCCCAGGTTGTCCGCCACGTGCGCGGGGTCGCTCGTGCCCGGGCACACCACCGTCACCGCCGGGTGCGCGAGCACGAACTTGAGCAGGAGCTGCGCCCAGGTGTGCGCTTCGAAGTCGGCCGCCCAGTCCGGGAGCGGCCGGTCGCCGATCCGCGACCAGAGCCGCCCCCGCCCGAAGGGCATGTACGCGAGCACGCCGATCCCGCGCTCGAGCGCGAGGGGGAGGATCTCGGCCTCGGCGGCCCGCGCGTCGATCGCGTAGTCGATCCCGATGAAGTCGATCGGCTCGCGGCGCATCACCTCCGCGAGCGCCGCGTACTGGCCCTCGAAGGTCGTCGTCACGCCCACGTAGCGCACGTAGCGCTGCTCCTTCAGCTCCTTCAGCTGCGCGAGCTGCGTGTACGGATCGCCCATGTTGTGGACCTGCAGGAGATCGATCTGCGGGCGACGTAGCCGCAGGAACGAGCGCTCGATCTGGTAGCGGGTCTCGAGCGGGTCCGCGGTGCCGCTCGTCCCCCCGCTCACGCGCGCCGCGTTGACCTTCGTGGACCACCAGATCCGGTCCGCGATCCCGAGCTCCTGCGCCACCTGGCCCGCGACCTGCTCGCTCGCGCCGTAGCCGTACGCGGTGTCGAACACCGTGCCGCCGCCGTCCACGAGCGCCCGCAGCACCGCCCGGATCGTCCCGTAGTCCTCCTCGCGCGACTCGGCGAGGGCGGTCTCCGAGAAGGAGTCGGCGCTGCCCAACCCGACGACCGGCAGGCTCTCCTGCGTTCCGGGGATCGTGCGCCGGAGCAGCGGTCGCTCCTGGAGACGCTCGAGCGCCTCGAGCAGGCGGGGCCGGGAGGCGAGCGCGGCCGCGGCGCCGGCCATTCCACGGAGCCAGGCGCGCCGGGAGGGACGGGCCGGCTCAGCCATCCGGAGTCCCGTCCGGGGCCGGTGCGCAGCACCCGCATCCCTTCGCGCGCAGGAGCTCCACCTGCCGGTCGGGGGGATCGACGAACGCGTCCTGGACCGTGCCCCCCGTGGCGAGCCGCGGATCCAGGTCGGACGCGTGCCGGAACCCGCGGCGCTGCATCTCCGCCACCAGGGCTTCGTGACGCTCGAACAGTGCGGCCAGCTTTCCCTCCCACCGGCGCGTTTCCGGATGCGCGCGATACCCGCGGAGGTCCCGCGTCAGGATGTTCCAGAGTCCGTGGAGCTCCCGGTGCTCACCGAGCAGGTGGCTCCGGCAGAGCGCCGCGGGAGGAACGTCCCAGATCCGCACGCGGGCGCCCTCCGCGGGGTTCGCGTCGTCCTACGGCTGGCCGCTCACGCCTTCGCTTCGACGTAGCGACCGAAATTGTCGGAGATCGCCTGCCACCCCTCGCGCTGCATCTCGGGCGGATTCTCCGACTCGGCATCGAAGGTCGTCCGCACCAGGACCTGGCCGTCCTGCTGGATGAACTCGACCGCGACCTCGCGGCCGTCGCCCATCCGGTACTCGATCGTCTCGTGCGGCACGATCCGCGTGTAGACCCCCTCGAAGTCGAAGCCCATGCTCCCGTCCTTCGCCTCCATGCGCGAGAGGAAGCGGCCGCCCTCGCGGAGGTCGACGGTGCTCCGCGTCGTGTGCCAGTCGTCCTGGGCGCTGTTCCAGCGGACGATGTCCTCCGGGTCGTTCCAGGTGTCCCAGACGCGGGCGATCGGCGCGTGGACCGGGGTTTCGACGGTGATCTTCATGTTGCTCCTCCCAGGGGTCGAGTGCTGTGTCACCCGTGAGTCGAGCGGGGAGTTCCCGGATCGACATGGACGCGCGCGGAACGCCTCTTGCAACCAACCAGCAGGGCAGGGCTCATACCCCCGGACCGGAGGATCGTATGCGTGGCGGCATCGGGATCGGCACCATCATTCTGATCATCATCATCATCATCATCCTCTTCTGAGCGAACGGTTCTCCGCCGCACGCCCGAGCTGGTCCCGCTTCTCCGCGCTCCTGGCAAGCGCGAGGGTGCCGGCGGCGGAGAGGGCCCCCGCCGAGGGGGCCCCGGAGCAACGCCCTCACGTCCGCCGCCCGCCGCTCCGCTCGCTCGGCGACCACGGAAGCGTGAAGGACTGGCCGACCTCCAGCGCCGCCCAGCGCCCGCTCGTCTCCTCCAGCCGCGCGCAGATCCGCTCGACCACGGGCTCCGACAGCGCGGCGAGCTCCTCGGGCGAGATCTCCGCGCGCACCTTCCGCGCGTAGGCCTCCTCCTCGGCGGCCTTCGCGCGGCGCCTCGGGTCGGGGGATCGCCGGCGCCACTCGTACTCGCAGATCGAGGCCGCCCGCTCGGAGAACGCTCCCTCGTCCATCCCCTCGCGGGTGAGCCGGCCGCCCCGCTTCTTCTGCTTCCGGCGCGCGCGGGCGGTCTCCCGCGCGTCCGGCCGCCCGGCCACGATCCGGAAGCCTCCCGCGTCTCCTCCCGCCGCGAGCTGTCCGAAGACGCCCCGGGTGAGCCCCAGCTCCTCCTCGACCACGAAGTGGACGAGGTCGTGGGGCAGCTCGTCGTCGTATCCGGGCGCGGGATCCATCTCGAGCGGCGGATGATCGGCTCGCTCGACGAAGACCCCGTACCGGCGCGCGCCGGTGCGCGCGAAGGTCACGTCCATGGATGATTCGGCCTGCAGGTGATTCCCCCGGTCCGGGCCGGAGCCGCGAACCCCGATTCCTAGACCCGCAGGATGCAGCGGAAGCCGCGGGCCGCGTAGTAGGAGTCCGCCCCGTTGTGATAGAACCACACCGTGCCGTAGCGGCGATCCCCGAACATCGCGCCGCCCTCCTTCCGGATCCCGGGCGGCGTGTCGACCCAGCTCGAGGTCGTGGTGTCGACCTCGCCGAGCTCCTGCAGCCGACGGTACTCCTCCTCCGTCAGGAGCGGAGCGCCCATCGCCCTGGCGAGGCCGACGGCGCTCGCCCGCGGCTTGTTCTTCTTCCGGGCCTCGAGCGCCTCGTCGTCGTAGCAGACGCTCCGGCGCCCCCCGGGGCTCTGGAGGGAGCAGTCCACGAAGAGGATCTCCTTCGTCTTCGGGTCACGCCCGATGACGTCCGGCTCGCCGCCGCTCTCCTCCATCTCGTGGAGCGTCCGGAGCTTGGCGGGCGCGCGCTCGAGCTTCTCGCGGACCTCGTCCCACTCGATCCCGCGGTGGCGCTGCTCGTTCTTCCCGAACCGCGCCTCCAGCGTCGCGAGCAGCTCGTCGCGCTCCGCCGCCCCGAGCTTCTTCGTGGTCTGCTTCGCCATGGGGTTCGGCTCCTCCCGGTGGGATGAAGAGGTCGGGCCCCGGCCTCGCACGAGCTCGAGCGGGTACCTTGCTGCGGGCGCCACCCGGAAGATGAAAAGACCGGCCGGGGAAGACCACCGGGCCGCGGTCACGGGCCCGGCGCCGGCACGCCCTCGGTGGTGGCCGTCCCGGTCCGGTCAGGCCCGTGCCACGACCACGTTCGTGCCGAGCTCGTAGATGAGCGCGGCGCCGTCCAGGTGCGGTCGGGCCAGCTCGGCGCTGTCCCGCGCGATCTCGCCGGCCAGCGTGCGGCGGTCGTCCTCAGCGAGCCCGCCGGAGGAGCCGCTCATGCTCACGAGGGCCATCGCGTTGAGATGCAGGAAGGCCTCCCCCCGCTCGAACCGGATCGTGCGCGTGTAGCGCCTCGTGCGCACGTCCCCGAAGCCAGCGCCCGCGAGGGCGTCCTCGACGGGACGGGGATCGCCGAGCGCGTGGCGCCGATCGTCGATGGGGCCGAGCCGGCGCTCCGCGACCTCCCGCAGCGCCCGCAGGAACGGGAACTCCTCGTCGGCCAGCCACGTGCTCACCCCCACCCGGCCGCCCTCCACCAGCGCGCGCCGCATCTCTCGCGCGGCCCCGGCCCGATCGGCGAAGAACTGGAATCCCTGCTGGCAGAGGACGACGTCGAAGCGCTCGCCGTCGCGGAGGGGCAGGTCGGCCGCGTCGCCCTGCCGCCAGTCGATCGCCGGAGCCACCCGGCGCGCGACCCCGAGCATCCCGGGGTTCACGTCCACGCCGACGACGGTCGCGCCCTCGCCGAGCCGCTCCCGGGCCCGCCGCGCGGCGATCCCCGTGCCGCACGCCACGTCCAGGAGCCGGTCTCCGGGGGCCAGCGCCACGTCGTCCAGGAGGAGCGCGACCCAGGGATCGAAGAGCGCGCCCACGAGCGCCTGCTCGTACATCTCGGGGAAGCTGGTCGCGGAAAAGAGCTGCTGCTCCCCGGCCGCGGCCGGGGTCTTCGTCGGCGTCGTCATCGTCCCGTCCTCCGTTGCCGGCCTCACCATCTCCTTCTGCTTCGACTTAGCGCCCGCCGGGGCGTCTGCCAAGGTCGCGGCCCCGGCCGCTATTCCCCTTCCTGGACCACGCAGAACAGGTTGCCGTCGGGGTCCTCCAGGACCACGTAGTCCGCGCCCGGCTCGTACCGCCACGGGTAGCTGCGGGCGCCGAGGCCGAGCAGGCGGCCGACCTCGGCCTCCCGGTCCCGGGCGTACAGGTCGAGGTGGATCCAGCTCCGGCGCGGCCGCGGGCGGTCGCGTCGCTGGAGCGAGAGGTGCGGCGTGCGCCCGTCGGGCCCGCGCAGGATGACCCACCCGCCCTCGGTCGGTCGGTCCGGAGCGTAGCCGAGCGCCTCGCTCCAGAACCGCACCATGCGGTCGTACTCGTGGCAGTGGATCACCACGGACCCGATGCGGGCGCGCTGGTTCTCGGCGGGATCGTTCGTCGACATGATCTCCTCCGGGCGCTGAGAGGTCGCGAATGAGGTACGTACCCCCGCTCGGCCCGGTCAGCGCGTACCAGCCGCGCCCATCCCCGCGCCGGCCCCGCGCCGCAGCCCGAACAGCGCCACCGTCTCCACGTCGAGCTCGTCCTCGAGCCGCAGCAGGATCCAGTCGCCGCCGGCGTCCAGCCAAGCCGACCCCTCCGGCAGGTCGACGCGACCGACGAACACGCCATCCGGGTCGAAGACGTGCCAGGACGACCGTTCGTCCCACGGGGTCCGGTACTCCAGCACCCACAGGTTCCCCGTGCGATCGAAGCGGAGCGCACGCGACGCCGAGCCGCCGAAGGCCGGGAAGGTCTCGTGACGCGGCATCCGCTCGATGTTCTCCTCGAAGCGCTCCTTGGCCGGGGTCGAGGGGGCTTCCGGGCGCAGGGGCTCCGGAAGGGCCCGATCGAAGTCGCCCGACTGCACGACGCGAGGCTCACGCGTCTGCATGACGATCCGCGCCAGCGTTCCGTCCGTCCGATAGATGCGGATGCGGTACGCGTCGTCGTTCCCCACCGCGATCGCGTCCCTTCTCGCCGCCGCGTGCACGTCCCGTCCGAAGATGACGCCATAGGAGGACGAGCCTTCCTCGCGGATCACGACGGAGGTCTCCTCACCGGGGAAGGAGCCCAGCTCCCGCTCGACCGCGCCCGAAGGGTCCAGCATCACGACGTGCGACGGTCGTCGCTCCACGCCGGTCGTGGCGGTGGGATCGCCCACCCCCAGCTCCCGGGTACGCAGCACCACCCGGCCGTCCGAGAGCGCGCCGATGGCGGTCGGGATGACCCCAGGCACGGACGACGTCCGGAACGAGCGTGCGAACGATCCGTCCGACGCGAGGACGCTGAAGCGCCGCTGCCGCGAGTCCCAGACCATCAGCGAGTCGCCGCCGAACGCGCCCACGAGCGAGACGGCCTCGAACTCGCCCGGCCCTTCGCCCTGCCCGCCGACCGAGCGCAGGTAGGCTCCCGTGCGGTCGTAGAACCGGAGCTCGACCGTCCCGCCGTTCGCGAGCACGATGGTCCCGTCCTCCAGCACGGTGCCGCTTCCCACCTGGAAGAGCTCGTGACCGGGGCCGCGGCCCGGTCCTCCGATCGTCGCGAGCGGCTCGTCGGTCAGCGCGATCGTGGTGGTCCCCGGCCCGGGCAACGGGTTCGCGACGACCGGAACGCCGGCGCTGTCCGCGGGCTCGCCGGAGGCGGCGGGCGCGTCGCGCCCGCAGGCGGTCGCGGACATGAGCAACGCGACGGCGATCAGCGACCGTCCGATCATGTCGCCCTCTCTCGCCTCACCG
>CAZOYA010000068.1:0-2407 GCA_964583815.1 uncultured Gemmatimonadaceae bacterium | reverse complement strand
GATCCCGTGCGCGAACACGGCCGGCCACACTCCCCAGCTCTCGCCCACCCACCCGAGGAAGGCGCCCCCCGCGAACAGCCCGATGGTCGATCCGAAGAACGCGCGGGAGCGGGTCGCACCGGTCAGCTCCGCGCCCACGGCCGCACCGAGCCAGGCGCCCGGGTAGCCGATGAGCGTGCCTGCGATGTTGTGGCTGGCGCCCATCCCGAGCAGGATACCCGCGCCTGCTCCGACGACGGACCCGAGCGTCGCGGCGCCGGCCATGGGCAGGAACGAGGGATCCCGGGGCCTGGAGACCTGTGGCTCGTGAAGCTCGATGCCCGGCTCGAGCACGCGGAGGGGCCACAACGCCGGGTCCAGCGGGTGCGGCTCGAGCGGACCCTGCTGCGCGTGGACCGCCGGGGCGAGGGCGAGCAGGACGAGGCTCGCGAGGAGAAGGGCGGAAACACGGTTCATGAGATTCGCTCCATCCGTGGCTCGCTCATGGCACCTCAATCACGCACGAGCCGGTACATCCGAACGCTCTCGACCCCGAGGGAATCCCGCGCGATCCCGGCCAGGAGCCCATCGCGCACCGTCACGAGCCGGAAATCCGGCGGCACGGCGACCTCGGCCCGGATCGAGCCGTCCGGGTCCGCGACGACCCACGTTCCGCCGTTTCGCGGCCGACCGATGAGGTGGCTGTCCGTCGCGGCGTCGTACCGCTTCAACCAGAGATGCCCCTCGTCGTCCGCGAGCATGTCGGAGAACACGGGAATCGAGTCCGGAGCCGTTTCCCGGACTCCGTCCAGGCGCTCGCTCTGGTCGGCCTCCGCGAGGGTCGCCTCCAGCCGCCGCCACGCCTCGCCGAGGTCCGGAGGCTCGAGCGCGACCCGCGTCGCCGACTCCGGGCCCCCGGCGAGGTCCACGACCCGGATCCTCCCCGACATCCCGTCGGTCATGTAGAGTCGGTCCCCGATCATCGACGCCGCGAAGTGCGGGGAGAACGGCACCGGGCCGCGGAAGCGACGCATGCCCGGCATCGTGGTCATCACGCCGAGCAGCGCGCCGTCGGGGCCGAACCGTCCCACTTCCATCAGGTCCGGCGAGAGGACGGAGTCGTCGAACGCCTCCACGCGGATCCAGGCGATGACGTGATCTCCCGACGAGGACCGGCCGGCGTACACCTCGGGATATCCTCCGTCCGCCTGGATCTGCACCGTCGCGTGCACGGAGCCGTCCATGCCGAGCTTCGTGATGCGCAGGAGGCTCGAGTCGTACGCGAGGATCGTGTCGGGCGGAAGGAGCTCGAGCGCGACGATCGACTGGAACTCGCCCGGCCCTTCGCCGGGGGCGCCCATCTCCGCCTGCAGGAGTCCGTCGGCACTATACACGCGGATCGTCATCGCATCGGCGTCCGCGACCGCGATCCGTCCGCCGGGGAGGATCTCCACCGCACCGATGCGCGAGAAGATGTAGTGGGGATGGCCGTCGAGCTCGCCGACGTCGAGCACCGGAGTCGGGGAGACCGACCACGCCGTGGACGCTTCGCCGGTGCCCGCGTCCCCGAGGGATCCGCAGGAAACGATGAATCCCGTCGCGCCGGCCAGGAGCGCGAGCTCGAGCTTCGGACCGAGGGTCCGTCGTCTGCGATGCGAGAGCGGTCCCATCCGCGCCTCCGAGGTCAGGCGGACGCTCGATCCGACGTCGACGATCACTCCCGGACCGGGAACCTACCCCCGTGCAGGGATCTCCGCACGCTACGCGCGGGTGCTCAGCTCAGGTACCTGAGCTCGTGCTCCTCGACGGTCTTGGCGTGCATCCAGTGATCCTGCCACCGACCGGCGATCTGGAGATACCGCTCGGCGTACCCCTCCCGGCGCAGACCCACCCGCTCCGCCAGCCGGAGACTCCGCTCGTTGGCGGGGATGATGGCGGCCTGCACCCGGTGAAGCCCGAGGCCCTGCTTCTTCGAGAAGGCCAGATCCAGCATCCCGCGAACCGCCTCCGTGGCATAGCCCTGCCCGGCGAGGTCGGTGCTCACGGCCCAGCTCGCCGAGGCGTTCTGGAAGGCCCCGCGCACGATGTTGGACAGGTTGAAGAAGCCCGCCAGCCGGCCCTCCGCGAGCTCGGCGGTCCACCGGAAGTGACGGGCTTCTCCGCGGTTCTTCGCCAGCTCCTGCTCGAACTGCCTGTCGAGCGACGTCTCGCGAAGCGGGAACCACGGCCGGAAGAAGTCGGCGCTGATCGTGTGGATCCGCAGGAACTCGGAGCGGTCCTCCGCGCGGAGAGGGCGGAGGGTCAGGCGCTCGGTGCGGACCTCGGCGATCACGGGTGTCTCTCTCACGGCCAGTCCACGACGTACTTCGCCACGTACTGCACGTCGAGGGAGTCCGTGACCACGGCCCAGATGGTGTCGCCACGGATC
>CAZOYA010000067.1:0-16658 GCA_964583815.1 uncultured Gemmatimonadaceae bacterium | reverse complement strand
GGTCGCGTTCGTGCCCGTCGCGGGCCCGGTCCCCCCGCCGAGCATCGTGGTTACGCCGGACATCAGCGCCTCCTCCACCTGCTGGGGGCAGATGAAGTGGATGTGCGCATCGAATCCGCCGGCCGTGAGGATCTTCCCCTCCCCCGCGATCGCCTCGGTGCCCGGGCCCACGACGATGTCCACCCCGGGCTGCGTGTCGGGATTGCCGGCCTTGCCGATCCCCACGATGCGGCCGTCCCGAAGCCCGATGTCGGCCTTCACGATCCCCCAGTGGTCGAGGATCGTGGCGTTCGTGATGACCGTGTCGACGGCCCCGTCGGCGCGCGCGGTCTGCGCCTGGCCCATCCCGTCCCGGATGACCTTGCCGCCCCCGAACTTCACCTCCTCTCCGTACACGGTCCGGTCCTCCTCCACCTCGATGAGGAGCTCCGTGTCCGCGAGGCGCACCCGGTCGCCCACGGTGGGGCCGAACATGTCGGCGTACGCGGCCCGCGAGATCCGCCGCGGCATCAGTCGAGCGCTCCCATGACGCGCCCACGGAACCCGTAGATGCGCCGGCTCCCGGCGAAGGGGACGAGCTCGACCTCCCGGCTCTGGCCCGGCTCGAAGCGGACCGCCGTGCCCGCGGGGATGTCGAGCCGCGTGCCCCGGGCCCGCTCGCGATCGAACTCCAGGCGCGGGTTGGTCTCCGCGAAGTGGTAGTGCGAGCCGACCTGCACGGGCCGGTCGCCGGTGTTCCGGACGACGAGGCGGACGGTGGGCCGCCCCGCGTTGAGCTCGATCTCGCCGTCCGCGGCGAGCACCTCTCCGGGGGTCATTTTTCGGTCCTCGTCAACGGATCGGGTGGTGGACGGTGACGAGCTTCACGCCGTCCGGGAACGTGGCCTCCACCTGCACGTCGTGCAGCATCTCCGCCACGCCCTCCATCACCTGCGCGCGTCCGACCACGTGCGCGCCGGCCTCCATGAGATCGGCGACGGAGCGCCCGTCCCGCGCGCCCTCCACGACGAAGTCCGTGATGAGCGCGACGGCTTCCGGATAGTTCAGCTTCACGCCGCGCTCGAGCCTCCGGCGTGCGACGGTCGCCGCCATGGCGACGAGGAGCTTGTCCTTCTCACGAGGGGTGAGACGCATGGATCGGGTGGGGGTCTCGGGTTCAGCAACGCCACACGGTGGGGAGCGGCCGTCCGGGCCGCAACGCTTCCAGCACGCCCTCGAGCGAGCGCCGGAGCGTGGCCCCGTCGACCGCGGCGAGCCGCACGGCGAGCAGCCCGTCCCAGGCGCTCGCGCCCGCCCGCACGGAGCGGTCGTCGGTCGCCTCGCCGAGCACGGCGCGGACGGCCTCGAGGGCGCGCTCGGCGTCGGGCGCGACCCGGAGCACGCTCGCGTACGCGCAGCCGCCGTGGAGCGCGAGCGGGCGGGCCAGGGCCGCCGCGACGTCCCCCTCGACCACGGCACCTTCGGCGAAGACGAGCCGCCCGCCCCGGCGGACCCGCCAGCGGTCCCGGAAGCGCCCGGTGCGGACGGTCTCGCCCATCGCGGTACGCCCGAAGACCAGCGCCTCCGCGAGCAGCGCCTCGCCCCCCTCGTCGACGGCGACCTCGAGCGTGCGGTCGAGCCGCGCCCCGTCGAAGACGATCGTCTCCTGCGGCAGCCACTCCGCGCACGCCCCGCGGGCCACGTGGACGCGGTTCACGACCGTCGCGCATCCCCCGGCCGAGCGGTAGATCCGCTCGCTCGCCTGCGTCGTGACGGTGGCGCGGGCCCGGGGCGCGAGCCGCAGCTCGACGGTCATCCGGTCGCCGCCGGTGAGCCCGCCCGCGGTGTTGAGGAGCACCGCCTCGGGGGGCGCGCCCGCCGGGACGCGGGGGAGGCGGGCGCGTCCTGCGCCCTGCTGGTACAGGGTCCGGAGGCGGGTGCCGCCCTCGCCTCCCTCGAACGCGAGCCGCACCACGCCCGTGGTCCGCTGCAGCGCGTGCGGCTCGTGGGTGGGCCGGGCGCGACGGGGCGGGATCTCGAGCGTCTCGGGCATCGGAAAAGCTTCGCGCCCGCCGCGGCGCGCGACAACGGCCGGGCCGTCGGCGTCGCTGGCGCGCGGGACCCGCCGCCGGGTAGAATTCGCGATTCCTCCACCCCGACACCCTTCCGGACGGTCCCATGCCGCGATCCCTGCTCCGCACCGCCGCGCCCCTCGCCCTCCTGCTCTTCCTTCCCGCCCCGGCCTTCGCCCACACGGGCGGCGCGCTCGGCGGCCTCGGGGCGGGACTCACGCATCCGCTGACCGGCCTCGACCACCTGCTCGTCATGCTCGCGGTGGGGGCGCTCGCCGTGCGGCTCGGGGGAGGCGCGTCCCGGCTCCTTCCCGCGTGCTTCGTGGGGTCGATGCTCGTCGGGGCCGCGCTGGGCGCGGGCGGGCTCGCGCTGCCCGGGGTCGAGGTCCTGATCGCCCTCTCGGTGGGCGCGGCGGGGCTGGCGCTCGCCGCCGGTCGCGTGCCGGGCGTGACGCTCGCGGCTGCTTCGTCCGCGGCCTTCGCGCTCTTCCACGGGCACGCGCACGGTGCGGAGCTCGCGGCCGGCGCCTCCGCCTGGAGCTGGGGCGCGGGCATGGCCGCCACGTCGGCGGCGCTCCTCCTCGCGGGCGGCTGGGTCGTGCGCGCCGCGCACCGCATGGCCGGGCCGCGGGCGGAGGCGCTCGTCCGCGTCGGAGGCGGAGCCGTCGCCGCCGCGGGCGCCGTCCTCGTGCTCGTCGCGCTCTAGCGGCGAGCGGCCGGGTGGGGGGCGCCGCGGCACGGTCGCCGCGGCGCCCGCCGCCTCAGTGCCGGAACAGCCTCCGGCCCGTGAACACCATCGCGATGCCGTGCTCGTTCGCGGCGTCGATCACCTCCTGGTCGCGCACCGATCCCCCGGGCTGGACCACCGCCCGCACGCCGGCCTCGGCCGCCGCGTCCACCCCGTCCCGGAACGGGAAGAAGGCGTCCGAGGCGAGCACGGAGCCCTCGAGCGCGAGCCCCGCGTCGGCCGCCTTCCGCACCGCGATCTTCGACGAGTCGACGCGGCTCATCTGCCCCGCGCCGATCCCGAGCACCGCCCCCTCGCGCGCGAGCAGGATCGCGTTCGACTTCACCCCGAAGATCGCCGCCCAGGCGAAGGCCAGGTCGTCGAGCTCGCCCTCGTCGGGCGCCCGCTCGGTGACCACCTTCCAGTCCTGGTCCGCGAGGCCGTAGTACGGCGGGACCGGCGGCGTCTGCACGAGCAGCCCGCCGTAGACGGAGCGGAGCACGCGGGGCACCGGCACCGCGCCGTGCACGGCGAGGAAGGCGACCTGACCGAGCCCATCCGGATCCCCCTGCCAGGCGGCCGAGACGAAGGCCGGCACGTCCACGGTGAGCTCGGGATAGGTGAGCAGCCGCAGGTTCTTCTTCTGCGTGAGCACGGCCATCGCCTCGCGGTCGTAGCCGGGCGCCACGATGCACTCGATGAAGAGCTCGGACATGAGCTCGGCCGTGCGGCGGTCGATCTCGCGGTTCACCGCGATGACCGAGCCGAACGCGCTCGTCGGGTCGGTCGCGAGCGCCTTGGCGTAGGCCTCGGAGAGCTCGTCCGCGACGCCGAGCCCGCACGGGGTCGTGTGCTTCACGATGCACACCGCCGCGCGGGTCGAGAGCGCGAACGGCGAGAGCGAGAGGAGCGCGCCGTCGAGGTCGAGCAGGTTGTTGTAGCTCAGCTCCTTGCCGTGGTGCTGCTCGAGCGCGGCGAGGCCCGCCACCGCCCCGGCCGGGCGGTAGAACGCCGCCTCCTGGTCGGGGTTCTCCCCGTAGCGGAGCGTCTGCGCCCGCTCCCAGGCGAGGTCCAGGCGCGGAGGCGCCAGGTCGAAATCGCCCTCGCCGTCCTGCGACTCCAGGTAATCCGCCACGGCCGCATCGTAGGCGCTGATGTGCCGGAAGACCTTGGCCGCGAGACGGCGGCGGAGCTCGAGGTGCCGGGCCGGGGTCGCGCCCTCGTCGATCGCGCCGAGGACGTCGCCGTAGTCGTCCGGGTCCACGACGACCAGCACGTCCGCGTGGCTCTTGGCCGCCGCGCGGATCATCGTGGGCCCGCCGATGTCCACCTGCTCCATCGCTTCGGACACCGGTACGCCGCCCCGGGCGACCGTCTCGCGGAAGGGATAGAGGTTCACCGCGACGAGGTCGATCGGGCCGTAGCCGTGCTCCTCGAGCGCCGCCATGTCGTCCGGCCGCGCGCGACGGGCCAGCAGCCCGGCGTGGATCGCGGGGTGGAGCGTCTTCACCCGACCCTCGAGCATCTCCGGATGACCCGTGACGTCGGACACGCTCGTGACCTCCAGGCCGGCCTCGCGCAGCTTCTTCGCGGTGCCGCCGGTCGAGAGGAGCGTCCAGCCCCGCTCCACGAGCGCCCGTCCGAATTCCTCGATGCCTCGCTTGTCCGAGACGCTCAGGAGCGCCCGCTTCATCTGCTCTCCTCTGTGCTGCGTGTGGGTGGTAGGGGGAACGGGGGCGTGTCCATCGGCGTCGCGTCGTCCCCGCGCGCGAGCGCGTCCGCGACGTGATCGACCACCCTCGGATACAGGCGGTGCTCGACCGCCAGGACGCGCGAGGCCAGGGCCTCCGGCGTGTCCCCGGCGAGGACGGGCACCGGCCACTGCGCCAGGATGCGCCCGCGATCGTAGACCTCGTCGGCCAGGTGCACGGTCGCGCCGGTCACGCGGGCGCCCGATTCCACGACCGCCCGGTGGACGTGCATCCCGTACATCCCCTTCCCCCCGAAGGCGGGGAGGAGCGCCGGATGGATGTTCAGGATCCGGCCGGCGTAGCGCGCGACGACCGTCGGCGGGACGAGCTTCAGGTAGCCGGCGAGGAGCACGAGGTCGATCCGCTCCTCGTCGAGCAGCGCCAGCAGGCGCGGCGCGGGCCCGTCGGCCTCGTCCTCGGGCCTCGTGGACACGACCTCCGCTCGGATCCCGTGCCGCTCGGCGCGTGCGAGCGCCCCGGCGTCGGGCCGGTCCGTCACGACGAGGAAGACGCCCCAGGACGGCGCGTCGGACGCCGCGACGTGATCGATCAGGGCTTGCAGGTTCGAGCCGCCACCCGACGCGAAGACGGCGGCCCGAAGCGGGCGATTCACGCCAGCTCCCCTCCGTAATGGGGCACGAGGAAGGGATTCGTCACCCGCTCGGCCCCGACGGTCGTCGAGGGCCCGTGTCCGGGGAACAGGACGGTCCGGTCGGGCAGCGAGAGCACCTGCTCGCGGATCGACCTCATGAGCGTCCGGAAGTCCCCGCCGGGCAGGTCCGTGCGGCCGATCGAGCCCTGGAAGACGACGTCGCCCACGATCGCGAGGGTCTCGTCATCGGCCACGAGCACGACGTGGCCCGGCGCGTGACCGGGCGTGTGACGGACCGTGAACGCGCAGCTCCCGAACGGGATGCGCTGCCCGTGCGCGAGCTCGTGCGTGGGCTCGGGCTGGGGGGCGGAGTCGAGGCCGAACATCGCCGCCTGCTGCGGGAGCGAACGGTAGAGCCCCAGATCGGCGGGATGGAGGTAGATCGGCACGTCGGGCGCGTGCGCGCGAATCACGTGGACGCCCTCGACGTGGTCGAGGTGCGCGTGCGTGAGGAGGATCGCCTCGAGCCGACCCGCGGCGTCGAGGTCCCGGACCATGAGCTCGGCCCCGGCACCGGGATCGATCGCGACCGCCACGGAGGTCTCCTCGCAGAGCGCGAGGTATCCGTTCTGGCCGAACCCGCCGCCCGTGAAGGTCCGGATGCGCACGGAGTCAGCGGGCGGCGGCGATCGTCAGACGGTGAACGAGCTTCCGCACCCGCAGCCGCCGGAGGCGTTCGGGTTGCGGAAGGAGAAGCCCTGGCCCATGAAGCCGGTGACGTAGTCGATCTCCACGCCCTCGAGATACTGCGCGCTGAACGGATCCACGAAGATGCGGATGCCGTCCACCTCGAGCACCTCGTCGTCCTCCTCGGGTGCGTCCTCGATGTTGAGCCCGTACTGGAAGCCCGAGCAGCCTCCGGGGAGCACCGCGACGCGAAGGCCGGTGTCGCTCTGGATGCCGTGCTCCTGGATGAACTCCGAGACCTTCTCGGAGGCGGTCTTGGTGAGTGTGACCATCGCCTGGGGTTCTCCTGCCGTTTCGTCGTGCCGGTGGCGCGGTACCCGACCGGGACCGTCACCGCACCCTGCTACCCGCCCGCGCCGGCCGGGTTTCTCGCCGGAGTGCCCACCGACGCGGCGGAAGCTACCGAGCGGCCCGCCGCGGGGTCAACGAGGCCGCGCCCCGGTGAGGACGAGATCCACCGCCGCCGGGAGGTCGTCCACCACGGCGGTCCCCGGGGGAACGGCGGCCTCCGCCTCCCGCCCGTATCCGGTGCGGACGAGGACGCCGCGGCCGCCGAGCTCGAGCGCGGGCAGCACGTCGCTGGGCTTGTCGCCCACGTACCAGGACGCGGCCGGGTCGAGGCCGGCCTCGGCCGATGCGCGCAGGTACAGCCCGGTACCCGGCTTGCGGCAGGCGCATGGGCCGGTCACGTCCGGGTGATGCGGGCAGTGGAGCGTCGCCGCGGGCGGGACGCCGGCTTCCTCGAGGAGCTCCTGCAGCCGCGCCGCGACTCGCCGGTAGTCGGCTTCCGTGTACAGCCCGCGGGCGATCCCCGACTGGTTCGTGACGATCACGTACGGGATTCCGGCGTCCCGGAGGCGCGCGAGCGCCTCGCGCGCCCCGGGGACGAGCTCGACGCCCGCCGGGTCGGCCAGGTACGCGCGCTCGACGATGAGCGTGCCATCACGGTCGAGGAAGACGGCCGGCCGCGGGCTCACGGCGCGCGGTCCCCCGCCGCGAGGGCGAGGACCCGCTCCGCGAGCGCGTCCTCCTCGTCCTCGAGCACGGTGCGCATCTCGAGCAGGAGCCGCGCGTCGGCCACGCGCGCCACGACCGCGGGGTCGCCGGCGCGCAGGAGCGCCGCCGCCGCGTCCGGCGCGTGCGGGAGCCCGGGCGCGACCGCCCACCCCGGGATCTCGACGCTCGGATACGTGCCGCCCCCGACGGCGCCGCGCGTCTCCACCACCTCGGCGGGGACGCCCGCCGCCTCGAGGCGTCCGGCCAGGACGCGCGCCCGCGCGTGGACGCGCTCCGGGGAAGCCGAGAGCATCGCGAGCACGGGGATCTCGCGCAGCGCCCGGGCGGGGTCGCGGTAGAGCCGGAGCGTCGCCTCGAGCGCCGCGAGCGTGGCCTTGTCCACGCGGAGCGCCCGGCAGAGCGGGTTCCGTCGGAGCCGCGCCACCAGCTCGGCGCGCCCCACGACGATCCCGGCCTGCGGGCCGCCGAGGAGCTTGTCGCCGCTGAACACGACCAGCTCCGCCCCGTCGCGGATCGCGCCCCGCGGCCCGGGCTCGGGCGGCAGGCCGAGCCCGGCGGGGTCGGCGAGCAGCCCGGAGCCGAGATCGTAGACGAGCGGCACCCCGGGCGGCGCGGCCGCCCGGAGCTCCTCGAGGCTCGCCTCCTCCGTGAAGCCGGTGATGCGGAAGTTCGAGCGATGCACCTTGAGGACGGCGGCGACCCCTCCGGCGTCGAGCGCGGCGCGGTAGTCCGCCACCCGCGTGCGGTTCGTGCTCCCGACCTCCACGAGCCGCGCGCCGGCCCGCTCGAGCATCTCCGGGATGCGGAAGCCGCCGCCGATCTCGACGAGCTCGCCGCGAGAGACGGCCACCCCCGCCCCGAGCGCCAGCGTGTTGAGCGCGAGGACCAGGCCGGCGGCCGCGTTGTTCACGACCAGGCCGTCCTCGGCGCCCGTGAGCTCGCGGAGGAGCTCGGTGCAGTGCGTGTACCGGGAGCCCCGCCGACCCTCCTCGAGGTCGTACTCGAGGTTGGAGTAGGCGGCCGCGGAGCGCATCGCGTCGAGCGCCGCGGCCGCGAGCGGGGCCCGGCCGAGGTTCGTGTGGATCACGACGCCGGTGGCGTTCACGACGGGACGGAGCGAGGGGCGGTCGCGCTCGGCGAGGCGGGACGCGATCCGATCGGCCCACCCCGGGTCCCGGGCCCCGCCCTCGGCCGTGCCGTTCCCCGACCGGAGCTCGTCCCGCGCGGCGTCCACCACCGCGCGCGCCGCCTCCACGACCGGGGCGCGGCCGAACCGCGCCACGAGCGCCTCGACCCCGGGCGCGGCGAGCAGGCGGTCGATCGAGGGGAGTCGGCTCCGGGGATCGCCCGCGGTCATGGTCCCTCCGGGGCCTGCCGGAGCACCGTCACGGTGCCGCCCCCGCCGCCCACGCCGTTCACGTTCATCACGCCCGCCGCGGTCACCTCGAAGGGCACGCCCGCCGGCAGCGGGTTCTCCAGGATCACCACGATCCGCCGGCCCGGCAGGGGCTCGTCGCGCCGGAAGCCCGCGGGCGTGGACAGGCCCGGCGGGCCGGCGGGCTGCGCCGGGGCCCGGCGGGCCGCCGCGAGGGAATCGCCGGGCGCGCGCGCGGTGTCCGCCGGCGCGGCGAGCGTGTCGGCGGCGGCCGCGGGGTCGGGAGGCACGGGGACCGTGTCGGGCGGCGGGCCCGGCGTGTCGGGCCGCGCCGCGGCCGTGTCCGGCGGTCCGGCTGTGGTGTCCGGCTGCGCCGCCCGCCTCAGCGAGTCGCGCACCTCCTCCACCCGCCGGGCGTAGGGCGCCTCGTGCTCGAGCCGCGCCACAGCGGGCGCCTCGGCCGAGTCGCTCGCGAGCTCCACCCGGACCTCCTCGAGCGGCGCCGTGGGATCCAGGGCGTCGTCGAAGGTGAGGACCACCGTGACCGAATCGAGCGCCTGGGCGCCGCCGAGCACCGCCGCCGTGGTGTCGGGCGCGAGCACCGCGAGGTCCACGAACGCGGTGTCGCCCGCCGCGATCTCGAGCGGCCGGGCGCCGACCGGCTCGCCCGGATCCAGCGCGTCGTTGCGGTTGCGGTCCTCGAAGGCTCGGAGCGTGTAGCGGCCCCCGGGCACGTAGCGGAGCGCGTAGATCCCGCTCTCGTCGGTCGTGGCCACGTAGGGGATCGAGTCGGGACCGACCGCCTGCACGGCGAGGCCCGCGAGCGCCTGTCCCGAGACGCGATCCCAGACCTCTCCGGCCACCGTCGTCGGAACGGCCTCCGCGCCGGTCGTGAAGACGAGCTCGAAGGGATCGCGCACGGAGTTGCCGAACAGGTCCTGCACGCCGGGTCGCAGCGTGACCCGGTACACCACCCCCGGCTGGAAGCCGCCGTCCACGCGGACCTCCAGGCGCTGGCGCCCCCGCTCCACCCGCACCTGGCCCGTGCGCGGGGACACCGTCACGGCCTCTTCGAGCGTGCCCCCGCCCGCCTGCTCGCTGATCCGCTCGTCGAAGGTGAGGCGGACCGGCCCGCGGAACTCCGGGACGTCCGCGAACGGCTCGGGCACGGTGGCCACGACGACCGGCGGTCGCTGGTCGGGCGGCCCTCCGGGGGGCGCGGCCTGACGCGCGCACCCGCCTCCGAGGAGGACGGCGAGCCCCGCCGCGAGGAACCGCCCGCGCACCCGGTCCTCCGGCCGGCCGAGGATCAGGTGCGCGCGGCCTCCAGGGCCGCGCGCTTGTCGCGGAGCTTGCCGGCCTGCTCCTCGAGCTGCCCCAGCCGCTCCCGCTCGCGCTGCACGACCTCGGCGGGCGCCCGGGACGTGAAGCCCTCGTTGCCCAGCCGCCCCCGCACGCCGGTGATCTGTCCCTCGAGCCGCTCCAGCTCCCCGCGCAGCCGCTCGAGCTCGTGCGCCACGTCGATCACGCCCTCGAGCGGCAGGAAGAGCTCGGCTCCGTTCGGGAGCACCGCGTGCGCGCCCGCACCGCCGGCCGCGGGATCGTCACCGACCTCCTCGATCCGCGCGAGCCGCAGCAGCACGGGTCCTTGCTGCGCGAGGCCGTCCGCGAATCCGGGCGGCCCCCCGCGCACGTGCACGCGCACGCGCTCCCCCTCGCCCACGCCGTACTCCTTGCGGAGCCGGCGCACCTCCACGATCAGCTCCTGCAGCGCGCGGATCTCCCGCTCGGCCGTGGGATCGTCCCAGGCGGCGTCGCCCGCCGGCCAGGGGGCCACGATGAGGTCGGCCGGCCGGCTCCGTCCGGACGGCCAGGGGAGCCGCGCCCACAGCTCCGCCGTCACGAACGGCACGATCGGGTGGAGGAGGCGGAGCGCATGGTCGAGCGCCACCACGAGCGTGGCCCGCGCGGCCTCGCGGCTCCCCGGCTCCGCGTCCGCCGCGAGGCGCGGCTTCACGAGCTCGAGGTACCAGTCGCAGAGCTCGCCCCAGAAGAAGTGGTAGAGCCCCTCGGCCGCCTCGTGCAGCCGGAAGCGCTCGAGCGCCCGCGTGGCCGACGACGCGGCGGTCGCCACGCGCGAGAGGATCCAGCGGTCCTCGACCTCGAGGTCGCGCCGAACGGGCGCCTCGCCGTCCTCGCCGCCCAGCACCACGTGCGGCCGGCCGTCCGACCACAGGATCGGCGCGACCGGCGCCTCGCCGATCGAGGAGAGCGCGAAGCGGCCCGCGTTCCAGATCTTGTTCGCGAAATTCCGCCCGTTCGCGAAGGTGCCTTCCACGTCGCGGTGGTCGAGCACGATGTCGGTGCCGACCGCGCACTGGCTCACGATCGTGTAGCGCATCGCGTCGGCGCCGAACCGCTCGACGACCTCGAGCGGATCGATCCCGTGGCCGAGCGACTTCGACATCTTGCGCCCCGCGGCGTCCCGGACCGTGCCGTGCAGGTAGATGTCCCGGAACGGAGCCTCCCCCCGGAACTCGTAGCCCATCATGACCATGCGGGCGACCCAGAAGAACAGGATCTCCGGCGCGGTGACCATCGTGCTGCCGGGGTAGAACGCGCGCAGGTCGTCCGTCTCCTCGGGCCAGCCGAAGACCGAGAACGGCCAGAGCTGCGAGCTGAACCAGGTGTCCAGCACGTCCGGGTCCTGCTCGAGGTCGGCGCCCCCGCACTTCGGGCAGCGGTCCGGATCCTCGCGGGCGACGATCGTCTCGCCGCAGGCGCAGTACCACACCGGGATGCGGTGGCCCCACCAGAGCTGCCGCGAGATGCACCAGTCCCGGATGTTCTCCATCCAGTGCTCGTAGACGCGCTTCCAGTGCGGCGGCGTGAAGGTGATCGACCCGTCGCGGGCGGCCTTCAGCGCCGGCTCGGCGAGCGGCTTCATACGCACGAACCACTGCTCGGAGAGGCGCGGCTCCACGACCGTGTCGCACCGGTAGCAGCGCGGCACCGAGTGCACGTGGTCCTCGCGGCCGGCGAGGAGCCCCCCGGCCTCGAGGGCGTCGAGGACGGCCTTCCGCGCGTCGAACCGGTCCAGGCCCCGGAACGCCTGGGGGGCCCGCTCGCCCATCGTGGCGTCGGGGTTCATGACATCGATCGCCTCGAGGCCGGTGCGCTGCGCGATCTCGAAGTCGTTCACGTCGTGGGCCGGGGTCACCTTCACCATCCCCGAGCCGAACGACGGGTCGACGAGCGCGTCGGCCACGATCGGGATCCGGCGCCCGGCGAGCGGCAGCTCGACGTCGGCGCCGACGAGGGCCCGGTAGCGCTCGTCCTCCGGGTGGACGGCGATGCCGGTGTCGCCGAGCATCGTCTCGGGGCGCGTGGTCGAGACCGTCACGGCCCAGCGCCCGTCCTCGAGGCGCACGAGCCCCGAGGCGGGCGCCTCCTCGGCCCGCGGCAGCGCGGCCGCCTGCTCCGCCGCTTCGGCCGCCTCGGGCGCCAGCGGGTAGCGCAGATGCCAGAGCGAGCCTTCCGTCTCCGTCCCCTCCGCCTCCTCGTTCGAGAGCGCGGTGCGGCAGCGGGGACACCAGTTGATGATGTACTCACCCCGGTAGATGAGCCCCTTGTCGTACAGGTGCACGAACACCTCGCGCACGGCCCGGCTCAGCTCCGCGTCGAGCGTGAAGCGCGTGCGCGACCAGTCGCACGAGGCGCCGATCGCCTCGAGCTGGCCGAGGATCGCGCCGCCGGTCTCGCGGACGAAGTCCCAGACCTCCTCGACGAAGCGCTCCCGGCCGAGGTCCTCGCGGCGCAGCCCCCGCTCCGCGAGGCGGCGCTCCACGACGTTCTGCGTGGCGATCCCGGCGTGGTCCGTGCCCGGCACCCAGAGGGCCGCGCGCCCCTGCATGCGCCGCCAGCGGATCAGCACGTCCTGCACCGTGTTGTTGAGCCCGTGGCCCATGTGCAGGACCGCCGTGACGTTGGGCGGCGGGATCACGATGACGTACGGCTCCCGGCCCTCCTCCAGCACCGCGGACGCGGGGACGTGGAAGTACCCGCCGTCCTTCCAGGCGCGGTAGCGGGCCGGCTCGACGGCCCGGGGATCGAGGCGCGGGGGGAGCTCCTGACTCACGGTGCGTCCGGTTCCGGGAGGTGGTGGTGCGGCCGGCGTGCGTCGACGCGCGGCCGGGCCGGGTGGCCGTAAGATGGCGAGCGGGCGGGGCGGGCGGTACCGCCCGCCCCGGCGACGTCAGCCGCCGGGGCCGCGCGTGGTGTCGGCCTGGCTGCGCTCGCGGTCACGCCGCTCGCGGATGGCCTGCGCCCGCTCGCGCCACCCGTCGCGGATCTCCATGGTGCGCCCCTGGCGCGTGATCTCCTCCCACTGGTACATCCGGTCGTTCGCCTGCTGACGCGCCCACGGGTTCACGCCGAACTCGAACGGTAGGGGCAGCGAGTAGTCGCCGAGATAGATGCGGCCGTTCGCGACGCCCCAGCGCTTGCCGTCCTCGCCGGTGACGGTCCAGTCGGTGAGCGCGGAATCGGCGGCGGCGGCCGCCCGCATGGAGTCGACCCACTCCTCGAGGAGCCCGGCCACCACCAGCTCCTCCAGCAGCTCCGGCGTGAGCGCGCCGAGCGCCCGGTCCGGCGCCCAGATGCGCGGATCCCGGAGGTTCGGGCGCAGGCGCTCCGCGACCGTGGCGCCGGGCTCCACGAGGACCGGACCCGGCTCCTCCTCGACCCCCGGGAACGGGGCCGCGGGCGCCTCCAGCTCCGGCACCGCCACCTCCTCGGGCTCCGGAATCACGCGGGCCTCCTCGTCGTCGAGCTCCACGATGCGCAGCACGACGATCCCTCCCGCGGGCTCGCCCGACGCGGTGGGGAGCGGGAAGGAGGCGGTCTCGGGCCGGAGTCGGCCCGCGAAGGCGGCGTAGGACAGGACGAGGACCACGTGCACGACGAGCGAGATCCCGAGCCCGATCCAGGTCGAGCCCGGTCCCGGACGCCGTGGGCCGGCCGCCCGGTCCGCGGGGGTGTCCCTGCCGCCGGCCCGAAGAGTCATGTAGCGTGCTAACCCCCGCCGGAGGGGCGGTTCCGGAGCTCCGAGGCCCGATCCCTCAGAGGAGGCGCCCGAGCCTCTCCGCCGCTTCCCGCAGCCGATCCTCCGGCGCGGTGAGCGCCAGGCGGAAGAAGCCCTCCCCGCCCGGCCCGAGCCCCGCGCCCGGCAGCACGATCACGCCCTCCCGCTCGAGGGCCCGGGCCGCGAAATCCTCGGAGGGCTCCCCTCCGGGCACCGGGACCCACAGGTACATCGTGGCCTTCGGCCGCTCCGCCTCGAAGCCCGCGGCGCGGAGCGCGTCCGCGAGGGCGTCGCGGCGACACCGGAACACCTCCACGTTCCCGGGAAGCCACGCGTCCGCGGCGTCGAGCGCGGCGGCGCCGGCGGCCTGGATGGCCAGGAACGGCCCCGTGTCCACGAAGGTCTTCACGGTCTGCAGCGCCGCCACGAGCTCGGCGCTTCCGGCGACCCAGCCGAGCCGCCAACCCGTCATGTTGAACGACTTCGAGAGCGAGTGGAACTCGAGCGTCACCTCGCGCGCGCCGTCGAGCTCGAGGACGCTCCGCGGCCGGTAGCCGTCGAAGGCGATCTCCGAGTAGGCGTGGTCGTGCACGAGCACGGCGCCCCGCTCGCGGCAGAAGTCGATCGCGCGGCGGTAGTAGTCGTCCGGGGCGGTCGCGGTGGTCGGGTTGTTCGGATAGTTCAGGTACAGGATCCGTGTGCGGTCGGCGACGCCTGCGGGGACCGCGTCGAGCGGGATCAGGAAGTCGTGCTCCGGCAGGAGCGGCACCCGGTGCGGATCCCCGCCGGCCAGGAGGACGCCGCCCACGTACGGCGTGTAGCCCGGGTCCGGCAGCACCGCCGCGTCCCCCGGATCCACGAACGCGAACGGCAGGTGCGCGATGCCGTCCTTGGAGCCCAGCAGCGGGAGGATCTCGCGCCACGGATCGAGCTCCACCCCGAAGCGGCGCCGCATCCAGCGGGCGACCGCCTCGCGGAACTCCGGAAGGCCGCGCTGGAACGCGTAGCCCGAGTACGCCGGGTCGCCGACGACCTCGCGCAGGCGCGCCAAGGCGGCGGGTGGCGGGGCGAGGCCGGAATCGCCCGCCCCCAGGTCGATGACGTCGACCCCTTCGGCCTCGAGCCGGGCGCGCGTCGCCTTCATCCCCGCCTGCGGGAACGGAGGCAGGCGCGCGAAGCGCCGGCTCGTGGCGATCATGCGTCCGCGACCACCGGGTTCGAGATCCTGCCGACCCCGGCGACGTCGACCTCCACCCGGTCCCCGGGCTGGAGGGGACCCACCCCCTCCGGCGTGCCGGTGGCCAGGATGTCCCCCGGCTCGAGCGTCATGACCCGCGACACGTACTCGATCAGGAAGGGGATCGGGAACACGAGGTCGGAGATCGAGCCCTGCTGGCGGACCTCGCCGTTCACGCGCGTGGTGACGGACAGGTCGTCGATCCGGACGTCCCCGAGGGGCACGACCTTCCCCACCGGGCAGAAGGTGTCGAAGCCCTTGGCCCGGCTCCACTGGCTGTCGCGCTTCTGGAGATCGCGGGCGGTCACGTCGTTCAGGGGCAGGAAGCCCTCGATGTGGTCCCAGGCGTCCTCGGCCCGCACGCGGCTGGCGCGGCGCCCGATCACCACCGCGATCTCGCCCTCGTAGTCCACCCGCCCCGCCCAGGCGGGGATGCGGATCTCGTCTCCGTCCCCCAGGAGCGCGGAGGGCGCCTTCAGGAAGAAGAGCGGCTCGGCCGGGACGTCTCCGCCCATCTCGGCCGCGTGCTTCGCGTAGTTCTTCCCGATGCAGACGATCTTCGACGGCCGCGGGCGGCTCACTGCGGTGCCCGGGTGTGGATCCACGTGCCGATCAGGGCGCCGAGCGCCGCGATCGTGAGCAGGAGGGCGATGACCATCCACCAGAAGCCGAGGTCGGCGTGTCCGGCGTCCCAGCCGCTCGCGGACTTGCGGTAGGCTCCGGATGCGATCACGAGGTAGAGGATCCCCACGGCGAACCCGATGATGCGCTTCATGACCCTTCGTGGTTGGGAGGAGCAGTCGCGGCCCGGGCGGGCCGCGACAATCTATCAGCGCCGCCCGGCGTGGGGACAGGTCACGTGGCCCGGTAGAACGCCTCCAGCCGGCGTCGCACGTCGGGCCACACGCCCTTCACGAGCGGCGCGGGTGGCAGGGAGCCCCGCAGGTAGGCTCCGTACGTCCGCGCCACGATCCGGCGATCGAGCACGAGCACCGCGCCCCGGTCCTCGCGGCTGCGGACGAGCCGTCCGAAGCCCTGCTTCAGCCGGAGCGCGGCGTGCGGCAGCATGAACGACCGGAACGGGTCGATTCCGGCCTGCTCGAGCGCCTCCATGCGCGCGGCGGTGACCGGCTCGGTGGGGACCCGGAAGGGGAGCTTCTGGATCACGAGGCCGCGGAGCGGCCGTCCCGGCACGTCCACGCCCTCCCAGAAGGACGCGTTCCCGAGCAGGATCCCCCGACCCGAGTCCACGAAGCGCCCGAGAAGGCGGGCGCGGGCGTCCTCGCCCTGCACGAGGAGCGGCCAGCGCCCCTCCACGCCGCGGGCGCGGAGACGCTCGGCGACCGTGCGGAGCGCGGCGTGCGCCGTGAAGAGCACGAAGAGGCCCCCGTCCGTGATCGCGGCGAGCTCGGCCACGACCTCCGCGGTGGCCTCGTCGAAGGCGCGCCCCGGCGCCTCGACCGCGGGCAGGTCCGTCGGGACCGCCAGGATCGTCTGGCGGCCGAAGTCGAAAGGCGAGGCGATCACCCGCTCCCGGACCTCCGGCGCGCGGCCGGCCTCGTCCCCGTGCAGCGCGAGCTGCGTCTCGGCGATGCCGAGCCGGTCCCGCACGAAGGCGAAGCCCTGGCGCGTGGAGAGCGTCGCCGAGGTGAGCACGGCCGTGTCCACGCGCGTGAAGAGCGACTCCCGGAGCACCCCGCCGAGCTCGATCGGGGCGGCGGCGAGCACGAGGTTGCGGCGCCGTCCCCTTCCCCGGACCTCGAGCCAGCGCACGAACGAGGCGCCGTCCTCGCCCGGCGCGAGCACGAGCCGGAGGCCCTCCGCCGAGCCGGCCAGCCGGCGCTCGACGGCGCGCAGGTCGAGGAGCCGGCCCTCGAGGCGCTCGCCGAGGTCCTCGTCGAGCTCGAGGCGGGCGCGGAGGGCGCCGAGCTCCCGCTCGAGCGTGCCCAGGGCGACGAGGGTGGTCCGGAGCGACTCGGCCACGTCCTCCGCCTCCGCGGGCTCCCCGATCCCGCCGGGGCCGAGCCGCGCCGCCACCCCCTCCTCGGGCGCCGCCCGCTCGAGGCGACCCACCAGCC
>CAZOYA010000066.1:0-16746 GCA_964583815.1 uncultured Gemmatimonadaceae bacterium | reverse complement strand
GGATGGTGCGGGACTTCGGATGGCAGCTCCCCCTGCCGCAGGAGCAGTCGGCCATCTACCGGCCCACGCTTCCCGCACCCGGCGCGGCGGTCAACCTCGCCGTGCGGGCGCGCGACCCGGACGCGCTCGCGACGCGCCTGCGGCGGATCGCGGCCGACGTCGACCCGCGGATCCGGCTCACCGAGGTCCAGCCGCTCACCGACGTCGGAGGGGGCGAGGCGACCACGAACTGGGCGCTCACCGCGGTCGCCTGGGTGATCTCGCTCGTGGTCCTGCTCCTCTCGGCGACCGGGATTCACGCGCTGATGTCCTTCACGGTGGCGCGGCGCACGCGCGAGATCGGCATCCGGACCGCGCTGGGCGCGCAGTCGGGCCGGATCGTCCGTTCCGTGTTCTCGCGGGCGTTCGTCCAGATCGGCCTGGGCGTGCTCGCGGGGAGCGGGCTGGCGTTGGCCGTCGGCCTCGACTCGACCACCGGGAAGCTGCTCCTCCTCGGCGCGGACGGCCTCATGCTCCTCGTGGGGCTCGTGGCGTGCCTCGTGCCGCTCCGGCGCGCGCTCCGGATCGAGCCCACGGAGGCGTTGCGGATGGACGGGTGAGGGGCGGTGGGCCCCGGCGGTCGTTCGTGACTTGTTGGGTCACACTATCGAGACTAGAATGGTCACATGAAGACCGTGTCGGTTTCGGAGCTGAAGGCTCATCTCTCCCGCTACCTGCGTGAGGTTCGTCGCGGTAGCGAGGTGCAGATCCACGATCGTGGTGTGCCCATCGCCAGGCTCGGCCCGCTTCCGCGTGCCGCGGAGGGGCCGGGCGAAGCGGAACGCCAGCGCCTGATCGGGGCGGGCATCATCCGTCCCGGCTCGGGGCATGCCGACAACGTGCTCGAGACCGAGCCCCTCGAGCTCCCGACGAGCCTGCTGGACGCGCTCGACGAGGACCGGGAGGATCGGTTCTGAGATACTGGGACGCATCGGCACTCGTGCCGCTGGTCGTCCAGGAGCCCGCCACGGAGCGGGTGCGCGCCTGGCTCGGCGAGGATCCCGGGATCGTGACGTGGGCGTGGACCCGCGTGGAGATCGCCAGCGCGGTGGAACGGAGAGCGCGGGATCGCGTCCTCGATCGCGGTCAGCGCAGGAGCACGCTGGAGCGGTTCGAGGCGCTGGCCGCGGAATGGGACGAGGTGATGGACGTCGTCGCCGTGCGATCGCGCGCCGTTTCGTTGCTCGCGCGGCACCCACTGAGGGCGGCCGATGCCGCCCAGCTCGGCGCGGCGCTGCTGGTTGCCGAGTCGGGCCTACCGGGCTTTTCGTTCGTCTGCCTGGACGAGCGGCTGGCGGAGGCCGCGGAGCGCGAAGGCCTGCGCGTCCTGACAGGTCAGGTAGGTTAGGGTGGTGTCCCACGCATACGGGCCGTGTGGGCCGGGGTGGCGAAACCGGTAGACGCAGGGGACTTAAAATCCTCTAGGGCAACCGCCCTGTGCGGGTTCGACTCCCGCCCCCGGCACTTCCCGAGCGCGAGGTCCATGGCGATGCCCCACGATCACGCCGGCGCGGCCGACCGCGCCGCGAGCCGGTCGCGGCTCGCGTGGACGCTCGCGCTGGTGCTCGCCTACATGGTCGCGGAGATCGTCGGCGGGATCGTCACGAACTCGCTGGCGCTGCTGGCGGACGCGGGGCACATGCTCTCGGACGCGGCCTCGCTCGGTCTCGCGCTCTTCGCCACGTGGATCGCCGAGCGCCCGCCCACACGGCATCGGACGTACGGGTACCTGCGGGCCGAGATCCTGGCGGCGCTCGCGAACGGCGTGGCGCTCGTGCTCGTGGCGGTCTTCGTCTTCCGCGAGGCCTGGGCGCGCTTCCTCGATCCGCCCGAGGTCGCGGGCGGGCTCATGATGGGCATCGCCGCGGGCGGGCTGCTGGTCAATCTGGCGGCGCTCCGGATCCTGCACCCGTGGCGCGAGGCGAGCCTGAACCTGCGCGGTGCCTGGCTCCACGTCCTTGCCGACGCGGCCGGCAGCGTGGGCGCGCTCGTCGCCGGCGGACTCATCTGGTGGCGGGGATGGAGCCTGGCCGATCCGGTGGCCTCCGCGCTGATCGGGGTGCTCGTGCTGGCCTCGTCCTGGCGGATCCTCCGCGACTCGACCCGCGTCCTGATGGAGTCGGCACCGCCGGAGCTCGACGTGCACGCGCTCGAGCGGGGCATACGGGACGTGGAGGGGGTGCGCGAGGTGCACGACCTACACGCGTGGACGATCACGTCGGGGCTCACGGCGCTCTCGGCGCACGTGGTCTCGAGCGGCGCGCGGGCGGACCAGGAGATCCTGGACGACGTGCGGCGCCTCGTCGCCGAGCACGGGATCGAGCACTGCACGATCCAGGTGGAGCCGGAGGGGCTGGAGGAGCCGGACACGCAGGTGTGAGGGTGCCCGCGCCGCCCCGCGGTCCGGATCGCCGCGGGCACGGGGGACGGCGCCCGGATGCCTCCGGCACATCGGTTGCAGCCCGGCGTACCGCACACGCGACCCACGCCGGCGGAGGCACGTCATGGCCGAGACGAACGGATCGGGAGGCGGAGGCGGCACGAGCCTCCGCGAGCGCTACTCGGAGGAGTATACGCCACTCGGCGGCTATGCGACGCTCCTCGGAGCATTCAGCGCGGTGTACGGCGGCCTGCTCGCGGCGGGGGCCCGCTCGCGGCGACTCCCGAAGCGGATCGACCCGGGCGACGTGGTCCTGCTCGGCGTGGCCACGCACAAGCTCACGCGCGTGATCACGAAGGACTGGGTGACGGCGCCGCTCCGCGCCCCGTTCGTGCGGTACGAGGAATCGGTCGGCGCGGGAGAGGTGAAGGAGTCGTCGCGGGGCGGGGGGCTACGGAAGGCGGTCGGGGATCTCGTGACGTGCCCCTGGTGCAGCGGACCCTGGGTCGCCGGCGCGCTCGTCGCGGGACTGGTGCGGAGCCCCCGCGCGACCCGGGTGGTGGCGGCCACCTTCGCGGCCGTGACGCTCTCGGACTTCCTGCACCACGGCTACGCGGCGCTCCGGAAGGCGTCGGGGTGAGGCCGGTCTACACGATCGGCCACTCGAACCGGCCCCTGGAGGAGTTCCTCGATCTGCTGCGGGCGCACGGCGTGGATGTCGTGGCGGACGTCCGCCGCTTCCCCGGCTCCCGCCGCAATCCGTGGTTCGGTCAGGACCCGCTCCGGGAGGCGCTCGCCGGGGCCGGCATCGGCTACGTGCACCTGCCCGCGCTCGGAGGGCGCCGAGGCCGGCCGGCGGCCGACTCGCCCAACGGCGCGTGGCGGGTGGCGGCCTTCCAGGCCTACGCGGACCGGATGGCGGACCCGGAGTGGCGCGGGGCGCTCGCGGAGCTCGACGCGCTGGGCCGGGAGCGCACGGTCGCGGTGATGTGCGCCGAAGCCGTCCCGTGGCGGTGCCACCGCCGGCTGATCGCCGATGCGCTCGTCGCTCGGGGGCGCGAGGTGCGGCACATCCTCGGGAGGGATCGCGCGGATCCGCACGAGCTCCACGAGGCGGCCCGAGTCCGGCCCGACGGCACGCTCGTCTACCCGCCGCCAGGCTCCGCGCGGGACGAGGCGCAGATGGAGCTCCTGCCCCGGGACGATCCGGCGTAGCGGTCGCGGCACGGAGGTTGCGCCCCCGGTGAGCGCCCGCCGGCCGGTGGCCCGGCCGCGACGGGGCCATCCCACATCGAGATCGCTCCCGCGCCACGGAGGTGACCCATGCGCACGTTCCCGAAGGCAGGCCGCTTCGCTCCGAGCCTGCCGGCTCTCGCGCTCCTCGCGCTCGGCGCCTGTGGCCCGGGCGACGCCGAGGAGGCACCGGGCAACGCGCCCGCCGACGCGGAGGCCGCCGAGGCGCCGCCGATCCAGCGCCCGACCTCGGCACCCGACTTCTCCGAGTGGGACCGGGAGGGAGACATGGCGCTCGCCCCCGAGGAGTTCGGGGCATGGGCCGAGGACCAGGGGATCTTCGACGGTTGGAGCACGGACGAGGGGATCGACTTCGAGGCGATGCAGGAGGACATCCACAGCTCCCTCGACGTCAGCGGCGACGGCCAGGTGGACCGCAACGACTGGGACGCCGTGGAGGAGCAGCTTCGCGGGATGTTCGGCGGCGAACACCCGGGGGAGTGGGAGGAATGGGACCGCGACGGGGACGGCACGCTGAGCGTGGAGGAGTTCCGCACCGGCGCCGGGGAGCGCGACCTCCGCGGCCAGGTGGACGTCGACGGAAACGGCGAGCTCACTCCGCAGGACCTGCAGGGCTACTACTTCCGCCTGCTGGACGAGAACCGCGACGGACTCGTGGACCTCGCGGAGTGGAGCGCGAACCTGAGCGTGTGGGTGGACTACCCGATGTAGCGGGTCCGCAGCGGGGGAGCGGACGCGGAGGGCCCCGCGGCGGGTAGGGGGCGCGACGATCCGCGCGGGCCCGCGGGTGGCGGGGTGGATGCGCGGTGCGTAGCTTGCGCGCCGAAAACGGCGCCGAGCCACGGTTCTCCGCCAGGATCCGGCCCGGCTCGGAGCCGCCGTGCGATCCCCCCGCTCCGATCCGCCCGCCATGCACCGCCGCTCCATCCGCCCCGCTCCGCGCACCGGCCTCCTCACCGCGCTCCTCACGCTCGTCGTCGCCGGCGCCTGCGGCGACGACCCGATCGTCGCCGATCCCTCGAACCCGGCGACCGGGCTCACGATCACGCCAGAGGAGCCCGCGCTCCGGCTGGGGGCCACGATGGCCCTCGAGGCGACCTTCACGGACGACGGCGGTCAGGCGGTTCCCGCACCCGGTCCCGTGCAGTGGACGAGCAGCGCGCCCGAGGTGCTCTCGGTCGACGAGGACGGCGTGGTCCGGGCGCTCCGGATCGGCTCGGCCACGATCGAGGCGGCCCGTGGCGACCTGAGCGGCAGCACGACCGCGACCGTGCTCGCGCCCCTCCCCGACGCCGGCACGAACGAGACCGCGACGGGGACCGTGTCGCCCGCGGGGGACACGCTCTCGGCCACCGGCGCGGACGGCGTCCACTACACGCTCGTCGTGCCGCCCGGGGCGCTCGCCGAGCCCGTCGAGATCTCGATGACGCCCGTGGCGTCGATCGCGGACTTCCCGGTGGCGTCGGGCCCCTCGGCGGGCGTGCTCCTCGAGCCCGCCGGACTCCGCTTCACGATGCCGGCGGAGCTCGTCGTCGTCGCCCCCGGGCCGCTCGCTCCGGCGAGCGTCGGCTTCTCCCAGGGAGCCGACGCCTTCCGGCTCGTCCCCGCGCTCGTGCACGGGGATACCGCGCGGATCGCGATCGCGCACTTCAGCAGCGCGGGCACCGCGGAGCCGACCGCCGAGGAGGTCTCCGCCCTCGGCGAGGGGACCTCGAGCTCGCCCGAGGACCGGGCGCGCCAGGAGGTGACGGAGGAGCTCCACCGGGCCTCGACGGAGGGGACGCAGCCGGACCAGGACGCGATCGAGGAGAGCCTGAAGCAGTGGTTCGACGAGGGCGTGCTGCCCGCGCTGGAGGCCGCCGCGGCCGGCTCCGGGGACGCGGAGGAGGCCGTGGGCGAGTGGCTCCGCTGGTGGGGCAACGTGCAGACGTGGGCCGACGGCCGCCTCGAGAGCGAGATCGAGCAGGCGCGCGCCACCGCGGCCGAGGCGCTGGGCACGGCCATCGATCTCCTGAACCAGCAGTGCGTCGCGCAGAACGACCTCGAGCCCGTCCGGGAGATCTTCCACCTCGTGGGGCTCGCCGCGCTCACCGGCCTGGACGAGCTCCACGACGGGCTCACCCGCTCGGCGGTCGCGAGCGAGCTGTGCGTGCAGGTCGTGATCGAGGAGGCCACGCTCGCCGATCCGTTCACGGACGGATCCTCGCTCGAGGTCCGCGCGGGCCTCTCCATCGGCGGCGGCGCCGCCGACTACGGCACGCCGCTCGACGTCACGCTCACGAGTGACGCGGCCTCCCTGTCCCCGGCGAGCGGGGCGACCGACGCCGAGGGGCGGTTCACGGCCACGGTGGACCTCGACGGGGGCGAGACGCGCGCGGACATCGACATCGAGGCCGTGCTCCCCGAGTTCACGGCGCTCGCCGCGACCCTGACCGTCACGGCCGAAGCGACCCTCGAGATCGAGCTGCTCTCCTCGGACGACTCGCTCGATCCCGAAGACGTGGCTTTCGTCGAAGCGCTCGTGCGGCTCGGGGGAGCCCCGCAGGAGGGCGTCACGGTCGAGTTCACCGTGGCCGAGGGCGGCGGCTCGGTGGAGCCGGGGAGTGTGGTCACGGGCGCCGACGGCTCCGGGGCCGCGGTGTACACGGCGCCCGAGGAACCCGGCACCGTCCTCCTCGTCGCGACGGCCTCCGAGGGCGGACAGAACGTCGCCGACTCGGTGGAGATCGTCGTGCGGGGGAAGGGGCAGGTCGTCGTGCAGGACGCGTACATCGCCTGGGGGATCGAGGCGAGGGCTCGGGACGGCGGCGACCCCATGAGGGACGGCGTCGACCAGTGGATCACGACGACGGGCCCGCTGGTCGGATCCTACGACGCGGCCGCGTCGATGGGGGGCGCCGTCTCGAGCGGGAGCGTGTCCCACGACAGCGACGTGGCGGAGAACGTCGACAGCCTGACGCTGCTCCTCGTGCTCGGGCAGGGTGAGTCCGACGGAACGGTGGCCGCGGGCGGCGGGGCCGGCGCCACCCTCGCGGGCGGCAGCGACGTCCACGTCACCTTCGTGGTCCAGGGGGCGCCCGTCTTCTATCGCGTGGACGCCGAGGGCCAGGTGTCGGGCGGCACCACGGGCGGCGTGGAGCTGACCATCGGGGGCGCGTACGTCTTCGAGCGGGAGTGGCACGGCGCTCCGGCCTCTCTCGCGGAAGAGGGATGGCTCGAGCCCGGCACGTACAGCCTCGACGCGGCCGTCTCGGTGCTCATCGGGGCCGGATCCAACGGAGATGGGCCGTCCGCGTCGGGCTCCGGCTGGTACACGCTCTCGTTCGTCCTCTACAGCGAGGAGCCGGAGGAGCCGGCCGGGCCGGCACCGCCGCTGCCGGCGGGGCCCGGCGGCTCCTAGAGCGGAGCGGCGCGGGGCGACACGGGCTCCGCGCGCGGGGAGGCTATCTTCCGGATCCCGCCCGCGTCGCACGACGCCGGCATCCGCAGCCGCCCGTCGCGCTTCCCGCCGAGATGTCCGTCCACGCTCGCCCGTCCCCCCGCACGTCGCTCCTTCTCGCCGGGCTCGTGCTGATCGCGATCAACCTGCGGGCCACCATCGCGGGCGTCGGGCCCGTCGTGGCCGGGATCCGCTCCGACACGGGGCTGTCGAACTTCGCGCTGGGGCTGCTCACCACGCTCCCGCTGATCGCGTTCGGGCTCGTCTCGACGTGGACCCCGAAGGTGACCCGGATCACGGGCGTCGAGGGGGGCGTCGTGCTCGCGCTCGCGCTGATCGGCGGTGGCACGGCGCTGCGCTCGGCACCGCCGGAGGCGCTCCTGTTCGGGGGAACGATCCTCCTCGGGATCGGGATCGCGCTCGGCAACGTCCTCCTGCCCGCGCTCGCCAAGCGGTACTTCCCCGACCGGGCCGGCCCGGTCACGAGCCTGTACTCGAGCGTGATGGGCATCGGGGCCACGGTCGCGGCCGGCGCGAGCGCGCCGCTGGCGGCGACGATGGGGTGGCGGAGCTCGCTGGCGGTGTGGGTCGCTCCCGCGATCGCGGCTCTGGCGCTCTGGGTGCCGCTCGCCGCCCGGGCGGGCCGCGAGCCGGCGGGGCGGGCGGGCGCCCAGTCCGGCCCGTCGGCCCCGTCCCGTAGCGTCCGGTCGCGCCCGGTGCGCGTGGGTCGCTCCCGGCTCGCGTGGCAGATCTCGCTCTTCATGGGCTTCCAATCGCTCACGTTCTACGTGATGCTCGCGTGGATGCCCGATCTGCTCCGGAGCCACGGCCTCTCCGCCGCCGCGGCCGGGGGGCTCCTCGCGCTCTCCCAGGGGGCGGGCGTGGTCGGCACCGCGCTCGTGCCCCTCGCCGCGGGGCGCCGGGAGGACCAGGCGCGGATCGTCTGGCAGCTCGGGGTGCTCGAGGCGATCTCGCTGGTGGGCCTCGCCGTCTCGAGCGGCGCCGTCTGGCTCGCGCTCTGGGTGGCGGTCCTGGGCTTCGTGCTCGGCGGGACGTTCGGGCTCGCGCTCCTGCTCCTGGTCCTGCGCGCTCCGGACGATCGCACGTCGGCCGCCCTCTCCGGGATGGCCCAGTCGATCGGCTACCTGATCGCGGCCACCGGCCCCTCGCTCTTCGGCCTCGTGCACGACCTCACGGGCGGGTGGGTCGTGCCGCTCGCCTTCCTCGGCGTGGTGCTGGCCGGGAAGGTGCTCTCGGGCGCGCGGGCCGGCCGGCCCGGGATGGTCGGGGAGGAAGAGGCAGGATGACGAAGGGCCGGCGCGCCCCCCGGCGCGCCGGCCCTTCGTCGCGCCCGTCCGTCCGCGCTCAGTTCGCGGCGAAGCAGTAGAAGAGGCCCGCGCCGCCGGTCTGTACCAGGTTCTCCTGGCTGCATCCCGCCGAGGGGTGCGCCGCGTTCCACGAGCCGCCGGGCGTCGTCCGCGTGTAGCGGTCGTGGTGGCCGAGCATGGCGGTGCCCTCGGCGCTGCTCGTCCAGTTGTTGCAGGTGCGGTCCTCTCCCGGCGGGAAGGCCGTGCCGTCCATGCGCGTCCCGGTGAGGATGTCGTGGTGGTTCGGGGAGTCACCCATCGCGCCGGAGTTCACCGTCTCGCCCCGCTCGTTCAGCGCGTACTCGTAGCGGATGTTCGAGTTGTCGTAGTGGAGGCTCTCGAGGTTGGACGCGATCAGGAGCCCGTTCGCGTTGTGCCACGGTCCGCTCCCGATGCGGTCGCGGGCGTTCACGGCCGGCTGACCGCCCGAGGCCTGGGTGCTCAGGTAGGCACGCCAGGTGCGGTCGCCGGCGCCGACGGCCTCGGCGAGCGTCCGGCAGTGGTTGTCCGCCCCTTCGAGCCCGCCGAGCGCACCCCCGTTGCCGAGGCCGACGCTCGTGATGAAGAACGTCATCGGCTCGTCCGAGCCGGGCGCGTCGGGCGGCGTCTGGGCCGTGGTGGCCGCGGTCGTGTCGCCGCCGCCCGTATCCGCGCCGGGCTCGGCGCAGGCGGACAGCGAGATCGCTCCGAACGCGAAGACCGCAGGGAACGCGAAGCGCAGGGTCCTCATGACACCTCCCTCCGTGATCACGAGCGCTGGACGGGGGGCGTCGGTACCGGGAGCGCCCCGCCGGATTCGGAGGGTGAGCGTAGGCGGCGGCGCCCGCGTCGGCAAGAAGCGCGGGCCGGCGCGGACGCCCCTCCCGGGACGCCCGCGCCGGCCGCGTGCCCTCAGCGATGCGGACCTCAGCGATGCACCGGGGTGTGCACCACGATCACGTCGGGGCCGGGCCGGAGCCTCCACACCCCGCCGCAGGGCACGGGCGGAGCCTGGCGGCCGGGCGGCACCCCGACCACCCACACGCGGCACATCCCCGGAGGGGGCATGTGACCCGGCGGGATCCGGACCGGGGCCACGTGCACCGGGCGTGCGCGTCGCGCCGGGCGGGCGCCCCGGCCCTTCCGTCCGTGGTCGTGACGCTCGTGGCGCCAGCGCTCCCGCCGTCCGTCCACGCGGTCGCGGTCCGACCAGGTGACGTGGCCGTCCACCACCCGGCCCTCCCGCCAGCCGCCGTCGCTCCACGAGAAGAAGAGGTGCAGCGAGGCCTCGACCTGCGCGGCCGCCGGCGTCGCGCCGTGGGCCAGCGTCGTGGCCGTCAGCAGCATCGTCCACACGACGATCCGTCTCATGATGTCCCCCTTTCCGGGCCGTATTGCGTCTTTCTGCCCCTGGAGAAGGCAGGGTACGTGCCAGCGCGGAAACCCAGGTCCGACGCGGGTTCCGCCTGGTGCACCGTGCGCCCGCGTCCTCTCGAGGGGACGGTTCGGAGTCCCCGGTGGGGTCGCCCCGATCGGCTGCTTCGAGCGTGCCGGGAGGGCCATCCCCCTGTCCCGCACGCGCCCCTTATTGTTTCTTGAGGGGCTACCGCCCCCCCCGGCGTGATCCCACCGTGCCCCCCCAGCCGTGACCGAGACCGCCCGCACGCTCTTCGACGCCCCGGCCGACGCGCCGGGGCCGGGCCGCGCCGCACCCGCGCCGGACGACGTGCTGCGCACCGTGTTCGGCTTCGACGCCTTCCGGCCGGGGCAGCGCGAGGTGGTCGAGGCGGTGCTCGCCGGCCGCGACTGCATCGCGGTCATGCCGACCGGCGCCGGCAAGTCGCTGACGTACCAGATCCCCGCCCGGATCCTGCCGGGCACCGTGCTGGTGATCTCGCCGCTCATCAGCCTCATGAAGGACCAGGTCGACGCCGTCCGCGCGCTGGGGTTCCAGGCCGCGCGGATCGACTCGACGCTCGACACCGAGGAGCGGCGGAGGCGGCTCCAGGCGCTGCGGCGCGGCGCGTACGAGCTCGTCTACCTCGCTCCCGAGGCGCTCGACGGCGGGCTCGGCCAGTTCGTGCGCTCCTGTCCGATCTCCCTCCTGGTGGTGGACGAGGCACACTGCATCAGCCAGTGGGGCCACGACTTCCGGCCCTCCTACCGGCGGCTCCAGGGTCTCCGGGAGGCGCTCGACGTCCCCGTCCTCGCGCTCACCGCGACCGCCACGCGCGCCGTGGCGCGCGACATCCTGCGCCAGCTCGGCATGCGTCGGCCGGCGGGGTACAAGGGCTCGTTCTACCGCCCCAACCTGCACGTCCGGGCGCGGAGGAAGGGGAAGGGGGAGACGCGGCGCGAGATCCTCGGGCTGATCCGCCGCCACGAGGGCGCCTGCGGCATCGTCTACTGCCTGAGCCGGCGCACCGTCGAGCAGACCGTCGCGTGGCTCGACGCGCAGGGGGTGCCGGCGCTCCCCTACCACGCCGGTCTCGAGGACGGGGAGCGCGCGGAGAACCAGGAGGCGTTCCGGACCGGGCGCGTGCCGGTCATGGTCGCGACCGTCGCCTTCGGGATGGGGATCGACAAGCCCGACGTCCGCTTCGTGATCCACCGCGACATGCCGAAGGACATCGAGTCGTGGTACCAGGAGATCGGCCGCGGAGGGCGCGACGGTGAGCCCGCCGAGTGCACGATCTTCTACTCGTGGGCCGACGTGAAGCTGCACGAGCGCTTCCTCGACGAGATCGAGGATCCGCGCGTCCGGCAGGCGAAGCACCGCGGCACGGTCGAGCTCTACCGCATGCTCGAGCGGGACCAATGCCGCCACCGGGCGCTCGTCGCGCACTTCGACGAGGAGATGGAGCCGTGCGGCGCGTCGTGCGACGTGTGCCGGGGCGAGCGCGTGGAGGAGCTGGTGGCCTCGGCGAGCGGAGGGCGGGGCCGGACGCGCGGCTCCGGCGCCCGTTCGGCGGGCGGAGGACGTGGGAGCCAGGCGCGCGGGCCGCGTGGGGAGGAGCGCGACCCGCTCGCGCCCGACGCGCAGCGCCTGTTCGAGCGGCTGCGAGAGCTGCGGCGCGCGCTCGCGGCGGAGCAGGGGGTGCCCGCCTACGTGATCTTCAACGACCGCACGCTGGAGGCGATGGCCCGGGCCCGCCCGGCCACGCGCCGGCAGATGCTCGAGGTGCCGGGGGTGGGTGGGGTGAAGCTCGAGCGCTACGGGCGCGCGTTCCTCGACGCGATCGCCGAGGGGACCGGCGCGCCGGAGCGGAACGAGGGTTGATCGACGACCTCTCGCAGCCGATGCGGGCGGCCCGGGAAGCCCGCTATCTCCTGCTCCAGGTACGGGAGCCGGATGATCCCATCCGGACGCACGAGGTGGAGTGCTTCGAGCGCGCGCTCGGGTGCCCGGGGGAGGCGATCGACGTCTTCGACCTGCTCTCCGGCGCGCCGCCCGTCGCCCGGATCGACGCCGCGGACGTCGTGCTGCTCGGCGGGAGCGGGGACCACTCCGTCGCGCGCGGCGGACCGTGGCTCGACGCCGCCCTGGACGCGATGCGCGGTCTCCACCGCGACCGGAAGCCGACGTTCGCTTCCTGCTGGGGGTTCCAGGCGATGGCCCGGGCGCTCGGCGGCGAGGTCGTCACGGACCATGTGCGGGCCGAGGTGGGAGCCGTGCCGCTCCGGCTGACCGAGGCGGGGTGCGCCGATCCCGTCTTCGGCCCGCTCGGCGAGCGCTTCTTCGGCCAGAGCGGCCACGAGGACGTGGTGGTCTCGCTTCCCGAGGACGCGATCCTCCTCGCCTCGAGCGAGCGCGTCCGGAACCAGGCGTTCCGCTTCCGCGACCGCCCGATCTACTGCACGCAGTTCCACCCCGAGCTCGCGGCGGCCGACCTCGTGCGCCGGATCGCGCGCTATCCGGTCTACCTGCCGCTCTGCGGGGTGTCCAGCATCGAGGAGCTCGCCGCCGTCACCCCGGAGACGGCCGAGACCACGGCGCTCCTGCCGCGCTTCGTGGCGCACGTGCTGGGCGAGCGCGGAGACTGACCCTCGCCCCGCGGGCGTCGCCGCCGGCGCGCCCCCCGATCAGCGGCGGTCGACCCGCGCATCGAGGAAGTGCCGTGCGATCTCGGGCACGCTCGCCTGGCCGGCGTCCGCCTGGCTGTTGAGGCGGCGCATGACCGAATCGGGGAGCGCCCCGGCGAGCCGCTCGAGCGCGGGACCGAGCGCGGAATGCGCGCGGAGCGCGTCGAGGCGAACCACCGGCGCGGCCTCGTACGGCGGGAAGAAGCCCCGGTCGTCCTCGAGGACCGCGAGGTCGTAGGCTTCGATCCGCCCGTCCGTGGCGAAGCCGAACGCCACGTCCACCTCGCCGCGGGCCACGGCGTCGTAGAGGAGCCCCGGATCGAGGTCCCGGGCCGCCCCGAACGAGAAGCCGTAGCGCTCGGTGAACCCCCGGTAGCCGTCCGGCCGCTCGGCGAACTCGGCGGTCATCCCGACGGTGAGGGCGCCGGCGCGGTCGGCGAGCGCGGACGCCCCGGGACCCGCCAGCGCCTCCGCCAGCTCGGGCCGCGCCACCAGCACGAACGTGTTGTCGAACCCGAACGGCGGCAGCCAGGTCGCGTCGAAGCGGGTGCGGTAGCGCGCGTCCACGTGCGCGAGCACGCGGTCGGGGTCACCGCCCGGGAAGGTCCCGGCATCCCGGAGAATGGAGGTGAGCGCGGTGCCCGTGTACTCGGCATACAGGTCGACGGCCCCCGAGGCGAGCGCCTCGTGGCAGATCACGGTGCCGCCCATGTTGAAGCGCCGCTCCACGACGAGGGAGGTGTGGCGCTCGATCGTCTGCGCCATGAGCTCGCCGAGCAGGAGCTGCTCGGTGAAGTTCTTCGTGCAGATCGCCACGCGCCCGCCCGCGTCCGAACGGCCGGCGGACTCCCCACCGCCTCCCGCCAGGAGGGCGAGGGGAGGCGCCGCGAGCAGGAGCGCCGGAAACGCCCAGGCCACCCGTCGGAGCGCGACCCGAGCGGTGGAGCGCCGCCGGTGGCGCCGCGGGTCCGCGGCCCACTCGAGCCCCGCGATCGAGCCGTCCACCACGAGCGCGAGCAGCGCGGCGGGTACCGCGCCCAGGAGGATGAGTCCGGTGTCGGAGAGCGCCAGCCCGCGGTTGATGAACTGTCCGAGACCACCCGCGCCGATGAAGGCGGACAGCGTCGCGATCCCCACCCCGATCACGGCCGCGGTCCGAACGCCGGCCGCGAGCACGGGGAGGGCGAGGGGAAGCCGTACCCGGAGGAGCTCCTGGCGGGGCGTCATGCCCAGCCCGCGGGCGGCCTCGCCGACGTCGGGATCCATGCCCTCCAGGCCGACGATCGTGTTCCGCACGATCGGAAGCAGGGCATAGAGCGTGAGCGCCACGAGCGCCGGTACGGTCCCGATCCGGCCGAACGCCACGAGGAGAAGGGCGAGCATGGCGAGGCTCGGGATGGTCTGGAGCACGCCGACGAGAGGGAGCAGGACGGAGCGCAGGCCCGCCCGGCGGAAGCCGAGGATCCCGAGCGGCACCCCGACGGTGACGGCCGCCACGGTGGAGAGCCCCGTGAGCATGAGGTGCTCCAGAGTGCGGAGCCAGAGCTCGCCTCCCCGGGCAGCGAGGAGCGAGGAAAGCGCTCCCGTCACGGCCCCGCTCCCCGGCCGAGAACGTTCTCGACCTCGCGGGTCCGCGCGCGCAGCCGCTCCAGGAGGTCCCGCACGAACGGCGTGCTCGGCGCCTGGTCGAGCTCGGCGGGCGGCCCGACCTGCTGGAGCCGCCCCCGGTGGAGCACCGCGATGCGGTCACCCAGTCGGAGCGCCTCCACCAGATCGTGCGTCACGAACACGATCGTCTGGTCGATGCGCTCGCGAAGCGCGAGGAGCTCGTCCTGCAGGCGCGCCCGCGTCACGGCGTCCAGGGCTCCGAACGGCTCGTCCATGAGGAGGATCTCGGGGCCGGTCGCGAGCGCGCGGGCGACCCCCACCCGCTGCGCCTGACCGCCCGAGAGCTCGTCGGGGTAGCGGTCGCGGAACCGTGCCGGCGGAAGTCCGACCAGGTGGAGCAGCTCGTCCGTCCGGGCCCGGGTGCGTTCCTCGGGCCATCCCTCCAGCTCCGGTACCAGACCGATGTTCCCGGCCACGGTCCGGTGGGGGAAGAGCCCCACGCCCTGGAAGACGTATCCGACCGAGCGCCGCAGAGCCCAGGGATCGTGCTCCGACACGTCCCGCCCCCGGACCCGGATGCGTCCGGTGGTCGGCTCCTCGAGACGGTTCACGAGCTTGAGGGCCGTGGTCTTTCCGGATCCCGAGGAGCCCAGGAGCACGAGGAGCTCCCCGCGACCGACCCCCAACGAGAGCCGCTCCAGCGCCGGTCTGGAACCCGAAACGTAGACTTTGCTTACGTTTACCCACTCGATCATCGGCTTTGCCGGATCCATCCACGGGGTTCACGGAGTCGAAGCAACCAGAAATCTCCGAACGGGACGGCCATGTACTCAGCGACGCAGGAGCACCACGAGAAGACCGGGAGCATCCCCGCCAAGCCGCTGGATCTCCCGCGCTACCGGGTGGAATTTCCTCCGCCGGCCGACGAGAGCCCCGACCAGCACGAGGCCTTCTTCTTCCTCGCGCACGGGGAGGAGCGGACGCGCATCCGCTTCCACGACTACGCGGAGATCTACCGGCGCCGGGGGCTCTACGAGCAGCTCTTCTACGACCGGCTCAAGTGCGCATCCCCCCGGAAGGTCGCCGACGTGCTCCACGGCACGGTCCTGAAGGCGCACGAGAACCCGTCCGAGCTGCGCGTGCTCGATCTGGGCGCCGGCAACGGCATGGTCGGTGAGGAGCTGGCCCGGCGAGGGGTGTCGCGGCTCGTCGGGGTCGACATCATCCCGGAGGCGAAGGAGGCGACGATCCGGGACCGTCCGGGCATCTACGACCACTACTACGTCACGGACTTCTGCCGCCTGGAGCCGTACGAGCGGGTGGAGCTCGAGACGTGGTCGTTCAACGCGCTCGTCTCCGTCGCGGCCCTCGGCTTCGGGGACATCCCGCCGAAGGCGGTGGCCGAGGCGATGGACCTGATCCAGGTCGGCGGATGGATCGCGTTCAACATCAAGGACTCGTTTCTCGATGCGAGCGACGCCAGCGGGTTCAGCTCGATGGTGCGCGAGCTCATCTTCTCGGAGTACCTGGACCTGCATCATCTCGAGCGATACCGGCATCGGCTCTCGATCGACGGCATGCCGCTCAACTACTTCGCGATCGTGGGCCGGAAGACGGCCGAGACGTTGCCGGATCGCGTGCGCGAGATCCTGTCCGGACCGAGCTGAGGGGCCGCGTCGGTCCTGCGGGTGCGCCGCGGGCCGGCCGGGCGACCTCCGGGCTCCGACCCCGCCGAACGGGGGCCCCCGCCCGGTGGTCAGGACGTGACGGGCTTGGCGCGGAGCTCGGCCGCCTTGCGGCGCACGCGCGGCACGCGCGCGAGCAGGAGCACGCCGAGGATCGCGGCGAAGATCAGCGGGAGGCGCGTGTCCGCGCGGACGAACCAGTAGTAGTGCACGACGCCGAGCACGCCCACCACGTAGACGAGGCGGTGCAGCTTCGCCCACCGCTTCCCGAGCCTCCGGATCCAGCCCTTCGTCGAGGTGACCGCGAGCGGGATCATCAGGACGAAGGCCGCGAAGCCGACCGTGATGAAGGGGCGGAGCGCGATGTCCTCGATCATCCACTGGACGTTGAAGACCATGTCGAAGACGAACCAGATCGAGAAGTGCACGGCCGCGTAGAAGAACGCGAAGAGCCCGAGCGGACGGCGCAGCTTCACCACCGGATTCCACCCGGTGAGACGGCGCACCGGCGTGACCGCCAGCGTGAGCATCACGAGCACGAGCGTGGTCATGCCCGTGACGTGCGTGAGCGTCTCGATCGGGTTGGGCCCGAGCCCGCGTCCGCCGACGAGGCCCCGGAGCAGCCACGCGGCCGGCGCGAGCGCGCCGACCCAGAGCACCACCTTGAGGAGCGTGACCGGCCGGGGGCGGAAGCGCCCGGCCGTCACGACGTGCCGGACCGCGCCATCAGTACCAGCGCTTGAGGTCCATGCCTGCGTAGAGGTGCTGCACCTCTTCCGCGTACCCGTTGAACATGAGGGTCTCGTGGTTGCGGAAGAGGCCCGGGAGCCGCCGCTCGCGCGCCTGGCTCCAGCGCGGGTGGTCGACGTTCGGGTTCACGTTGGCGTAGAACCCGTACTCGTGCGGAGTCTG
>CAZOYA010000065.1:7021-17126 GCA_964583815.1 uncultured Gemmatimonadaceae bacterium | reverse complement strand
GGCTGAGGAGCTCGGTCTCCGGTCGGTAGATGACGCCGATTGCGCGCTCGAGCCGGGGATCGAGCAGCCCCTCCCGCACCTCCGGGACCTCGGGCGCGCGGAGCGGCAGCAGGAAGCCGGGGCGGGCGGTGTCGTGCATCACGCGCTCGTAGCTGTCCTCGTGGGAGGGGCGCACGGTCATCACCCGCATCGGCTCGTCCCAGTCGTCCGCCGCCGCGACCGTCCCCGTGTGGGTACCGAAGCCGACCGCGTAGACCCCATCGCCCCAGCGCTCCCGCGCGAGCTGTCCGAGGTTGAGCTCGCCGCGCCGCCCCATCGCCGTCGCGCGCGCGTCTCCGAGATGCGAGTTGTGCGCCCACACGACGATCCGCGCGTCCGGTCCGCGGTGCTCGAGGGCGGAGGCGAGGACCTCGAACATGTGGCGGTCGCGGAGGTTCCACGCTTCCGGACCGCCCCGGTACATCACGCGGTAGTACCGCTCGGCTTCCAGGACGAGCGTGGCGTTCCGCTCGGCATCGAAGACCGCCTCGCCGTCCCCGGCCCCGTAGTCGAGGCGACGGGCCAGGAGGTCGCGGAGCACGTGCGCGATCTCCTCCTCGCACGCCTCGAGCCGCCCCGCCGACGCCGCGCGCCCGTAGACCGCGGGATCGCGCTCCCAGGGAGACAGGCAGCCGTAGCGGACCCGGGCCACGCCGGCCGCGTCCGGATCCGCACGGTCGAGGAAGTCGAGCACCACGCGGATCGAGGTCCAGAGGCTGTACAGGTCGAGACCGTAGATCCCGACCCTGCGGGAGGGGTCGGCGCGCGCCCCGTTGTGCGCGGCGAGCCAGTCGACGAACGCGCGCGTCTCCTCGTTGCGCCACATCCACGTGGGGAAGCGCGAGAAGGGCGCCTCGCCGGCCGGATCCCGGTCGGGGCGCGCGTCCGGCCGGACCCGGGCGTCGAGCGCGGCGGCGTCGGGCCAGTCCGCCTCCAGCGCCACCGCGTCGAAGCCGCGCTCCTCCACGAGCGCGCGGGTGATCCGCGCGCGCATCCGGTAGAACTCCGACGTTCCGTGGCTCGCCTCGCCGAGGAGCACGACGCGGGCGTCTCCGACGCGCTCGAGGAGCGGTCCGAGCTCGGCGCGCTCGAGCTCCGGGAAGGGCTCACAGTGTGCGCGCACGAGGTCGGCGAGCCGAGTTCGGCGCGCCTGGGGGTCCCCGCGGCGGCCCCGCCGCCCCGCCGCCGCTCCCGTGCCGGCCGGAGCCGGCGTGCCGTCGAGCGCCCAGCCGGCGCTCCCCACCAGCGGCACGAACCGGACCTTCGCGAGCCGCTCCCGCTCGTACTCGTCGGGCCCCCGGCGCCGGACCCGCAGGAGCTCCTGGACGCCCGTCTCGTCCCCGACCGGGATGACGAGGCGCCCGCCCACGGCGAGCTGCTCGAGCAGCGGCGGGGGCACCTCGGGTCCGCCGGCGGCGACCGCGATGGCGTCGAACGGCGCCTCCCCGGGGAGGCCGCGGGTGCCGTCCCCGGCCACGACCCGGACGTTGTCGTAGCCGAGGTCGCGCAGCCGCGCGGCGGCTCGGCGGGCCAGCGTGCGATGGCGCTCGATCGCCCACACCCGGCCCGCGACACGGCTCAGGACGGCCGCGGCGTACCCGGAGCCGGCGCCGACCGCGAGGACCCGGTCCTCCGGACCGAGCTCGAGCGCCTGCAGCATGAACGCCACGATCCACGGCTGGGAGATCGTCTGGCCCGAGGCGATGGGAAGGGGCGCGTCCTCGTAGACGAACTCCGCCATCTCCGGACCCACGAAGCGCTCCCGCGGCACCTCGCGCATCGCCGCGAGCACCCGCGCATCGTGGATTCCCCGCGCCGCGAGCTGTCGCTCGACCATGCGGTCGCGCTCCGCGGTTCGGTCCACGCTGCCGGGCGTGCCGGACACCGCGTCCCGGCGGCCACGCACGGCCTCGCCGCCCGGTCCCGCATCTCGCTCCCTCATGCGCGGTCCGCGAGCCAGGATCGTGCCAGAGCGGTCCGTCCGCGGCACGTCCCGGGGCTCCGCGGGTATGCAGAGCCACCCGACCGCGCCACGACGCCCGCGGAGCCACCGATGCCCGGAGCCCCACGTCCACGCACCCCCTCCCGCGGGGCCGCGCCGATTCTCGTCCGCGGGCTGCGCGTGGCGCTCCTCGCCGTGGGCGTGACCGGCTGCGCGCGCACCGCGTCCTACCCGAACTTCCGCGGAAGCGCCGGGATGGGAGGCTCCCTCGTCGTGAACGTGGAGAACCAGCACTTCTCCGACGTGGTGGTCTACGTCAGCACCGGTGGACAGTGGCAGCGCCTCGGCGACGTCACCGGAACCGGCAAGGCCTCTCTCGTCGTGCCTTCGGGGCTCCACTCCCCCGGTCAGCGCTACCGGTTCCGGGTCCACCCGATCGGCGGACAGGACCGCGACGACTACGTGACGGAGCTCGTCTACGCGGATCGCGGCGACATCGTCGAGATCCGCGTCGCAGGACTGCTGCGCATGTCCAGTTGGTGGATCCGGTAGAACCCGGTCCACCACGATGTCGGAAGCCGCCGGGCACCTGATCTGGGTCCTCGTCGCCGTGGGCGGCCTGTGGCTGGCCACGCTCCTCACGCTGCGCGGCGCCGGGCGGATGAGCCGCACCTCGGACACGGTGCAGGCGCTCCTCGGCACCCTCGTCCTCGGCGTGGGCACGAACCTCCCGGAGCTCGCGGTGGCGATCGCCGGCGCGGCTCGCCTGCCCGCCGGGGTGGACGCGTCCGGCATCGTGGTGGGAAGCGCGACCGGCAGCGCGGTCGCGCAGACCGCGCTCGTGCTCGGGGCCGCGGGGGCGGTCGGCTCCGTGATCCGCCGCCCGGGAACCGCCGTGCGCGCCGGGATCCCCCTGGCGGCGGCCGCGCTGCTCGTCGGCCTGCTCGCGTTCGACGGGAGCCTGACGCGCGGCGACGGGTTCCTCCTGCTCTCCGGCTTCGTGATCCACGCGGCGGTCGTCGTCCTTCGGGGCGGCTCCTTCACCGGCGCGGGAGCGGAGATGATCGATCAGGGGCTCCTTCCCGGCGCCGTGCTCGTCGGATCCGGGGCGGTCCTGGCGGCCGTGGCCGCGCACGGCGCGGTCGTGCACGCCGTGCCGCTGGCCGACGCCGCCGGGGCGTCTCGCACCCTCGTGGGGGTGCTCATCGTCGGGCTCGGGGCGAGCCTGCCGGAGCTCGTGATCGCCCTCGGGGCCGCGCTCGGCGGCCGGCCCGCGCTCGCGCTCGGCGCCGCGCTCGGCAACGCCACCTTCGACCTGCTCGTGCCGCTGGGCGCGGGCGCGCTCGTCCACCCCCTCGCGGTGGCCCACGCCACCGTGCGCTTCGACCTGCCCGCGCTCCTCGTCGCGGCCGCGCTCGCGCTCCTGCTGGTCCCCCGCACGCACGGCACGAGCGTCACGCCCCGCGACCGGCGGCGCGCCCTCGCGCTCGCGGGGTTCTTCCTGGTGTTCGCGGTCGCGCGGATCGTGGTGGGGTGAGGACGTAGCAGCCGCTCAGTCGTCCGCCGCCGCCGCCTCCTCCTCCCCCAGCCGCCGCAGGTACTCGAACGGATAGATCCCCGTCTGGTGCCCGTCGCTCCACACGAACTGCAGCGCATAGCGCCCCACGTAGTGGATCTCCAGGGGATGCACGCCAGGGTCGATCATGGCCGGCACGAGCATGCGCTCGCCGGTGAGCTCGTCCACGCACCCCGCGCAGGGGCAGCGCAGTCGGAGCGCGTGCGGCGTATGCTCCGTCACGGCGCCGTCCTCCCAGGAGATGCGGAGCCGGCGGCCGTCTTCCGTCGGGCCGATCTCCGTGGGGACGTAGCGCGGATCGGGGCTCATCGCCTCCGCCCCTCCGCGAGCGCGCGGGCGAGCGCCCGGAAGGCCGCGCCCCGGTGGCTGCGCGCGTCCTTCTCCTCGGGGGTGAGCTCGGCGAAGGTGCGCCCGAGCTCCGGCACGAGCACGTGCGGATCGTACCCGAAGCCGCCGGAGCCGCGCGGCCGGTCGACGATCCTTCCCTCGGCCTCGCCGCGCGTCAGGAGCGGCGGCGCGGCGCCGTCGACGAGGACCGCCACGCACACGTAGCGCGCCGTGCGTGCCTCGGGCGCCACGCCCCGGAGCCGCTCGACGAGCCACCGATTGTTCGCCTCGTCCTGGTCGGCGCCCTCGGCCGCCGGGGCGAAGCGCTTGCTCCGCACCCCGGGCGCCCCGCCCAGCGCGTCGACGACGATCCCCGAGTCGTCGGCCACGGTCGGGAGGCCCGAGCGGCGGTGGAAGTACTCGGCCTTGGAGCGCGCGTTCTCCTCGAAGGTGTCGTACGGCTCGAGCCCCTCCTCCTCGGAGGAGGGCGCGATCCCCGCCTCGTCGAGGTCGAGGATCCGGAGGTCGGGCACCTCGGCCAGGATCCGCCGGATCTCGCGCATCTTCCCGGCGCTCCGGGTGGCGACGAGGAGCTCCCGCACGCTCACCGGACGGCCCGCGCCTGGGCCGCCAGCAGTCCCTCGAGGCCCGAGGTCGCGAGGTCCATCAGCGCGTCGAGCTCGTCGCGGGTGAACGGGTGGCCTTCCGCCGTGCCCTGCACCTCGACGAGGCGGCCTCCCTCCGTCCCCACCACGTTCATGTCCACCTGTGCGCGCGAGTCCTCGCGGTAGTCGAGGTCGAGGACGGGCACGCCGTCCACGAGCCCCACGCTCACGGCCGCCACACGCTCGCGCACGGGGTTCCGCGCCACGAGCCCCTCGCGCACGAGCCAGTCGCCGGCGAGCGCGAGCGCCACCCAGGCTCCGGTGATCGAGGCCGTGCGGGTGCCACCGTCGGCCCGGAGCACGTCGCAGTCGATCGTCACCGTGTGCAGCCCGAGCCCTTCGAGGTCGGTCACGGAGCGGAGCGCCCGTCCGATGAGCCGCTGGATCTCCTGGGTGCGTCCCTTCGGTCCGCTCCGCTCGCGGCCGCTTCGGGTGTGGGTGGCGCGGGGGAGCATCGCGTACTCGACCGTCACCCACCCCGCCCCGCTCCGCTCCCGCCAGGGCGGCACGCCCACGGCCACGGAGGCGGTGCACAGCACGAGCGTCTCGCCCGTCGCGATCGTGCACGAGCCTTCCGCGTAGGTGGCGGTGCCCGGCTCGATCGTGACCGGCCGCCCCTGGTCGGGTCGCCGTCCCCCGCTCCGCGTGATCGTCATCGCTCCGCCTCCGGGCCGCCGGCGAGGGCACGGATGCGGCCCACGAGCGCGGTGGTCGAGTAGCCGTCCACGAACGGGATCAGGACGACGCGCCCGCCGCCCGCCTCCACGGTGTCCCGTCCCGCCACCTCCTCGAGGCGGTAGTCGCCGCCCTTGACGAGCACGTCGGGCTCGAGGAGCCGCACGAGCTCGGCGGGGGTGTCCTCGTCGAAGAGGCACACGGCGTCGACCGACTCGAGCGCGGCGAGCACGAGCGCCCGGTCCGCCTGGGGCACGAGCGGCCGATCCGCCCCCTTCGCGAGCCGCCGCACGGAGGCGTCCGTGTTCACGCCGACGACGAGCGCGTCGCCGAGCGCCCGGGCCTCCGCGAGATACCGCACGTGGCCCGGGTGCAGGAGGTCGAAGCAGCCGTTCGTGAACACGACGCGGTGCGCGCGCGGGCGGCCGTGACGCCGCCGGAGCGTGTCGCGATCGAATACCTTCTCGCGGGGATCCCGGACGGGCCCGGAGGCGGTGACTCCGCCGCTCATGCGGCGAGCTCCGAAGCGCCGCGGCGGACGAGATCGTCGGCCACGCGTCGGGCGGTCTCCGCGGCCTCGGTCACGTCGGCGGACGCCTCGGCGCGGACCATCCGGGGGCGTGCCGCGTCCACGACCATCGCCCGGACACGGATCCGGCGGCCGTGCACGCGCGCGAGCACGCCGAGACGGGAGCCGAGACGAGCGTCGAGCGCGTCGCGCACCGCGAGCTCGGTCGAGACCTCCACCCGCGAGGGCCCGTGCTCGATCCGCCCGAGCGCGAGACGGACCGGGTCGGGGAGCGCCCCCGTCCGGCTCGTGCCGAGCCCCCCGCCCGCCGGAACGATCACGAGGCCGCCCTGTCCGGGCGCGGGGAGCCACGACACGGGCTCGAGCGCCTCCACGATCCGGTCCGTGAGGCCGAGCACGCGCGCCTCGTCGTCCGAGGCGATCACGGCGTCCACCTCGCCCCGCTCCAGGAGGGCCGCGGCCCCGCGCAGGTCGTCCACGCGCACCGCCTGGAGCGCCGGTCGGTGCAGGCCGAGGAGCGCCGCGCGCCGCTCGCCCGTGAGCGCCACGGTGGCGCCGGCCGGCAGGTCGCCGAGCCCACCGTCCGCCCCCGCCGCGCGCAGCACCACCTCGCGCGGCTCGGAGCGCCGGAGCACCACCAGCCAGGCGGACGGGCTCGTCGGCGCGGTCGCGCAGGGCTCCACGCGGAGCGCGGCCGGGTCGGGCCCGCCGTCGGGGCGCGCCTCGATCTCCGCCGCCGCGAGCGCGTGGCGCAACTCCCGGTCGTCGAGGAGGTCGTCCGGAACGTCGGCGATCATGGGGCTCACCCCGGAGGTCGTGGGAAGAGACGCCCGCGGACCCTCGGTGGGCCCGCCGGGGCGGGTGAGTCTACCAGTTGGACTGGGCCCCGTCCACGATCCGCTGCACGAGGATCTCGAGGGCCGCCGCCCGCCCCTCCTCCTCGGGCGCGCCCTCGGGGAAGAGTCCCTCCCCCGTCTCGCTGCTCGAGGACCAGAGCACCACGTTCTGGATGCGGTCGACGATCTCGACGCTCACCGAGATGCGGACCTCGCGCTGGAGCACCTCCGCGGGGCGCCCCGGGGCTCCCACGCGGTAGTTCGGCGCCTGCACGTCGTAGCGGGTGATCGTGCCCCGCACGACCGCGTCGGCAGCGTCGAGCCCGGCGGCGCGCACGCCCAGGGCGGCCGGGAGCTCGCGCTGGAGCTGCGCCGTGAGCGCGTCCGCGAGATCGAAGCGATCGGTCTCGTTCCGGAACGGCTCGATCGCGAGCGAGCGGATGTGCGGCGGGGGGAAGGAGCCGGCGCGGAAGGAGTAGTTGCACGCGGACGCGGAGGAGACCGCCACGCCGAGCGCGACGGTCCGCCAGGCGACGGTGAGGAGCCGGCCGGCGCGCGGCCGACGGGCGGAGGCGCGCGGACGGTGCACGCGCGAGGGGGCGGTCCGGGCGCTCATCGTCCGGGATTCCAGATCGCGGCGGGGAACGGGTCGCTCGGCCGGACGGAGGTGCGCTCGAGCCGGAGCTCCCTCACCTCCACCTGGTCGCGGTAGCGTGCCTCGAGGGGACGGCTCCCCTCCGGATCGGGCACGAGCGCGACCCATTGCCGGAGCTCCCCTCCCTCGAGCAGATCCACGCGCACGAGCTCCTCTCCTTCGACCTGGTAGTGGAGCTCGACGCCGCCCGGGTATCCGTACCGGAGCCGCACCGCGCCCCCTTCGAGCCGGTCCCCGCCGAGCAGCCGCGCGCCCGCGTCCGTCCGGAAGACGCCCAGCGCACCCCACATCAGGCCGGGGGGCGGGAGCATGCGAACCTCCGTCCCCGGCGGCAACCGGTACCCGTCGTCCACGAGCGCGGCGCGCAGGATCGTCTCGCCGTTGCCCAGGAAGAGGTCGAGCCGCGCGTAGGCCGGCGGCTCCACGCGGGCCACGCCGCGCCCCCCGGAGCGCATGTCGGTCTCCACGTAGCTCCACTGGAAATCGATGCGCGCCGGGGCCTGGAGGGCCGTGCGCCGCTCGAGCGCCGCGGCCGTCGCGGCGGGATCGGGAGCCGGTCCCACGACCGCGAGCCGGCGGGGGCCGCAGGCGGCGACCCCCACGAGCAGGGCGAGGAGGACCGGGGCGGCCGGGCGCGGGAATGCGGGACGGCGACGGGACATTCGAGCGGATCTCGGGACGGGAACGGACGGGAGCGTCTACCCCTCCCCCACCCCGGCGGTCCGCCGCGGCTCGCCCTTCGCGGCCGACGCCCGCGCGTGCTCCCGGAGGGCCGGACCGCCGGCCTCGGGCGGCGGTCGATCGCGGCCCGGCCGGTGCCGGTGGCCGCGGCGAGTGGCTAGCTTCGCATCCGTGAACGCGACCCGACCCGTCTACGTGGCCTCCGACGTCCATCTGGGGGCGACGCCGCCCGAACAGGAGCGCGCCTTCCTGGCGTGGCTCGAGCACGCCGCCTCGGAGGCGGGTCGGATCGTGCTGAACGGAGACCTCTTCGACTTCTGGTTCGAGTACCTGTGGGGCCCCACGCGCGGGTACGACGAGGTGCTCGGCCGGCTCCGGGGTGTCGTGGATTCCGGGGTCCCCGTGACGCTCATGGGCGGGAACCACGACTGGTGGGGCGGACGCTTCCTGACGGAGGAGGTGGGGCTGGAGTTCCTGCGCGCGCCGGTGACGCGCGAGCTCGCGGGCCACCGCACGCTCCTGGCGCACGGGGACGGGCTGGGGCGCGGCGACCTGGGATACAGGCTGATGCGCCCCGTGCTGCGGAGCCCCCTGACGTGCTGGGCGTTCCGGCTCCTCCCACCCGCGCTGGGCGACCGGGTGGCGGGGCGCGCCTCGCGCACCGAGCAGCGCTGGACCGGGCCGAGCGAGCGTCAGAAGGCGCGCGCCCGCGCGCTCGAGGAGTGGGCCGTCTCGGCGCTCGAGACCCGACCCGACCTCGACCTGATCATCCTCGGGCACGCGCACGTGCCGGCGTTCGTCGAGGTCGCGCCGGGCCGGTGGTACGTGAACGCGGGCGACTGGGTGTTCCGTCGCACGTACCTCGTGCTGGAGCCCGGACGGGATCCGCTGCTCACGGAATGGGGAGCGACCTGCCCGTGAGGCGCGCCCTCGTGCTGGCCGCGCTCCTCGGCGCGCTCGTCGTGGCGCCCGTGGCGGCCCAGGACCCGCCGCTGCCGGACACCGTGCTGGTGCCACCGCGGCCCGACGTCGTCCTGTCCCGGCCGGAACCGGAGCTGCCGAGCCCGACCGGTGCCTTCCTGCGCTCGCTCGCCGTCCCCGGATGGGGGCAGGCGGCGATCGGCTCCTACACCCGCGCCGCGTTCTACGTGGCCGTGGAGACGAGCTCGGCCTATGCGCTCATCCGCACCCGGATACGCCTGCAGGAGGCCCGCGAGCACGCGGCGCTGCGCGAGCGGGTGCTCCGACGGGCGCTCGCCGACGAGGGCGTGACCGAGCCCGCGGAGGTCGCGGCACGTCTGGACGAGAATCCGCGGCTCGCGGATGCGCGGCGCCTCGTCGCGGCGCGCGAGGAGCAGCAGGAGGACTGGGTGGCGCTCACGATCTTCCTCGTCCTGCTCGGCGGCGCGGACGCCTTCGTCTCGGCGCACCTGAGGGACTTCCCGGAGCCGCTGGAGGTGGGACTGGTGCCGGGACCGGACGGTCGGATCCAGGTGGCGGTGCGGATCCCGGTGCCCTAGCGGGTCGCCCGCGGCGCGGGCAGCGGGAGCCCGGCGCGAGGGGCGCCGGACGGGGCGATGGCGGGAGCGTGTGGGAATCGAACCCACCCACCCGGGTCTCAGCCGGGCTGCACGGTTTTGAAGACCGCCGGGGACACCAGTCCCCCTCCGCCCCCTCACCGTCGGGCGGTCAGCCCCTCACGCGCGCCACGCACTCGATCTCGACGCCGACCGCCTTCGGCAGCGCGGCGACCTCCACGGCGGCGCGCGCCGGCTTGTGATCGCCGAAGTGGCGCGTGTACACCTCGTTCATCTCGGCGAAGTCGTTCATGTCCGCGAGGAAGACGGTCGTCTTCACCACCGAGGAGAGCGAGGCCCCCGCGGCCTCGAGCACCGCGCGCAGGTTGCGGAGCGAGAGGTCCGTCTGGTCCGCGATGCTCCCGCGCACGACCTCGCCCGTTCCCGGATCGATCGGGATCTGTCCGGAGCAGAAGACCCACCCGTCCGTGACGATCGCCTGCGAGTACGGTCCGATCGCCGCGGGCGCGGCATCGGTGTGGACACGGTCGAGCTCGGCCATGATGACGAACGCTCCTGAGCGTGTGGGTGCGGCGGCCGCCCGGTGTCGGGCGCGCGAGGAGGGTGGATGATGCCGGAACGGCCCCGATCGCGAAAGGCTCC
>CAZOYA010000065.1:0-6921 GCA_964583815.1 uncultured Gemmatimonadaceae bacterium | reverse complement strand
CGCTCGCCCAGCGTGAGGAGCAGGTGGTCGGCCCGGAGCCGCCGCCGCGTCGCCTCCATCCACGCCGGATCGTCCGGGTGGATGAACTCGCCGAGCGCGTCCTCGAGCTCCTTCGCGTTCGGCTTGAACACGGACACGCCGTCGTAGGCGAAGAAGTTGCGCCGCTTGGGATCGACCACGGAGGGAAGCCCCCGTCGGCGGGCCACGTCGCGGGCGCGCTCGATGACCCGCGGCACGAGCACGCCCTTGTTGTAGTCCTCGAGGACGATCGCGTCGCACTCCGCGGCCAGCTCCTCGATGGTGTCGGCGATCCGGCCCGCGAGCGCCTCGGAGGCGTCGTGCTCCCGCTCGTGATCGAAGCGCACCACCTGCTGGCGCCGGGCCAGGATGCGGGTCTTCACGGTGGTCGGACGGTCGTCGGCCGCGACGATCCCTTCCGTGCGGACGCCGAGCCCTTCCAGCTCCGCCCGCAGCGCCTCCCCCGACGCGTCGTCGCCCGCGAGGCCGACCACCCGGCAGGAGGCCCCGAGCGCCGCCACGTTGGCCGCGACGTTCCCGGCCCCGCCCACGGCCGAGGACTCCTCCTCGACCCGCACGACGGGCACCGGCGCCTCCGGCGAGACCCGCTCCACCACGCCCGAGATGTAGCGGTCCAGCATGAGGTCGCCGACCACCAGCACGCGCGCCCGCCCGATGGCGGCGAGCAGCGCGTCGGCGCGCTCCGGGGTCATCCGGTCCATGGCCCCCGCCCCCGCGCCTCGAGCTCCATCCATTCCCACCGATCTCCATCCCTGGCGATGCACGCGTCCTGGAGGTTCACCGAGACGCACACGTGGTTCGGAACGATGCGCACGCGCTCGCCGATGCGCGGGCGCCACGAGCTGCCCTGCAGGTCCAGCACGCCGTGCTCCTCCGAGAGGGAACGCACCACCACCTCGGGATGCTCCACGACGATGCCGTAGCCGCCCCGGCCACCGGCGCGCTCCTCCTTCGAGAGCGCCTTGGAGCCGGCGTCCACGACGGCGTGCCCCTCCACGGCGGTGCTGACGACGGTGGCGAGGACCGTGTAGGCCACGTCCTCCGGCCCGGCGACGCCGAGCTCGAGCCCCTCGCGGTCGTGGAAGATGCACGATCCCGCGCGGATCTCCGTCAGCCCGGGGACCTCGTGGCTCTGCCACAGCGTGGGCGTGGAGCCTCCGCTCACGATCTCCGGGGGCAGCCCGACGGCGTCGAGCGCCCCGAGCGTGTCCGCGAGCCGGCGCGACACCTCCGCGAGACCGGTCTGCCGCTCCTCCGCCGCCCCGCGCAGGTGCCCGGGATAGAAGAGGATCCCGCGGAAGCGGACGCCGTCGAGCTCGTGCGCGAGGCGGGCCAGCCGGACCGCCTCCTCGGGCCGCGCGACGCCGACGCGTCCGAGCCCCACGTCCAACTCCACGAGGACGCCCACACGGGCGCCCGCCTCGGCCGCGGCGCGCGCGAGCGCGTGGAGCACCTCCTCGGAGTCGAGCGCCACCTTGAGGTCCGTGCGCGCGGCGAGGGCCACGACCCGTCGGAGCTTCTCCTCCCCCACGGGCGGGTAGGCGAGCAGGAGATCGTCCGTGAGCGTCGCCATGACCTCGGCTTCGCGCGGCGTCGCGACCGTGAGCCCCCGGGCGCCCGCGTCGAGCTGGAGCCGGGCCACCACCGTCGACTTGTGCGTCTTCACGTGGGGACGCCACCCCAGGCCGTGTCCGGCCGCGTAGGAGGCCACGGCCTCCGCGTTGGCGCGCGCGCGGGCGAGATCCACGCACCCGACCGGCGTCTCGGCGCCGGCCGGATCCGGACGGGTCACTGCGCGAGCACCGCGTCGAGGGCGGCCAGGAAGGTGGCGTCGCCCTCGTCGATCGGTCCGAAGCGGAACCAGCGGAGCGTTCCCTCCCGGTCGACCAGGAAGGTCGCCGGCAGACCGAGCACCTGGTACTGGTCCATGGCGCGCATGGTGGGATCGTGCAGGATCGTGTACGTGACGCCGTACTCCTCCACGAAGGACTCGACGGCGCGTCGCGCGTTGCCCTGGTCCATGGAGGCGCCGAGGATCTCGAAGCCCTGGTCGCGGCGCTCCTCGTAGAGCGCCTGCAGGTAGGGCGTCTCCGCGCGGCAGGGCGCGCACCAGGTCGCCCAGAGGTTGAGGAGCACGACCTTTCCGTGGAGGGATTCGAGCGAGACGGTGTCCCCCGCGAGCGTCGTCGCCTCGTAGGGGCGGATCGGCTCGCCCACCCGCAGCGGCGAGCGCCCCTCCGGCGCCGCGCAGGCCCAGCCGAGCGCCACGAGCGCGGCCGCGACGGCTGCCCGCGCGCCCGCGCGCGCCCGGACCTTCACGGCGCGCGTCACGGAACGCCCTCCACGCGCGCGACCAGCACGCGCGACTCCGGCTCCGACACGTCCGTCCACGCGAGCAGCACGCCCCCGTCCGGCTCCCGCACCATGCGCGGGAAGCCGCTCGCCCTCGCGGCGCTGGAGCCCGTGACGGTCGCTGCCGGTCCGGTCGTGCCGTCGGGGCGCACGCGCCGTACGCGCACCTCCGCCCCTTCGCCGCCCGTCCGCTCGAGCCAGCTCACGAGCGCCTCGTCCTCGCCCACGTAGACGATGTCCACCCGCCCGGCCGGATCCCCGTCGTCCACCACGACCGGCGGCCCCCACGTGCGGCCGCCGTCGTCCGAGAAGGCGACCTTCGCGCGCGCGACGTCGCCCGGCGCCGCGAACCAGGCCACGGCCACCCGCGTCCCGAAGGCGGCCACGGCGGGTCCGTTCACGGGACAGCCCGCGATCTCCCAGCCGTCCTGGTGCACCGGCTCCCCCTCGCTCCAGGCGCCGTTCCGGAGCCGGGTCACGTAGATGTCGCGGACCTCCGCGGGGCTGCGGTCGCGGTACACGACCACCGGGCCGTCCGCCGTCATCGCGGCGTCCGTCTGGCAGCAGTCGCAGACCCGGCCGTCGAGCAGCGTCTCGGGGGCGGGCGTGCCGTCGGCCGAGACGTGCCGGAAGCGCAGCGTCATCTCCTGCGTCGCGGGCTGTCCGTCGGGCGCGTCCGCGTACTTCCGCCCGTCCAGCCACACCAGTCCCATGCCGCCGTCGATGGGCATCATGGCCACGAAGCCGTGCTCGGTGGGCGAATCGTCCACGTGGGGCGTCCAGGGCTCCGACCAGGTGGCGCCCCCGTCGCTCGAGCGCACGACCCGCACGCCGTAGTCGTAGCCGCCCGCCGAGCCTCGCTCGAGCCAGTGGGCCCAGAGCACCGCGTCGCCGGGAACGACCGAAGGGAAGTCCGCCCAGTTCACGAAGAACCGCTCGCTCGCCTCGACCGTGCGCGCCTCGCTCCACCCGCCCTCGCTCCCGCCCCAGGAGGCGAAGCGGAGCTCGTGGAGCTCGCCCTCGACCCGCTCCAGCCAGCTCAGGTAGACCCGCCCGTCCCGCTCGGCCAGGAACGGCTCGCCGCTCCCCGGCCCGGCCGGGGATTCGAGCAGCCGCACCGACACATTCGCGCCTTCGGGGGTATCAACCGCGCAGGCGGCCAGGAGCAGGAGCGCGGCGGCGGCGCTCGGGCGACACTTCTTCGTGGGCTTCATCGCGTCCGACCTCGGGAAGGTCCACCCACCCCCGGACGAGGGGCGCGACTTGCTTTCCGGGGCGGATGACCGGAAGAATCTCGGCAGAGACACCCATCCCGGTCAAACACGCGGGAGCCGCGGAAGGGGGTGCGGGAGCGAGGATTCGAAGCCCCGGGCGGAGCGCGCCCCCGGTCCGATTTGTGCAAGTCAGCCGTTCATGCTCGTCTCATAGGGGCAGGTCGGGAGACCGGTACCCCAAAGGATCAGGTGGTGACCATGCGCTTCAGCAAGGGCGGGACGGCGAGCTTCCTGACGGCGACCCTGCTCGCCGCCTGCGTTGCGGCTATGCTACCCGCGCACGCCTCGGCCCAGTACTTCGGGCGCAACAAGGTCCAGTACGAGGACTTCGACTTCCGCATCCTCCCCACGGACCACTTCGAGATCCACTTCTACGGGGATCACCCGGAGCCGATCGAGGACGCGGCCCGGATGGCGGAGCGGTGGTACGAGCGGCTGGCCCGCACCTTCCAGCACGAGTTCGAGGCGCCCAAGCCGCTCATCCTCTACCGCGACCATCCCGACTTCCAGCAGACGAACACGCTCAGCGGGGCGGTCGGCGAGGGCACGGGCGGCGTCACCGAATCGCTGAAGAACCGCGTGATCATGCCGCTCGCGGGCTCGTATTGGGACACCGACCACGTGCTCGGCCACGAGCTCGTGCACGCGTTCCAGTACAACATCGCCCAATCGCGCCAGGGCGGCGGGCTGCAGGGGCTGATGGGGCTCCCCCTGTGGCTGATCGAGGGCATGGCCGAGTACTTCTCGGTGGGCCGCACCGACCCCCTCACCGCCATGTGGATCCGCGACGCGATCCGCCGCGAGGAGCTGCCCACGATCCGGCAGATGACGCGCGACACGCGCTTCTTCCCCTACCGGTTCGGCCAGGCGCTGTGGGCCTACATCGGCGGGACGTACGGGGACGACGCGGTCGTGCAGGTCTTCCGGCGCTCGCTGCGGGTAGGCTTCGAGGGCGCGATCCGGCAGGTCCTCGGGCAGACGTCCGACACGCTCTCCGTCCGCTGGCGGGAGCAGGTGGAGCGCGACTACCTGCCGCTCCTCGCCGGCCGCGACGCCCCCGCCGACCAGGGCCGCCTCCTCCTGGCGCCCGCCACCGGCTCGGGGTCCGTGAACATCTCGCCGTCGATCAGCCCGGACGGCCGCTACGTCGCGTTCCTCTCCGAGAAGGACCTCTTCTCGGTGGATCTCTTCCTGGCCGACGTGCAGACCGGCGAGATCATCCGGAAGCTCCAGAGCGCGAACTCGGATCCGCACATCGAGGCGCTGCGCTACATCGATTCGTCCGGCACCTGGTCGCCCGATTCGCGCTTCTTCGCGTACTCCGCCGTGGCGGAAGGCGACAACCGGCTCGTGATCGTGGACGTGGAGAGCGGCGACGTGGAGCGCCGGCTCGATCCGGGCCTGGACATCGGCGCGATCAGCAATCCCGCGTGGTCGCCGGACGGCACGCGCATCGCCTTCTCCGGCTCGGTGGGCGGGGTGACGGACCTCTTCGTGTACGAGCTCGAGACGGACCGCGTGATCCGGCTCACGGAAGACCGGCACGCGGACCTGCAGCCGACCTGGTCCCCGGACGGCCGGACGATCGCCTTCACGAGCGACCGGGGCCCCGAGACGGACTTCGACCGGCTCGTCTACAGCGCTTTCCAGCTCAGCACGATCGACGTCGCCAGCGGGCGGATCGACGTGCTGCCGGTCTTCGGCGACGTGAAGCACATCAACCCGCAGTACTCGTCCGACGGATCGGAGCTCTACTTCATCTCCGACCGCGACGGCTTCAGCGACATCTACGCGCTGGAGATCGCGAGCGGCGGCGTGCGACGGCTCACGAACATCGCCACGGGCGTGAGCGGGCACACGTACCTCTCCCCGGCGATGTCGGTCTCGCGGACCGGGATCGCGACGTACACGGTCTTCGACTCGCTCGAGTTCCACGTGTACGCGGCCGAGGTGGAGGGCGCCGGGACCCCGGTGGCCATGGCCACCCCCGGCGAGGACGCTCCGGGCCGGAACCTCCCCCCGGTGAGCCCGGACCGCTTCAGCCGCATCGAGACGTACCTGGCGGACGCCGAGACGGGGCTGCTGCCGCCGGGCACCTTCGACGCGTCGGCCGCGGAGTCCTATCGGTCCAGCCTCACGCTCGACTACGTGGGCCAGCCCTCGATCGGGGTGGGCACGGACAACTTCGGGAACTACGTGGGCGGCGGCGCGTCCGCGTACTTCAGCGACATGCTCGGGAACCAGGTGCTCGGCGTGGCCGTGCAGGCGCAGGGCACCTTCAAGGACATCGGCGGGCAGGTCTTCTACGCCGACATGTCCAACCGGTGGAACTGGGGCGTGGGCGGCGGCCGGATCCCGTACATGCTCGGCTACTACGAGTTCGGCCAGGACGACGTCGGCGACTACATCGGCCAGACGATGTATCGAATCTTCGACACGTCCGTGATGGGGCAGATCGCCTACCCCTTCTCGTCGACCCGGCGGGTCGAGATGGGTCTCGGGTTCACGCGCTACAGCTACGACATCGAGACCGACAAGTACTACGTCGACGCCTTCCGGCGGATCATCGGCTACCAGCGCGTGCAGCGCGACGACCTCGAGCCGCAGCCGCTGAACATGGGCAAGGCCTCGGTCGCGCTCGTCGGGGACAACGCGTTCTTCGGCTTCGTCTCGCCGGTGCGCGGAGGGCGCTATCGGTTCGAGGTGCAGCAGACGATCGGCGACGTCGACTTCACGACCATCGTCGCGGACTGGCGGCGCTACTACAGCCCGGCCCGTCTCCTCACCGTCGGGATTCGCGGCCTCCACTACGGGCGCTACGGCCTCGGCACCACGGAGACCACCGCCGACGGGTTCGGAATCCTCAACCCGCTCTTCCTCGGGTTCGAGTCGCTCATGCGGGGCTACGCCTGGGAGAGCTTCTCGAACGCGGAGTGCTCGGCGGGTGCCACGACCACGAACACCTGCCCGGGGCTCAACCGGCTGCGCGGGCAGCGGCTCGCGGTGGCGAACCTCGAGCTGCGGATCCCGTTCCTGGGCGTGGAGCAGTTCGGGATCATCAACTTCCCCTACCTGCCCACGGAGCTCGTGGCTTTCGCGGACGCCGGCCTCGCCTGGGACTCCAACAACTGGCCGACGCTCGAGCTCAGCCGCTCCGCCACGGACCGGGTCCCGGTGATGTCGACGGGCTTCGCGGCGCGGGCGAACCTGCTCGGGTTCCTGATCCTCGAGGCGTACTACGCCTACCCGTGGCAGC
>CAZOYA010000064.1:3066-17132 GCA_964583815.1 uncultured Gemmatimonadaceae bacterium | reverse complement strand
GGCTGTGGCGATCGCCAGTCCGGCGTCAGCGGTCAGCTCAAGCTCGGCGGCGCCGTGAGCGACGCGCTCCTCCTCGGCGTGGAGTCGAGCGCCTGGACGAAGGAGGAGGCGGGTGCGCGTATCACGCACACGAACGTGAGCGCCATGGCGCAGTTCTATCCCGTGTCGACGTCGGGCTTCTTCCTCCGCGGCGGCGTGGGCATCTCGCGTCTCGAGGTCGGCGCCTCGGTGGACGGCTTCTCGATGAGCGCCGGCTCGACGGGCCTGGGCGCCACCGCCGGATTCGGGTACGACATCCGCACCGGCAGCAACTTCTCCATCAGCCCGTACGGCTCGTTCGGCTGGGGCGACTTCGAAGGCGGCAGCGCCAACACGTTCCAGCTCGGGCTGGGCGTGACCTGGCACTGATGCGGGCAGCCGCGACATCGTCCGGTGGTGGTCCGTGCGGCTTACATGCGCACGGGCCACCGTCGGGCACCGCGCAGCCCGAGACCGTCGGGCTCACGCCACCACCTGCGCGCTCCGCGTCCGCCCCCGGGCCCACTGCCGGAGCGCCTGCACCTTCTCCGCCATCGTGACGCTGAGCGGGCGCGTCAGCCCCGCCTCCGTGGTCAGGCACTCCATCGTGAGATCCTGCCGCTCCGCGAAGGCGCGGAAGAGGCCGGAGACGACCACCTGCTCGATCTCCGCACCGCTGAATCCGTCCGTGGCGTCGGCGAGGCGTCCCAGGTCGTAGCGCCCGGGATCCTGCCCCCGGCCGCGCAGGTGCACGGCGAAGATCGCCGCGCGGGTCTCGCGGTCCGGCAGGTCGACGAAGAAGATCTCGTCGAAGCGCCCTTTGCGCAGGAGCTCCGGCGGTAGCCGCTGCACGTCGTTCGCGGTGGCCACCACGAACACCTCTCCCGTGCGTTCCTGCATCCACGAGAGGAACGTCCCGAGCACGCGCCTGGACACGCCGCCGTCCTCCCCTTCCCCGGACGCGAACGCCTTCTCGATCTCGTCGATCCAGAGCACGAGCGGCGCCATCCGCTCGGCCGTGGCCATGGCGCGGCGGAAGTTCTTCTCCGTTTCCCCGATGTACTTGTTGTAGAGCGTGGACGGATCGAGCTTGAGCAGCGGGAGTCGCCAGTCCATGGCGACGGCCTTGGCGCACAGGCTCTTGCCGCACCCCGGCACCCCGAGCAGCAGGATGCCCTTCGGGAAGGAGAGCCCGTACTCCGCCGCGCGCCCGGGATCGGCCACCACGCCCCGCCGCTTCCGGAGCCAGGCCTTGAGGCCCGCGAGGTCCGCGATCTCCGACCACTCCGTTTCGCTCGGGTAGTACTCGAGCACCCCCTCGCGCTCGATGATGTCGCGCTTGGCCTCCATCACGCGATCGACGTCCTCGCCCGAGAGGCGCCCGTCCTCGACCACGAGCTTCGTGAGCAGCTTCTCCGCCTCCATCAGGGTGAGCCCGCGGAGGTTCGTCAGGAGATGGTCCTGCTCCGGCAGCGTCATGTCGATCTCGACCGGGATCCGGGCCCGCACGTCGCGCAGCACCCGCGCGAGGAGCACGCGGTACTCCCGCGTCGACGGGCCCGGCATGGCGAGGACCGCCGTCCGCTCCCGGACCTCGGCCGGAAGATCGGCCGCGCGCCCCGTGAGCACGATCGCGCCCTCCCCCTGCTCCAGGCTCGCGGCCGCGTCGGCCAGCCGGTGGCGGAACGCGGGATCGTCCCGCTCGAGGTAGGCCGCGAGCGATCGCAGGTAATACAGAGCGGGATAGGCGCCCGACTCGATGTGCGCGAGCGCCTTCGACGGGTCGGCCGTGTCGTAGACCGGCGCGTCGAATCCCTCCTCCTGCCGGATCAGGCCCTTCGAGGGCGTCCACACGAAGAGCGGGAGCCCGCGCCGATCGGCGGCGTGCCGGAGCAGCGTGAGCGCCCGCGACTCGTCCTCCGTCTCCACGAGGAGGAGGCCGTATCGGGTGCGCAGGAGGACGTCGAGCTCCTGGAGGAGATCGGGCGCGGGCGAGGGAATGGCGGTGGGCGTCATCGGCGGGTCGGCTTTCGAGGCGGCGGGAAGATACGCGCCCGTCCCGTGGCCGCGCACGGCCCGGCTCGACGGGGGTAGGGTGCGGGAGGGTCCACCCGAACTAGGAGGTGATCGTGCTCGTCGGCGTGCTCTCGGACATCCACGACCAGCTCCCGAACCTCGAGCGGGCGCTCGAGCTCCTGTCGCGCGAGGGGATCGACACCGCGCTCTTCTGCGGCGACCTCTGCTCGCCGATCCCCGCCCGCGCGCTGGGCGGGTGGAAGGGTACCGTGCACTGCGTCTTCGGCAACGGGGACGGGGACCGCTACCGGATCCTCGAGGCGGCGCGGGACGGGTCCGCCCCCGCGCTCCGGCTGCACGGCGAGCACGCGGAGCTGGAGCTCGCCGGCCGGCGGGTCGCGCTCACCCACTTCCCTCTCTACGGCCGGGCGCTCGCGCGGACCGGCGACTACGACGCCGTCTTCAGCGGACACACCCACGAGGCGCACGAGGAGCGGTTCGGCGACGCCCTCTGGGTGAACCCCGGGGAGATCCTGGGCTGGAGGGGCGCGCCGACGCTCTATCTGTGGGATACCGAGCGGAACGAGGGACGCCTCGTGCGCGTGTGAGCCCGCTTCAGTCGGCTCTCAGCGCCACGACCGCGTCGACGCGCACCGCACGCCGAGCGGGGATCCAGCAGGCCGCGACCGCCACCAGCAGGAAGACCAGGCTCACCGCGCCGAAGGTGAGCGGGTCGGTCGGCGAGACCCCCACGAGCATCGACTCGAGCAGACCCGTGACCGGCCACGACGCCGCCGCGCCCAGCGCCACGCCGAGGAGCGCGAGGAGCACGCCCTCCCGGAGCACCATGGACTGGATCTGGCCGCGGCCGGCACCGAACGCCACGCGCACGCCGATCTCCGCGGTCCGCTGGCGCACCACGTACGCCAGGACCCCGTAGAGCCCCACGCCCGCGAGCACGAGCGCGAGCACGCCGAACACCCCGATCAGCGTGAGCGCGAACCGGGTCGGCGCCATCGCCACCTGCACGTCGTCGTCCATCAGCCGGAGGTCGGCCACCGGGATGCCCGGGTCCACCGCCCGCACCGCGCCGCGCACGGCCTCGCTCAGCGAGAGCGGATCCACGCCGGCCTTCACGAGCCACGATCCGGCGAAGCCGCCCAGGTAGCGGTCCGTGAAGTAGACCGTCCCGGGCCCGTCCGCCGCGAGCGTGTGCGCGCGCTGGTGCTCGACCACGCCGACCACCTCCACGAGCTCGGGCTCCGGCGTGAGGGGGCGGACCAGGAAGCGCCGCCCCACCGCCGGGCCGTCCGGCCAGAGCGCGCGCGCCAGCACGTCGTCGATCACGACGACCGACGCGCTGTCGCGGTGCTCCGCCTCGCTGAACGCGCGACCTTCCAGGACGCGCGTCCCCATGAGCTCGAAGTAGCCCGGTCGCACCGCCCGGTAGTCGGCCTGCCCGAACATCTCGGGGTTCGCGAGCGCCTCCTCGGGGCCGAAGCGACCGTTGAAGGCCACGCCCTCGAGCGGGAGCGGGAAGGCCGCGCTCGCGGAGACCACCCCCGGGACCGCCTCGAGCCGCGTCCGGAGGGTCTCGAGCAGCGTCTCGCGCTCGCGGGGATCGGGATAGCGCGCGAAGGGCACCGCCAGGCGGAACGCCACGACCCCCTCGGTGCGGAAGCCCGGATCCACGCGGCTCAGGGCGAGGAAGCTCCGCATCATCAGGCCGGCGCCCACGAGGAGGACCAGGGAGAGCGCGACCTCGCCGACCACCAGGCTCCGGCGCAGGCGATGGCCCGCCGCGCTCCGGTCCGCGCCGCCGCGTGCCTTCAGGCTGTCCGACAGATCGACGCGCGAGGCCCGCACCGCGGGGAGCAGCCCGAAGAGGACCGCCGCACCGAGGGCGGAGAGGAGCGCGAAGCCGAGCACCATGCCGTCGAGGGCGACGGCCCCGGCCCGCGGCAGATCGGCGGGCTGGAGCCCCAGGAGCGCCTCCACGCCGACGCGGGCGAGCAGCACGCCGAGGCCCGCCCCCGCGAGGGCGAGGATCCCGCACTCGATCAGCAGCCTTCTCGCGACCCGGGCGCGCGAGCCTCCCAGCGCCGCGTGCACCGCGAGCTCCCGGTCGCGGCTCTGCGCCCGCACGAGCAGGAGGTTCGCGACGTTCGCGCACGCGATGAGCAGCACGAACACGACGGCGCCGAACAGCGCGAGCAGCGTCGGGCGCACGTGCGCCGTGAGATCGGCCGCGAGCGGCTCCACCCGCACGGCCCATCCCGCCGTGCGCTTCGACTCGCTCCGCGAGGCGATCTCCGAGGCGAGCCGGACGACCTCGTCGTGCGCCTGCTCCACCGTCGCGCCCTCCGCGAGGCGTCCCACCGCGCGCAGGAACACGTTGCCCGCGGGCGCGTTCGCGTAGTCCGGGCGCGCCGTGGTCCACAGCTCCACGTCGGGGGGCACCTGGGCGGTCGGCGGGAGGAGGAGCTCGAAGTCCGCGGGCAGCACCCCGATGATCTCGGCGGGTCCGCCCCCGAGCTCGAGCGTCCGTCCGATCACGTCCGGATCCCGGCCGAAGCGCCGCTGCCAGAGACCGTCGCTCAGGAGGACGACGGGAACCGTGCCGGGGTCGCCCGGCGCGGCGTCCGGCGCCACCGGCAGGTCGTCCTCCTCGACGAACGCGCGGCCGAGCGCAGGCTGCACGCCCAGCAGGGGGAAGAAGTTCCAGGTCACCGCACCGGCCAGGACCTGGACCGGGTCCCCGTCACCCGTGAGCGTCTGCCGGAAGCTGAGGACCGCCGCCAGGTCCTCGAGGCGGGTCGCGCCGTCGCGGATCTCGCGGAAGTCGGGCGGCGAGAAGGGGAAATGCGTCACCCCCCGCGCGCGCAGCTCGGCCCAGAGCACGACGAGCTCTTCCGGCTCCTCGTACGGCAGCGGGGCCAGGAGCACCGCGCGCACGACGCTGAAGATCGCCGTGTTGGCCCCGATGCCGAGCCCGATCGTGACCACGGCCACCGCGGTGAAGCCGGGACTCCGCCGGAGCGACCGGATCGCGTGCCGCGCGTCCCTCCACCACCCTTCCATGCCTCCCATCGCGCCTCCCCTCGCGCCTCCCATGGCTCCCCCCTCCCCTCGTCGTCGTTCGTCCCGTTCGGCGCGGCGCCGGCGCCGCGCGTCCCATCTCGTGCCCAGCCCGCTGCGGACGGCGTCCGCCACGGCGCCCGCGTAGAAGGAGCCCGATCGGCCCTTGGCCCGCGCATCGCGCCGCTTCTCCAGGAACAGGCGCTCCATCTCGGCGCCGTGGCGCACGCGGAACGGGCGGGCGTACAGCCGGAGGAGCATGCGGTGGAGCCGCCGGCTCCAGGCTTCGCCCCCGCCCCGGCCCGGGCCCGACACCCGTCTATCCCCGCTCGCCCAGGAGGCCGAAGGCGCGCGCCGAGCCGACCTGACTCTCGAGCCGCCGCGCCTCGGCGGCCGCCACGCGGCGGCCGAGACGCGTGAGCCGGTAGTAGCGCCGCCGCGCGTCCGACCCCGCGTCCTCGGCCGCGGGTGCGTCGACCTCCTCGATCAGCCCCGACTCCACGAGGCGGGCGAGCGCCCTGTACAGCGTGCCCGCGTGCAGGGTGAGCGCGCCCCCCGACCGCTCCTCCACGTCCTGCATGATCGCGTAGCCGTGACGATCTCCGGGCGCGAGCGCCAGGAGGGCCTCGAACGCGAGCGGCGTCAGCGGCAGATGGTCGGCGACGGAGGGCACGTCGGGTGCGGGGGTGCGTCGGAGCACTATGTGCGTCGCGCACACACTAGCGGCCGGGCAGCACCTCCGCCAGCCCTCCCGCCAGCCCCTCGACGAGGATCATCTCGGTGCGCGCGCACCGCTGCCGCATCGCCTTCGCCGCGGCATACTCCTCCGAGGACCACCACGCCCGGGCCGCCTCCGAGGTGGGGAACTCGAGGACCACGAAGCGGCGCGGCCGCCAGGAGCCCTCGAGCGTCTCGGTGGCCCCGCCGCGGACGATGTAGCGCCCGCCGTACTGCGCGATCGACGGGGGCGCGAGCTCCTTGTAGGTCTCGTAGGTCCCGGGATCGGTCACCTCGATCTGGACGACGACGTACGCGCTCATGGGCATCGCTCGATGGGGGATGGACGGTGGGAGATGGACGGTGGGGATTCATATCGCATCATCGCACGGCGATGTCCATCGCGGACGACGAGAACCCTGCCGCGAGCCACTGGTATAGACGTCGGCCCTCGACTCCCCGAGCCCGGACGACCCATGCGCCCCCACCTTCTCCTCCTCGCCCTCGCCGCGCCCCTGCTCGCCTCCTGCGGATGGGTGGAGCGCGAGCGTCAGGAAGCCGCCGAGGCCGCGCGCCTGGAGACGCTCGCCGAGGTCGAGCGGGTGCTCGCGGAGGCGGTGGGCGGCGCGGACGAGGTCGCCGACGCCGCGGACCGGATCCTCAGCCCGATGCCCGTGATGACGCCCGCCGAGGAGGCGCGCCTGCGGCGCTATCTGAACGCGTCGCACGTGGCGAGCGCCCAGCGGGGCGGCGTCCGGGCGCTGAACGCGACGGCGGTCGAGGGCTTCGTCGGTGAGGGACGGCTCGTGGCGCTGCCGGACAGCACCCGGTTCTGGATCGTGCGGGAGGGCACCGCGCCGACCTGGGTCGTGCCGCAGGTCCTCGTCCTGCTCGAGACGCTGGGTATGCGCTTCCAGGAGCGCCTCGCCGCGCTCGATCTGCCGGCCTACCGCTTCGAGGTCACGAGCGCGCTCCGCACGTCGGAGCGACAGGCCGGGCTGCGCGGCTCCAACGCGAACGCCGCCAGCGGCGTCAGCTCGCACGAGTTCGGCACCACGATCGATCTGTCCTACGCCGCCTTCGCGCCGCCGCTGGAGACGCCGGACGTGCTTCCCGCCGCCACGCCCGAATCCCTGCGCCCCTGGCTCGAGCGGATCGTCGACCGCTCCCTCGAGTCGGTCTCGGCACAGAAGTCGCGTGAGCTCGGCAAGATCTTCGGCGACGTGCTCGCGGAGGCCCAGGACGAGGGGTTGGCGCTGGTCATCTACGAGCGCCAGCAGACCGTCTATCACGTGACGGTGGCGGGCGGGGCGGCGGCCTCAGAGCGGGAAGTCGTGCCCACGGGCTGACACCGCACGCGTGCGGAAACAGACATCCGGAACGACCCCGAGGGGCGTTCATCCTTGAAAATCCACGCTCCTCTCCAGACGCACGCCGAATACGACGCTCTTGACGCGTGACCCTGGCGTGAGTCACTTCTCAGACTCACGCACAGGCTATCCCGCCAGGAGCAATCCCCATATGCCGAAGACGAATCCGGACGTGCTCGCTGCCGTAGAGCGCGCCCTGACGAAGAACCCGAACCTCTCGAGCACCGAGCTGCAGCAGGAGGCAGCCAAGGTGGACGAGAAGGTCACCGCTCTGACGGGCCGGCAGTTCCACGCACGCTACGCCCTGCCCATCAAGAGGAAGCTCGGGGGGCCCAGGAAGAGCCCCGCGAAGAAGAAGTCCGCCAGGGGCCGCAAGCGGGCCCAGACCCGGACTGCCAGGACGTCCAGGGCTCAGAGGAACCAGAGGCGGACGGACCGGAACGATCCGGTGCGCGCTGCCCTGCAGTCGCAGTTCGACGAGCGCCGGGACGAGCTGCACAAGGCGCTCGACCAGGCCGTCAAGCGGTCGATCGAGGGCGACAGCCTCCAGCGGGTCAATCGACTGCTCGGTACGCTGGACAAGCAGATCGAGGCGCTCCAGAAGGCGTAATCACCCGGTCCGGGGGGCTCTGTACGGCGACAGACCGCACAGAGCCCCTCGGTCCCGGGGTGCACGCCCAGGAGCAGGATCCCGGGCGAAGGAGCGTCCAGTCGCACGAGCAGGTAGCGGCCGCGCGGGTCCTGACGGATCTCCTCGACCGTGCCCGCCCAGCGCTCCGGACCCGACGCGGCGCTCGCCTCTTCCCCCGCGTCCACCCCCGCCAGCCCGAGCGTCCCGCAGAGCCGCTTCCAGGCCGCGAGCTCGTCTTCCCCGGTGGCGCGCATCATGGAGAACAGACCCGCGTCGAGCCCCGGGAAGTGCGCAAGATAGACGCACAGAACTGCGAAGAAGGCCGGCCAGCCGCTCTCGAACCCCTCGAGCCTTCATGACTTGCTCCGCCGCTTCCACCGCCGGAGGTTGCGGAAGCTGCCCCCCGGACACGGATCACGGAAGCGCATGATCCTCCGCGAGAGAACGCTCGCCCCATTCCTCGCCGCGCTGCTGTGCGGATGCGGAGTAGACGCGCAGGGCGACCCGGGGATCGTCACCGACAGCGCCGGCATCCGGATCGTGGAGAGCGATGTCTCGGGCATTCCCGTCCTGTCCGAGCTGGAGCTGATCACCTCGCTCGGAACCGTGGCATCCGGCGGTCCGCAACAGTTCCACGAGATCCGGGACGTCGAGCTCCTGGATTCGGAACGCCTCGCCGTCGCGGATGGGGGCAGCGAGGAGGTGCGGATCTTCGGGCTGAGGGGAGATTTCCGGATGTCCTTCGGCGGCCGGGGAAACGGGCCGCGGGAGTTCCGGGCTCTGAACCTGGTTCAGGACGTCGCCGACTCGATCTTCACCTACGACGCCGGGAACGAGCGCATCTCCGTGCGGAACGAGGACGGCGAGCTCGTGCGCTCCTTCCACCTGGAGTGGTTCAGCGGCTTGCTGTTCCCCGTGGAGTTCGGACAGGACGGCAGAGCCCTCACGATCACCGCCAGTCACATGGTCGAGCTGGAAGGCACCGGCAGGCTCTTCGACCAGAGCCTCGTGTCGGTCTACGCCCCGGACGGTTCGCTCGTCGACTCCCTGCGTCGGGTCCCACACAACGAGCGGTTCGTCCGGCAGGTCGGTGACTTCAGGACCACGGTGGGCGCTCCCTTCAGCGCACCGGCCGGAGTCGTCCGGTTCGGCCCGGGCTTCTGCCACACGTTCGGGCCGGATCCCCAGGTGCGCTGCTACGGAACGAGCGGGGAGCTGGAGGAGATCTGGAGGCTCTAGCTCCCACCTCGCGCGGTCACGGACGCCGACGTGGATCGGTTCTGGTCGGCCATCCTCGACGAGGAGGAGGGTCCCTATCGGCAGGCCATGCTTCGCCTCCGCACGGATCTCACCTTCCCGGAGCGGATGCCCGCGTTCTCCGCCCTGCTCGCGGAGGACGACAGCCTGGTCTGGGCGCGGCAGTACGAACCGGAACCGGACGGAGGCGCCACGTGGTGGCTGTTCGATCGCGGCGGCCGGGCGATCGCCCGGCTCGAGACGCCCTCCGGATTCGAAGTCAGGGACGTCGAACGCGGGCTGGTCGCCGGCGTGTGGCGGGACGAGCTGGGGGTGGAGCACGTGCGGGTGTATCGGAGATGAGCGGGCGTTCTGACGAGCCGATGCCGGTCGTCGGACGAGTCGGGGTGGCCATGGTGGCCGCCGCGCTCGCCGCCTGTGGAGGCGGTCACGCACAACCCACGGTCGAAGTGACCGACAGCGCCGGGATCCCGGTCTATTCCCTTCGCACGCTGCCGCCCTGGGATGCTCCGGAGCATCGATGGCGTCTCACGATCGAACGATCCATCCCGACTGCCGACCGATCCCCCACGGACGAGCCCCTCCTGTACCGGCCGCAGGCATACGCGCGCCTCGCAGACGGAACGCTGGTGGTCCTGGACGGCGGCCAGCTCAGGCTGGCGGTGCTCGACCCGACGCGGGACACGGTGGTGCAGCGCTTCGCCCGGACCGGTCAGGGCCCGGGGGAGATCTGGAGCTCGAACGCGACGCTCTGGTCCGCAGGCGACGACGCGTTCTGGGTGATGGATCCCGGGAATCAGCGGCTCTCGCGATTCCGGCTCACCGGCGAGCTCGAGGAAGAAGTGGCGATGCCGATCCCGGGTGTGGGCGGAGTCGTCCTCCAGGATCCGGTCGATCACCTGCCGTGGCTCTGGAAGATCTTCCTGGCCGATCCGGAGGCGCGGACGCTGACCGACAGTGTGGGTCGACTCGACCTCGCCTCCCGAAGCGTGGACTTCATCGCACCCCTCCCGAGCCGGGTGCCCTCTCGCGCGAGCGGCGCGGGCGCGCGCCTCCTCGACCCGCTCGGATGGTTCGCACCGCTCGGAACCGGAGGCTTCGTCACCGGACGCTCCGACCTGGGCCTGTTCACGCGCTACTCGGATCAGGGCGAAGTGGTGGGTCTCCTCCGCGTCCCGATGAGGCCCGCGCCCATCCCCGAAGCGCGGAAGGTCGAGATCCTGGAAGAGTTCTACGGGTTGAGCCCGGGAGCCCGGGCGGTCGCGCGGGAGGTCGGGGACCACTACAACCTCTACGACATCATGTGGGGCGTGGGTGATTCGCTCTTCGCGTTGCAGCAGGGCCGCCTGTCCACCCCGGACGGTGAGCCCCCGATTCCGGATGATCAGAGGGTTTGGCGACTGTTCTCGCCGACGGGAGCGTACGCGGGCGCCGTGGTCTTCCCGGAAGGCGTTGCGCAGCCCTATTGGATCGAGCCGGGGCGCATCGTCGCGACGCGTCGGGGCTCGCTGGGAGTCGCCACCATCGTCAGCTACCTGTTGACGCCCCCGACCGGGATGTGAAGGACGAAGCCGAAGGCACGGTTCCTGCGCCCCTCCTACCGGACCATCCCCACAGGAGGCGCCCCATGACCGACGACAAGAGGATCGACGAGCTCCACGAGCTGATCGAGGATATCGAGGTGGCGATGCTCACGACCCGCCGCCCGGACGGCCGGCTCGTGTCCCGGCCGATGATGACGCAGAAGCGCGAGGCCGTCGCGGATCTGTGGTACGTGACGGACATCGAGTCGCACAAGATGGACGAGCTCGAGTCGGATCCGCACGTCAACCTCGCGTTCTACGACCAGCACTCGCGCGAGTGGGTGTCGGTGAGCGGCCTCGCCCGTCTGTCGAGGGACCGCGAAAGGATCCGCGAGCTCTACGACTCGTCGTGGAAGGCGTGGTTCGAGAAGGTCGACGACGTGCGGGACGGCGGTCCGGACGACCCGCGGATCGCCCTGATCCTGGTGGAGGCCGACTCGGTGACCTACCTGAAGCAGGACAAGTCGATGCCGGCCGTGCTCTTCGAGCTCGCCAAGGGTCGGATCACGGGCGAGCGGCCGGACGTGGGCGAGGTGCGGAGGATTTCGATGTAGCGTCAGGCGTGGCCGTGCGGACCTGCATGGTGCCGCGCCTCGACGTTCCGCACGGAGGCAAGCCACATGCCGTTTCGGCGGTGAAAACGACACCTGCGCGGCCGTCTCTTCCGACCATGCACACGCCTCCGGACGTGTGCTAGCTTGGATGATGTTCACGAGCACCCACCCCGGCCCCCGTCTCCTCCGCCGCACCGTCGCGCTCCTCGCGCTCGTGTGCGGCGCGTGGGCCCAGGCGCTCGCCCTCGACTGTCCCATGGGCCTGCCGGCGGACGCATCCGCGGACGCCAGTGCCCAGGCGGCGCACGCGCACGATGCCCACGCGGGGCACGGTGCCCACGCGGCCGTCGGCGGATCGTCCACGTCGGCGACCGACGATCCTCCGACCACCCCCTCACCCACGAGCTGCATGCTCGTGATGGGCTGCGGGGCCACCGGTCAGGTCGCGCGCCTCGCAAGCACCACGCTCGAGGCTCCGACGCTGCGCACGCGGACGCCCGTGGAAGCCACCGCGCTCGCCTCCGACCTCCTCCCGCAGGAGCCGCCCCCTCCTCGCCTTTCGGCCTGAGTCGTCGTCCGCGCCCGCACGGGCGCGCCCAGGTCATCGAAAGAACGAGGATATCCGACGTGCGTACACGACGCGCGGCGCTGCTCGGCGTCGCCGCCCTCCTGTCGCTTCGTCCCGCCGCGATCGCGGGGCAGCACATCCATGCTCCGAACCATGCTCCGGACCAGGCTCCGGACAGCTCCGCGCAGGCCCACGCCGGCCATGAGATGTGGTCGACCGAGCTCGGCGCGGGATGGCGCCTGCTCGGGATGGCCCAGGCCTTCCCCGCGGTCACCTTCGGCGCTCCCGGCACCGATGAGGGCCCGTTGCGCGAGACGGAGCTCTATCTCACGCAGCCGGCGATCATGGCGAACGTGGAGAGCCCCGGCTCCCTCCTGACGCTCCGCACCACGCTCAACTTCGAGGGCCTCACCCAGGAGGACGGCGAGCTGACGTTCGGCGGCTGGGGCGAGGGCTTCCTCGACAAGCGCCACCCCCACACGCTGCTCCACGAGCTCATGCTCAGCGTGAACGTCCGGAACGTCCTGGGCGGCGAGGCCTCGCTGTCGGCGGGCAAGGGCTTCGCGCCGTACGGAACGGACGATCCGATGGCGCGGCCGGGGCTCAAGTATCCCACGAACCACCACCTGTCGCAGATCCTCGAGCGCTGGACGCTCAACGGCGTCTTCCTGCGCGACGGGTGGAGCGTGGAGGCGGGGCTCTTCGGGGGCGGCGAGCCGGAGGGCCCCTACGACCTGGGCAACATCCACAGCTTCGGCGACAGCTGGTCGGCGCGGGTGGCGAAGCGATGGGGCGCCGGCCGCGGCCCCTCGGCCGCCTGGGAGGCGAGCGCCAGCTACGGATCCGTCACGGAGGAGCACGACGGCGTGGAGGAGGTCACGAGCTTGTGGAACGTGGCGCTCCGGCACGCGCATCCCTACGACTTCGGCGCGCTGTACACGCTGCTCGAGCTCTCCCGCAGCGAGCCCGAGCGCGGATCCGGGTACTTCAGCGTCCTCGGAGAGGCGCAGCTCGGCCTCGGGATCCATCAGCCGTACCTGCGCATCGAGCACGCGACGCGCCCCGAGTACCCGCGGGAGGCCGTCCCGGACGGCGATCGCTTCTTCCGCTACGACCACCACGCCGAAGCCGTCGGCGCGACCCGCTGGACGATCGTGAACCTCGGCTACGGCCTCGTGGCGACGCGCGGCGCGGTCAGCGTCCGACCGTTCGCGAACGCGCAGTACCACGCCGTGCGGCTGGAGCGCGGCGCCCCTGCCCTGGCCCCGGCGTCGCTCTTCGGCACGGACAGCTTCTGGAGCCTCTCGCTCGGCTTCCGCGTGTTCTTCGGCGGCGGGCCCATGCGCATGGGCGCGTACGGGGTCCTCGATCCGATGACGGAGATGAACCGGATGATGGGCCCGATGTGAGCCGCCGACGGGGGATCGGCCTCCGGATCGGACGCATGGACGGCCCGTCCTGCGTCACGGGTTACGGAGCGAGCGAGGTCCGTTTAGAGTTGCGCGTACGCTGAACTCTCGTTCCCCGATCCTCAGGACCACGATGCCACCCAAGACATGGAACACGCTCCTGGTACTCGCCCTCGTCACGCTCACCGCCGCGTGCAGCGGTGACCAGGACCGACCGGCCCGGCAGGGCCCGAAGGCCCCTCCGGACCGGAGGGCCCGGCCGGTCCCGCAGGGCCGGCGGGTCCCGCGGGACCTGCGGGCGAGCCGGGCCCTCCCGGTCCGGCCGGAATCGTTACGGGCCGACAGACCGTGACCGAGGACGACTGGTCCGACGACATCGTCTCCCTGCCTTTCGAGTACGCGCCGCTCAACTACATCTACTGGGAGCATGCCCGGTTCGCGGACGTGGCCGTGCCGGAGATCACCGCCGAGGTGGCCGACGACGGAGCCGTCCTGATGTGGCTCAGCACGCAAGCGGACTCGGAGTTCATGCCATTCCCGGTCCGCTTCATCCGGAACACCACCCAGGCGTACACGTGGAGCTATCACGCCCGCGTCACCGAAGGGAACATCCGGATCCTCTTCCTGCACGAGCGCCTGGATGCCGAGGTGGTCACGCCGAGCCCGCTGCTCACGTTCCAGCCGGACCGCGTCCTCCGCTGGGTGATCATCCCTCCGGAGGCGGTGCCTCTCGCCGAGACGCTTCCCGTGCACCTCGGCGCGGAAGCCACCGTGCGCGCGCTCGCGGACAGCGGCCTTCGGATGGTGAGCCCGTGAGGTGAGCTCGGCGTGGGGGACACCGGCTCAGTGGGAGTTCGCCGCTGGA
>CAZOYA010000064.1:0-3056 GCA_964583815.1 uncultured Gemmatimonadaceae bacterium | reverse complement strand
CTCCCGCGCCCCCGCGCCGAGCCCCGCGCTCCGGTCGGCCGCGGCACGCCCGGAGCGGGGTGCCGGGAGCGTGCCCAACGCCCGCATAACGGCGCGCCGATAGCGCAGCCCCGGTGGCTCCGGCGCACGTGCATTCCTGATATTGTCTGCATTGAATGCGCTTCGATGCCGAGGCAGATCCGATGAAGCACCCGACGGCCTTCGTTTGACCGAGAGGCGAAGCGCGCCGCGCTCCGGCGTGGCGCTCCGGACCGACATCGCGGTCATCGGCGCCGGCCAGGCCGGGCTCTCCTCCGCCTACCACCTCCGCAGGCTCGGACTGGAGCCGATCCGGGGCTTCGTCGTGCTGGACCAGTCCCCGGAGCCGGGCGGCGCGTGGCAACACCGCTGGCCCTCGCTCACGCTCAGCACGGTGAACCGCATCCACGACCTGCCGGGGATGCGCTTCTCCGAGGCGGTCGACACGGAGGAGACGGAGGTGCCGGCGAGCGTCGCGGTGCCGAAGTACTTCGCCGAATACGAGAGGAGGTTCGAGCTCCCCGTCTACCGTCCGGTCCGGGTGACTGTCGTCTGCGCCCGGGACGACGACCGCCTGCGCATCGAGACGGACCGCTTCGACGTGTCGGCGCGCGGGATCATCAACGCCACGGGTACCTGGGAAAGCCCCTACATCCCGGAATACCCCGGCGCGGACCGGTTCCGGGGCCGGCAGATCCACACGAAGGACTATCGCACGGCCGAGGAGTTCGCCGGGAAGCACGTGATCATCGTGGGCGCCGGCATCTCGGCGATCCAGCTGCTCGACGAGATCTCGCGCGTGACCACCACCACCTGGGTGACCCGGAGGCCGCCGGAGTACCGGTCGGGTCCCTTCGACGAGGCGGCCGGCCGGGCCGCCGTGGCGAAGGTCGAGGACCGGGTGCGGCGCGGCCTCCCGCCGATGTCGGTCGTTTCCGCGACCGGCATCCCGGTCACGCCCCGGGTCGAGGCGATGCGGGCGCGCGGCGTGCTCAAGCGTCTCCCGATGTTCAGCGACATCGTCGAGGAGGGGGTCCGCTGGCCGGACGGCACGGTCGTGCGGGCCGACGTCCTCCTCTGGTGCACCGGCTTCCGCAGCTCCCTCGATCACCTGGCGCCCCTCATGCTGCGCGAGCCGGGGGGCGGCATCGTCATGACCGGCCGGCTGGCCACGCAGGTCGCGAAGGAGCCGAGGATCCACCTGGTCGGCTACGGCCCCTCCGCCTCGACCATCGGGGCGAACCGCGCGGGTGGGGCCGCGGCCAGGGAGCTGACGGAGTTTCTCGGGCTCCGGTGACGTCCGACGGCCCTACTCCGCCCCGAGCGACTCCATCGGATCGGCCGTCGACGCCCGCCGTGCCGGCACGTAGCTGGCAAGCAGCGCCACCGCGAGCATCGTGCTCGACATGATCACTCGCTCGTTGCGGACCTCTGCCTCGACGAGCTAAGAGTGGAGCACGCGCGCGGGTATCGTCGGCCCAGCGGCCGAACCCCGTGCCCGCAGATCTCCGGAGCAACCGTGACGACCGCAGCGGAAGCCTATCGGAGCGTCCCCGTCGACCCGGCGCTGCGGCCGTTCGTCCAGGACATCCGGGTCGAAGAGCCCTCGGACAAGGCCGACGAGCCGCGGCCCTACACGGTGCTGCCGGGGCCCTGGCCCGTCCTCGGGCTCCGCCTGGCGGGAACGCTGCGCGTGCTGCGGGACGGCGCGTCGGAGCTGTTCTCCTCGTCGGGCATCACCGGACTCCAGGACGGGGCCAGGCGATATCAGGCCGGGCCGCGGACCCGCTCCGCGCTGGTCATCGTGCGTCCGGACGCCGCGGCGGCGGTCTTCGGCATGCGCATGGACGAGCTGGCGAATCGTGAGACGGCGCTCGCTCATCTCCTGCCGGACCCGATGGTGCGGGAGGTGGAGGAGAGGGTCGCGGCGGCCACGAACCTCCAAGAGCTGGGGTCCGCGATCGGCTCCCTCCTGCACGGAGCCCGCGCTCGCTCGCGCATCCGGCCGCACCCCGGCATGAGCGCGGCCGTGAAGCACGTCCTCGAGAGCCGCGGAAACGCGCGCGTGGAGGCGCTGGCGCACGAGCTCGGGGTCGGGCGCCGCCAGCTCGAGCGCCTGTTCCGGTTCCACGTGGGGATCTCACCGAAGCGGCTCGCGCAGCTCGCGCGCTTCTCGTGGGCGGCCGCGCAGATCGGCTCCGGGCGCCCGTGGAGCGAGCTGGCGCTCGCCGCCGGCTACGCCGATCAGGCGCACTTCGTCCGCTCCTTCACGGCCTTCGCCGGCGTTCCTCCCACCCGATTCGTCGCTTCCGGCGAGACGAGCGGGATGTCGCATTCGTTCAATACGTAGCGCGCCCCCTCCCGTAGACTCTCCTCCGAGTTCGTCACCGGATCCATCTCGAGCCACGCGGGAGAGGACGTCATGTCCGTCGAGCGCCTGATCGTCACGCCGGAAGAAGGCGAGCAATTCCTCAACCTGGGCGGCCACGTCAACATCAGGATCCCCGCGGAGGCGACCGGCGGGGCCTTCGCAGTCGTCGAGCACGTCGTGCCGCCCCGGGGAGGTCCGCCCGTGCACAGCCACCCCGAGACCGAGCTGCTCTACGTGCTGTCGGGCCGGTTCGAGGCGATCGTCGGCTCCTCCCGCGCGGAAGTCGGCGCCGGGGCGATCCTGCACGTCCCCGCCGGCATGCCGCACACCACGCGCAACGTGGGCGAGTCGGCGGGCCGGCAGCTGAGCGTCTACCTGCCCGGTGGCTCGGAAGGATTCTTCCGGGAGGCGGGCACGTCCGTCGCGGCCGGCCAGGCTCTGCCGGACTTCGACCGGCCGGTATCGCTCGAGGGCGTGGACCTGCCGCGCGTCCTGGCGATCGCGGAGCGTTACGGGATGCGGGTGGAAGCGGATCGGGGCGTTGCTGGATGATCACCGCGATGTTCATGTGCGGAAGCCCCGCCCGAGGCCGTAACCTCGAGCAGGGCTTCGCCTTCTCCAGTGGAGCCAGCCGGGCTCGAACCGGCGACCCCCTGCTTGCAAAGCA
>CAZOYA010000063.1:0-17471 GCA_964583815.1 uncultured Gemmatimonadaceae bacterium | reverse complement strand
GGCCAGCGCAGCTCCTTTGGTGGCCCGCCCAAGATTTGCGTTTGGATAGGTCATCCGTCGCCTCGCCGAACCGCGAGACGGAGGGGATGCGGGACGGCACGGACGCCGTGAGCGACTGGGCGCTCCTCAACGCCATGATGAACGTCGCGAGCGGCGCGAGCTGGGTGAGCTTCCACCACGGGGGCGGGGTCGGGATCGGCTACTCGCAGCACGCGGGGCAGGTGATCGTGGCCGACGGCACGCCCGAGGCCGCGCGCCGCCTCGAGCGGGTGCTCTTCAACGACCCGGCCCTCGGGGTGCTCCGTCACGCGGACGCGGGCTACGAGGAGGCCCGGGCGTGCGCGCGCGAGGAGGGACTGCGGGTGCCGATGGAGGAGCGGTGAGGCCCCTCCGCCGCTCCGGGCCGGTGACGGACGCCATGCGTCCCCTGGTCGTGCGGGACGCCCGCGTGGTCACGATGACCGAGCGCGGGGTGCTCCCCCGGGCCTCCGTCCTCGTCGAGGACGGGCGGATCGCGGCGGTGGAGCCGGCGCTCGAGCCCCCGCCCGGCGCCGAGGTGCTCGACGCCGGGGGCCGCGTGTGCATGCCGGGCTTCGTCGATGCGCACACGCACGCGCTCTGGGTCGGGAGCCGGCTCGACGAGTTCCAGATGCAGCTCGCCGGGGCGGCGTACCTCGAGGTGCTCGCCGCGGGCGGCGGGATCATGTCGACGGTGCGCGCCGTGCGCGCGGCCTCCGACGAGGAGCTCGAGACGACGCTGCGGGCCCGCCTGGACCGTCTCCTCCGGGCGGGCACCACGACGGTGGAGGTGAAGTCCGGCTACGGGCTCTCGACCGAGGCGGAGCTCCGCTCGCTGCGCGCGATCGACCGGGTCGGGGCGGACTTCCCGGGCACGGTCGTGCCGACGGCGCTCCTCGGCCACGCGGTCGATCCCGAGGTTCCCGACTTCTTCGAGCGGACGCTCGCCGAGACGCTCCCGGCGGTGAGCGAGGCGTTCCCCGGCGTGACGATCGACGCCTACTGCGAGCGCTCCGCCTGGCCGCTCGAGCAGTGCGCCGCGCTCTTCGAGGAGGCGGCCCGGCTCGGCCACCCCTTCCGGGTGCACGCCGACCAGTTCCATCCGCTGGGGATGACGGAGTGGGCCGCCGAGCACGGCGCCCGCAGCGTCGACCACCTCGAGGCTTCGACCCCCTCGGGGCTCCGGCGGCTCGCCCGCTCGGACACCTTCGCGGTCATGCTGCCGGGGTGCGGGCTGCACATGGACGACCGCTACGCGGACGGCCGGGCGTTCGTCGAGGCGGGGGGCTCGCCGGACCGGATCGTCGTCGCGACGAACCTCAACCCGGGATCGGCCCCGGTGGTCTCGATGCCGCTCGTCATCGCCCTCGCCGTGCGGAAGCTCGGCCTCGGGGTCGCGGAGGCGCTCCGGGCCTGCACGGTGAACGCGGCGCGGCTGCTCGGGCTCGAGGACCGCGGCGTCGTCGCCCCGGGCGCGCGCGCCGACCTCCTCGTGCTGCGCCACGCGGACGAGCGGCTCCTGGCCTGGGAGCTCGGTGGCGATCCCGTGGACCTCGTGGTGTGCGGGGGAGCGCTCGTGCGGGGCTGAGCGCCCGTCGGTGGGGCCGAGCGTCCGCGGGCGCGCCGGGGGGCGTCGGCCGCCCGCCCCGTGCGGGCCGCGCGCGGGAACGCGACGCACCATGTATTTTACCGGACGTCACTCCACCCGTCCGCAGGAGAGGAGCCGTGCGCGACCCGAGAATCCCCGCGCCGATAGGTCCGGCCCGGGCCCGCGGGCTACGCCGCAGCCGCCGGGCGGCGCTCGTGCCGATGCTGGCCGCGCTCGCCGCGTGCGCCGGCGGCGGAAGCGGCGGAGCGGCTGAGCCCGCCCCCGCGACCACCGCGAGGCCCGGCGGGGCCGACGACGCGCCCCGCATCGTCCAGCCGGGCGCGCCGGGCGCCGCGACCCGGCCCTTCGACGGGACGTCGCTGGCCGACGTCGAGGGGCTCGCCCACACCCCGGCCGACGTGGCGTTCATGCAGGGCATGATCCACCACCACGCGCAGGCGCTCGACATGACCGCGCTCATCGAGGCGCGCACCGGGAATTCCGCGATCCGGCAGATGGGCCTCCGCATGGAGATCTCGCAGCAGGACGAGATCGCGCTCATGGAGCGTTGGCTGCGGGATCGCGGCGAGGAGGTGCCGGACTGGCGCGCGGCGGACGCGCACGCCGGTCACGGGGGCCTGGACCACGGGGCCCCCGAGCGGCCCGCGATGCCCGGCATGCTGAGCCCCGAACAGATGGCGCGCCTCGAGGCGGCCAGCGGGGAGGAGTTCGACCGCCTCTTCCTCGAGCTCATGATCCAGCACCACCAGGGCGCGCTCGCGATGGTCCAGGAGCTCTTCGCCTCGCCCGGTGCGGGGCAGGAGTCGCGGATCTTCCAGATCGCCAGCGAGATCGACGCCGACCAGGCGATCGAGATCCGGCGGATGAGGGAGCTCCTGGCCGAATGGGGCGGGTAGCCCGGGCCGGGGAGGGGGGCGAGGGAGTCGCCGATCGCCGGCGGCCGTTCACGTCATCGACGAGGTCACCATGAAGAGGTCCGTTACCGCGAGGCATCCGGCGCCCGGGATCGGAGGGGCGCTGCTCGCGACGCTCGTGCTCGGGCTCGGTCTCGCGCTCCCGGGCGCCACGTCGGTCGAGGCGCAGCAGACGCCGATGGCGCAGGCGACGCCGCCGGCCTCCGCCGAGCCGCGCATGACCTGGGATCCCAACGATCCCCGGATCGGGCTCGAGCCGGGATGGCTCGACGCGGGGGAGGCCATCCTGAACCTGGAGCTCCTCGCGAGCCTGCAGCGGCCCGAGGGCTTCCGCAATCCGGAGACGCCCGGCGACGGACGGTTCACGAACTCCGACCTGGCCTTCCGCGACAACCTGCTCTTCCAGGGTAACTACAACGGGTTCCAGGTCTTCGACATCTCGAACCCGACCTCGCCGGAGCTGGTGGTCGCGGTCGTGTGTCCCGGCGGCCAGGGTGACGTGTCGGTCTACGGGAACCTCGTCGTCATGTCCGCGCAGGAGACGCGCGGGCGCCTCGACTGCGGCACCGGCGGGGTGCAGGAGGCCGTGAGCGACGCGCGCATGCTCGGGGTGCGCATCTTCGACATCTCGGACCTGCGCAACCCGAGGCAGGTGGCGGCCGTGCAGGCCTGCCGCGGCTCGCACACGCACACGCTCGTCACGAGCCCCAGCGACCCGAACAATCTCTACGTCTACATCCAGGGCACGGGTCGGGTGCGTCCGGCCGACGAGCTGCCGGGGTGCGTCGACGCCGAGCCCGAGCAGGATCCGAACACGGCGCTCTTCCGCATCGAGGTCGTGCGCGTCCCGCTCGACGCGCCCGAGCGGGCGGAGGTCGTGAACATGCCGCGGATCTTCGCCGACTACGAGACCGGGGACATCGCGGGCCTCTGGCAGGGCGGCGATCACGGCCCGGGGACGCAGGAGTCCCGGCGCACGAACCAGTGCCACGACATCACGACCTACCCGGAGATCGGGCTCGCCGCGGGCGCCTGCGCCGGCAACGGGATCCTGCTCGACATCTCGGATCCGGTGAACCCGGTGCGCATCGAGGAGGTCATCGACCCGAACTTCGCCTACTGGCACTCGGCGACGTTCAACAACGACGCGACGAAGGTCGTGTTCACGGACGAGTGGGGCGGCGGCTCCGCGCCGCGCTGCCGGGCGACGGATCCCGACACGTGGGGCGCCGACGCGATCTTCAGCCTGGGCGAGGACCGCAAGCTGACGCTCGACGGCTACTTCAAGCTCCCCGTGCCGCAGACCGAGCTCGAGAACTGCGTGGCGCACAACGGCTCGCTGATCCCCGTCCCGGGCCGCGACCTCATGGTCCAGGCCTGGTACCAGGGCGGCGTGTCCGTCTTCGACTTCACCGACCCGCGGAAGCCGGTCGAGATCGCCTACTTCGACCGGGGACCGCTGAGCGACACCGAGCTCTACACGGGCGGCTACTGGTCGGCCTACTGGTACAACGGCCGGATCTACGGCGCCGAGATCTCGCGAGGGATCGACGTGTTCCGCCTCACGCCCAGCGAGCACCTGTCCGCGGCCGAGATCGCGGCGGCCGAGCTCGCCACGCTCGACCAGTTCAACGCGCAGATGCAGCCGCGCTACACGTGGCCCGCCGAGGAGCCCGTGGCGCGGGCCTACCTCGAGCAGCTCGTGCGCGACGGACGGATCCTCGAGGCGCGCGCCGCCGAGGTCGAGCGCGCGCTCGCCGACGGATCGGCCTCGGGACTGGGCGCGGCCGCGTCGAGCCTCGAGCGGGACGCCGGCGAGGTGCGGGCGGGCCGTCTCGGCGGCGACGCCGACAAGCTCCAGGCGCTCGCGGAGGTGCTTCGAGGGATGGCGTCGGACGCCGAGCGCTGAGCGTCGGCGACCGGGTCCGGGGTCGCGGCACCCCCGGCCCGGTCGCCTCGCCCGGACGAAAACGGAGGGGCCGCACCCGAGCGGTGCGGCCCCTCGCACTTTCCGATCCCTCCGCCGCGTCAGCTCGTGAGCTGCTCGTTCTGCGCGACGGGGAAGCAGGTGGTGCTTCCGTACGGCTGACCGTACTGGTCCACGCCGTCCGCGTGGTCGGAGCCCGGCTCACCGAGGTAGGGCACCTCGAAGGCCGTACCCCGCCACCGCAGGTGATCGCGGGCACGGTGCCCGCCCTCGACGAACAGCTCGCGCCGCCGCTCCTCGATCACGTGCCGGATCACGTCGTCCTGCGTGGGCAGGTCGGCCGCCGTCACCTCGGGGATGCCGGCCCGGTCGTGGAAGAGCTGCAGGATGGTCCGTGCGCGGTCGAGGTCGCCCTGGACCGCGGCGGCCTCGGCGATGAAGAGCAACGCCTCGCGGCCCGACGCGATGATCACGTCCTGGCCCTCGCCGCCCTGCGGGGGCGTCTTGTCGTGCCGCCAGACGATCGTCGAGTTGTCGTGGCCGACGAACCCGGTGTTCATCACGTTCACCCGCGGGTCCGGGACGCCCTTCCACTGCACGTCCCGGTAGCCCGGCGCGACCGTGGCGGCCTGGTTGGTCTGGAGCTGGTTCGTGTTCGCCATCGAGTTCTCCCGCCGCCCCTCGCCCTGCTCACGGGTCGCGAGGAACTCGTACTCGATGTCCGCCGCCATCTCGGCGTCGGCGATGGCCTCGTCGAGATTCTCGAGCGTCAGGTGCGCACGCGCGCGCCCGATGTAGGCCGCGGTCACGAGGTCGTCGCGGCCCACGGCCGTGGCCGCCGCGATCGCGTCGGTGAAACGTCCCACGGCGAGCGCGAGGAGCTGGTCCGGCGTGCGTACCACCCCGTCCCCGTCGAGCGGCGTGCCGCAGAACGTCTCGCCGAAGACGGTATAGATGAAGCCGCTGTAGGTGAGCATCTCCGCCATGTACTCCGCCCGGCCCGCCACCTCCTCGTCCGTGAAGCCGGCGAGTCGGGCGTGGTGCGACTCGAGCATGTAGCGCGCCCGGTGCAGGCCGCCGAAGACGTTGCTCTGGTACGCGCCGAGGTCCGGCGGGATGTCCCGCAGCATCTGACGACGGGTGGTGAAGTTGCCGGACGAGTGGATGTACTCGTCGGAATGCCGCGCGGCGAAATCGACGTAGTTGTCCCACGCCCATTCGAAGTCCCCGATCGCGGAGACCCGCACGGTGGCGGCGAGCGAGGGAAGCTCGATGTCCTCGGCGGTCACGTTGCCGGGCAGCTCGACCTCGAGCAGCTCCTCCACGTCGCACGCCGAGAGCGCCAGGACCGCGAAGAGCAGCACGAGGCCCCGCCCCGCGCCCCGCCGCTTCCGTTCGATGATCTGCCTCATGGAGTCGTCCCCGTCGGTGTGTCTGGATCGCGTCCCGCACGATGTCCGTGCCTTCGCGCGCGCGCCCATCAGAAGGTCACTCGCAGCGTGAGGAGGACACGCTTGAACAGCGGGAAGCCGTCCTGCGTGTAGGCCGCGATGCCGCCCGGATCCGTCGCGGTGCCGCCCGTGGTGCGGATCTCGGAGTCGACGATCTCGCGCCCGAAGCCGTGGGTCTGGGCGCGCCACACCCGCCAGAGGTTCTGGCCGGAGAGCGTGACGTTCATCCGATCCGCGCCGATCCGCGAGGCCCACGACTGGGGCGCCGTGTAGCTCACCGAGATGGAGCGCATGGTGAGCTGGCTCGCGTCGAACAGACCCGGCTGGTTGCTGCCGATGGAGCCGAGCGCCTCGTAGCCGAGCAGGATCGGGTCCGTGCGCTCTTCGATCGCCTTCGTGTTGCGGAAGAACATGTGCGCCGCCGCGGTGATTCCGTCGACCATGACGTGCCCGCCGGCGTACTCGAAGTTCGTGAAGACCCGCACGTTCTCGAACAGCGTGAGCGTCGTGTTGAACGTGACCTCACGCGTCGGGATCGTCGCGCCGCGATACACCTCCGGGGCGCTGTCGGCGCTGCACGGCACGGGAGGGCCGCCGCCGCGCGTGATCGTCGAGTTCGGCCAGGCGGGCGGACCGCTCTCGCACATCACGTTGACCGCCCGCGCGTCGAGGCCCGTCCCCACGATGTCGGCCGACACCACCCGTGCCTCGAAGACGGACCCGAGCGGGAAGCCCTCCACGTGGCGCTGCCCCGTCCAGCCGGTCGAGGCGTTCTGCCCGAACACCGGGATCGGGTCGAGGCCGCCGAGGTCGACGACCTCGTTGCGGTTGAGGTGGATCGACGTGTTGAACTGCAGCGCGAAGCTCGGCCGGGCGATCGCGTCCCAGTTGATCCCGAGCTCGAGCCCCTGGTTCTGGATCTCGCCGATGTTGCGGAGCTGCGAGCCGGGGAAGCCGGTGGACGGCTTCACGGGGATGCTCAGCAGCGCGTTCTTCCGGCGCTGGTCGTAGTAGGTCACCTCGAGGCCGAGGCGGTCGTCGAAGAGCGCCGCGTCGAACCCGAGCTCGAGCTCCTCGCCGACCTCGGGCTCCACCTCCGGGTTGCCGTAGGTGTCCGGCGTGACCCCGCCTACTCCCTGGAATCCCGGCACCGGCTGGTAGAGCCGTACGGCCGCGAACTGGTCGGGCTGCTGCCCGGCGCGTCCCCAGGCGCCGCGGAGGCGAAGCGAGGTGAGGAAGTCGATCCCCTCCATGAACGACTCCTCGGAGACCACCCAGCTCGCGCTCAGCTTCGGATAGAGCACGAAGTCGTACTCGGCTCCGAAAGCCGAGTTGTCGTCCCCGCGCACGGCGCCGGTGACGAAGATCCGGTTCTGCCAGGAGACCTGCTCCTGCAGGTACACGCCGAGCGTCCGGTTGGCGGTGACGCCGTCCGTCGTCTCGCGGTTCTCGCCCGCGGAGATCGTGGTCAGGCTGGGAACGGCGAAGGTCGACCCCGAGCCGCGGAGCCACTCCGAGTTCCGGTCGTAGTACTGCACGCCCGCCGAGGTCGCGAGCTCCAGGCTGGACGTCGGCTGGTAGGTCGCGGTGCCGGAGTAGTCGAGGCTGAGGTCGTTGCGGACCCGGAACTCGAGGTTCTTCGCACCCTCCCGGGAGCCCTTCCCCACACGTCCGCCCGTGTGGTGGTGGATCTGGAAGCCCTGCGTCTCGGTGAGGTCGGTCCCGAAGACGAAGCGGTGCGTGAGCCACTCGAACGGCCGGTGCGTGGCCGTCATCGTGATCATGTTGCGGTTCACCTTCTGCCCCGACTCGAGGAACTGGTCGTACACGTCGGGCAGGTAGGCGATGTATCCGCGGAAGTCCCCGTCGAGCGCGTTCGGCGTGCCGGTGCCGCGCTCGCACCCGGCGCTCGGGCAGGCCCAGTGGAAGCCCGTGATGCGCGCGGGCTGCTGGCCCGTGGGGGTCTCGAGGTGCGTGCGCACGGCGCCGAACCCGAAGTCGACCGTGAGATCCTGGCGCGGCAGCCAGCTCAGGTTCGCCCGCGCGCTCGTCTGGTTCTGGAAGTTCGTGGGGACCGGGCCCTCGTCGTGGTCCCAGTCGAGCGTGAAGTGGTAGCGGAGGGCGTCCGTTCCGCCCGAGAGCGTGCCCGTGTAGCCCTGCGGCATGCCGTTGCGGAAGTGGTTCATCCCGTGGTGGATGTAGTCCTCCATGAACACGTTCACGTGGACGACCTCGCCGGGCTGGCAGCCGTGCGTGCCCGTCCCGGTGCACGTGAAGTAGGCGCCGGGCCAGTGCGTCTTCGGGTCGGGGTACCAGTTCTGCCCCACCCGGGCCGTGAGCGTGAAGACCGGCTCACCGGCCTGGCCTTTCTTCGTGATGATGTTGATCACCCCGTTGGAGGCCTCGGTGCCGTAGAGCGTCGCGGCCGCCGGGCCCTTGATGATCTCGATCGACTCGATGATCTCGGGGCTGATGTCGTTCAGGCGCGAGGGCGGGCGGGAGTTGCCGACACCGAGCGTGACGTCCTCGCCCGGGCCCGCGCTGTTCACGCGCACGCCGTCGATGTAGATGATCGGCTGGCCCGAGAGCACGATCGAGCTCGCCCCCCGGATGCGGATGTTGCTGCCGCCGCCCACGGCGCCTCCGCCCGCCGCGACGTTCACGCCGGGCACGCTGCCGGAGAGCATGGTCTCGAAGTTCGGCTGCGGGGCGATCTCCTGCTCGGTCGTCACGTCGATGCTGCTGACGGTGTTGCCGATCGCGCGCGCCTGCTGGGCTCCGGCCGTGCCGGTGACGACGATCTCGTCGAGCCCGATCGCCTGCTCCACGAGCTGGAAGTCGACGACGATCGTCCCGCCCGCCTGGATCGTCGCGGTCCGGGAGGCGGGCCGGTGGCCGAGCATGAGCGCGTTCACCGTGACCTCGCCCACCGGCACGTTCGTGATGAGGAAGCGGCCCTGGTTGTTCGTGAGGCCGCCGAGGCCGGTGCCCTCGACCGAGACCTGCACGCCGCTCAACGGAGCGAGCGTGCCCTGACGGACCACCTGGCCCGTCACCGTCCCGGTCTGTGCCGCGGCGAGGGCCGGAAGCACCCCGAGGAGGAGGAGGAAGGAGAGTATCAGCGATGCCCTGCGGGTGCCGCGCGACCCGCGCGGCGGAGGTGGTGCGGCCCTGACTTCCGATCCGGATGCCATACGTCCCCCCTTCGTGTGGGTTGCCGAAGAGGGTGTATTAGCTTTCGGTATACACGCCGTCAAGAAATCGTCAAGGTTTCCGGGAGGGGGCCTGCGGCCCCGAGGAGGAGGACGTGGGAAGGCGCCTCTCGCGCGCGCCGTGTCGCCCCGGGCCGCGGCGCCTCGCGCTCCTGCTCACCGCCTCGGCCGCGCTGGGTGTGGAGGCGGACCGCGCGGCCGCGCAGCAGCCCGCCGCGATCTCCGGATTCGTGCTCGACGAGACGGATCTGCGTCCCCTGGAGGGCGCGACCGTTTCCCTCCCCGATCTCGGCCCCTCGGTCCGCACCGATCCCCGCGGCGGCTTCGCGCTCGCCGACGTGCCGCCGGGGACGCACCGCCTGCGGGTGGAGGGCGCCGGCTACGCGACGCTCGTCGAGACCCTGGAGGTCACCCCCGAGGAGACCACGGTCGTGCACTTCCACATGCGCCGCGTCACCGCGCTCCTCGACAGCCTCCTGGTCGGTGTCCGGGCGGGGGAGGAAAGCCGTGCGGAGGGCCACGCCGAGGGAACCATCGAAGGGCGGGACCCGACGATGCGCACGGCCGCGGACATGCTGCGGCAGAGCGTGCCCGGCCTCACGGTGCGCCGGACGGACGGCGCGGCGGGCACGGGCGTGAACGTGCTCATGCGCGGCGTGAGCTCCTTCGTGCTGAGCAGTCAGCCGCACATCTACCTGGACGGCACCCGCATCGACGCGGGCGGGATGGAGGGCGCGATCCTCGTCCTCGACCAGATCCCCGCGTCCGACGTGCGGCGCATCCGGGTCCTGCGCGGACCCGCCTCGGTCTCCCGATATGCGGGCGCGGCCGCGGGCGTCATCGTGATCGAGACGGGCGCGCCCTGAGCCGGAACCGCCGGTGCCGCCCCCTCCGGATCGCGGACGGGGCGCGGCTCCCCGGGCGTTTGCCGCCCCCGACCCCCGCGGCGTACGTTGCCCGATCCAGGCGGCCGAGGCGCTGCCACACTCCGGAGGGATGGGCCATGAAGAGACTCCTGCTCGCGATCACGGGCGCGGCCCTGATCGCCACGGCCCCGGCGGGGGCCGACGGCCAGATGATCAACGAGCACGGCGAGGAGGTGATCGCCACCTTCTCGATCGTCGCCCGGGATCCGGAGACGGGCGAGCTGGGGGTGGCGGTGCAGTCGCGGGCGTTCCGGGCCGCGGCGATCGTGACGTACGCGAAGGCGGGCGTGGGTGCGATCGCCACGCAGGCCGCGGCGAACCAGTCCTACGGTCCGGAGGGGCTCGCCCTCCTGGAGCAGGGCCTCTCGCCGGAGGAGGTCGTGCGCCGGCTGACGCAGGCCGACGAGGGTCGTGATCGCCGGCAGCTCGCGATCATCGACGCGCAGGGACGGGTCGCCGCCCACACCGGCTCGGGCACCTCGGACTGGGCGGGCCACGTGATCGGCGAGAACTACTCGGCCCAGGGGAACATCCTCGCCGGCGAGGCGGTGGTGCGCGAGATGGCGCGGGCCTTCGAGGAGACGGAGGGCGTGCTCGCGGAGCGCCTCATGGCGGCGCTCGATGCGGGACAGGCCGCGGGCGGGGACGCGCGCGGCAAGCAGTCGGGCGGGATCCTGATCGTGAAGCCGATCGGCGACTCCGGCCGCACCACGGACCGCTGGGTGGACGTGCGGGTGGACGATCACGTCGAGCCGTTCGTGGAGATCCGGCGGCTCATGAGCATGCAGGTCTCCCGCAACCAGGCGGGCCTCGCGCAGGACTACGCCGAGCAGGGGCGGCTCGAGGACGCGATCCGCGCGCAGCGAAAGGCCGTCGCGCTCGCGCCGGAGCGGGACCAGTACCTCTTCCAGCTGGCGGAGCTGCTCGCGAGCGCCGGGGAGGACGGGATGGCGCTCGGCACGCTGTCGCTGGCGATCGACCGGAACCCGCGCTGGCGCCAGGAGGCCATGGAGAGCGAGGCCTTCCGCACGCTGCGGAGCAACGCGCGCTTCGCGCAGATCGCGGGAGGCTGACGTCTCCGGTCGGGCGGGGCGGGGGCCGAGCGCGCGGCCCCCTCTCGCCCGACCGCCTTCCGTGCTAGTCGAGCCCCCGCTGCTCCCGCACCCGCTTGCGCGCCTCCGCCAGGTATCCCGGCTGGACGTGGAGCAGGTGCGAGATCTTCCGCATGAGCTGGTCCTCCCGCTCGGCGAGCTCGCCGTCGGAGTAGACGAGCCCCCACATGATCTCGGCCAGCACGGTCTTCTGCCCGAGCGAGTAGCTCTCGTTCACGAGCCTCGTGAACTGCCACAGGTCCACCGCCTGGCGCCGCTCGGCCTCCGCGAGGCGGAGCAGCTCGTCGGCCTCGGCCGCTCCGAGCCCGAAGTGGCGGCGCACGGCCGCTTCGACGTGCCGCCGCTCGTCCTCGGTGAACTCCTCGTCGGAGTGCGCGAGCTCGAGGAGCAGCGCGCACGCGGCGAGCTCCAGGCTCCGGGTCCCCGGCGTCTCCTCCTCCGGAGGGGCCATCGTGGTACGGAAGAAGGTGCGGATCGCTTCGAGCATGGTGTCCTCGTCCTCCTGCGGGTGTCCGTTCCACGGTAGGGCCCTCGGAGGCGCGGCGACACCCGTGCCGCGGTGGCTCCTGCCGTGCGACGCGGCGGTCCGCATCCTGCGTGGAAGCCGCCCGGGATCCGCGATCCGGCGGCGCCCACCCCGACTCCCGGCCGACGCCCCCTCCCGCCCACTCTCCGACGGAGCGCGCACGATGGCGACCTCGCACGAAAAGCAGGCGTTCCTGGACACCTACGACCGCGAGCACCAGACCACGATGAAGGTGCTCCGCGCCTATCCCATGGAGGAGCTCGAGCTGCGCCCGCACCCGACCTCGCGCACGGCCCGGGAGCTGGCCTGGACTTTCGTCCTCGAGCGCGGCCTGGGGGAGATGGTGTTCAACGACGAGTTCCCGGAGAAGTCGACGGGCCGGATCCCCGAGCCGCCGGCCGACTGGCTGAGGCTCCTGGCGGCGCTCGAGGAGTCGACCGACCGCTTCCGGCAGCTCGTCGCGAGCACGCCGCCCGAGGAGCTCGACCGCAAGGTCCACTTCTTGACCGCGCCGAAGACGATCGGCGAGATCACCCGCATGGCCATGCTCTGGTTCCTGCTCCACGACGAGATCCATCACAGGGGGCAGTTCTCCGTCTACCTCCGCATGGCCGGCGGGCAGGTACCGTCCATCTACGGGCCGAGCGGGGACGAGCCCTGGATGTGAGCCCCGCAGATGCGGTGCGGGCGCCGTCGCGCGCCCGCGACGGGGAGCCGTGCGGCTGTCGTGCGCCCGCGACGCCCGGCGTGGAACTTGCATGTGTGAACGCCCTCGAAACCGGCGTCGGACCGGGGATCGCGCCTGCCAGGCGGATTTCCGGCGCCCCCCTCGGCGCGCGCGGGTGAACTCCATTTCCGGGGAGCTGCACGATGGTACGTGACCGTCGGGGAAACGAGGTACCGATCCACGGTGAGCAGGCGATCTCGATCGTCGGTCCCGGGATGACGTTCGTGGGCGACTGCGTGACGGAGGGCGCCCTCCGCATCGAGGGCACGGTCGAGGGCTCCGTGCGTGCGGGCGGTGAGGTGGTCATCGGGGAGGGCGGCATCGTGCGCGGGGACCTCCGGGCCCACGCGGCCACGGTCGCCGGCGAGGTGCACGGCACGCTCGTGGCCGATCTGCTGCTCGAGCTCCGGGAGACGAGCCGACTCGAGGGCGAGGTCTACGCGGCCCGGATCCGGGTCGGGGACGGCGCGGTCGTGAACGCATCGGTCCACATGGGCGAGGAAGCCGTGCAGCGCGCGTCCGGCGCGGGCCGCACGCCGCCGCCCCTCCGCCTCGAGCAGGCCGGTGCGCACGGCGCTTCCGCGGAGGCGGCCGAGACCGCCGCGCCGGCCGGGGACGAGGAGCCCGAGGCGAAGCGCAAGACGAGCTGAGCGCGTCCGGCGCGCCGGACCGGCGGGTACGCCCGCCCGGTCCGGTGCGCCGACGACCGCCTGCGCGGGCGCCGGACGCGCTCTCCCGCGTCCACCCGCTGGTTCCGCACGAGCCACCGCCCCTCGAGGAGCACCGGCAGGGGATCCCCCGACAGGGGCTCCTCCGCCGTGCCCGGCCTCTGCGCGTGGACGTGCAGGTGGGGCTCCCCAGTGTTCCCGCTGTTGCCCACGCGCCCGAGGAGCGTCCCTTCCTCGACGGCCGCCCCGGGTGACACCGCGACCGAGCCCGACCCGAGGTGGGCGAGCACGACCCACGCCTCGCCGCAGTCGAGGATGACGTGGTTCCCGGCCATGTGGTCACGATCCGTCTGCGGAACGGGCAGGTCGGGAAGGCCGTCGTGCGCGGCGACGACCACGCCCGGGCAGGGAGCGACCACGCGGGCGCCGAAGGCTGCGTAGGCCGAGGGATCCTCCGGCGCGAGCCCCCGGCGCCGGGACCCCCAGCGCCCTACCCCCACGAGATCCACCGCGAGGCTCTGTCCGCGCCAGGGCCGGAATCGGGGGTCGGGCCCGAGCGTCCGGAGGTGCGCGTTCACCACCGGGTGGCTGCCGCCGTTCGCGACGCGGAACGCGCCGGAGTCGAGGGGAAGCGCGAGGCGCACGAGCGGCTCCGCGGGAGCGCGGCGGCCGAGGATCCCGAGCCCGGCGACCAGGAGCGACGCGAGCCCCGTGGCCGCCGCGAGCACGAGCGCCGCCGTGGCGGGCAGCCCGGTCCGCGCCGCCGGTCGCCGGCGGCGCCAGCCCACGACCGCGGCGACCGGCAGCAGTGCCCCCCAGAGCCCCGCGAGCCCGTAGGGGAGCGCGAGCCACGGCACCGCGACCGCCAGCGCGAGGAGGTACGCCGCCGCCGCCGCGACCCGGACGGCCAGACCGGCGGCTCCGCCCGGACGCGCGAGCGCGATCCAGGCGACCCAGGCCAGCGGAACGCCAGCCTGCAGGAGGAGGGGAAGGGCGGCGGCGGTCATCTCGTGTCGCTCGGGGTGCGGAGCCTGCGCAGGAAACGTGCGAAGGCGGGACGGTCGGGGCCACCGCGCGCCGAAACCGGACCGGGGGCGCCTCCGTACGGCGGCGGAACACGCAACGCGTCGGCGCGGCCGACGAGGACAGGGGGAGAGATGGGAAGCTTCGTCCAGGAGCTGGGTCGTGCCGCCAGGGCGCTCGTGCGGCGGCCGTTCTTCACGATCGTGGCGGGCGCCACCCTCGCCATCGGGATCGGCGCGAACGCGGCGATCTTCGGTGTCGTCGACAGCGTGCTCCTGAACCCGCTGCCGTACCCGGACAGCGACCGGATCCTGTCGGTCACGAACACGGCGCCCGGCCTCGACCTTCCGATCGTCCCGTTCTCCGAGGCGATGTTCCTGCAGTACGAGGGGTCGATCACGACCCTCGCGCCGATGGCGCTCTACGAGGCGCAGGACGTGAACCTGGTGGGCGACGGGGGGCCGGAGCGGCTCCCCGCCGCGCGGGTCACCCGGGAGCTGTTCGACGTCTTCCGGCAAGCGCCCGTCCTCGGCCGCGCGTTCGCGCCGGGCGAGGACCGTCTGGGCGCGGAGCCGGTCGTGGTCGTCGGGCACGGCCTCTGGCAGCGCGCCTTCGGCGGAGATCCCGGCCTGATCGGCTCGCTGGTCGAGCTCGACGGGGTGCGGCGGCGGGTCGTCGGCGTGATGCCCGAAGGGTTCGCCTTTCCGCGGGACGTGGAGCTCTGGATCCCGTTCGAGATCGACGAGGCGGATCCGGACGCGGGCGCGTTCAGCTACCCGGCGGTGGGCCGGCTCGCCCCCGGCGCCGACGTGGCGGCGGTGAACCGCGAGCTCGACGCCCTGCTCCTGCGCTACTCCGACGCGAACGCCGACGACCTTCCCCGCAGCGTGCTCGAGCAGGCCGAGATGCGGGCCGACGCGAAGCCGCTGAAGGAGGTCTACGTGGCGGACGTGGAGCGCACGCTCTGGATCGTCCTGGGGACGGTCGGGTTCGTGCTCCTCATCGCCTGCGCGAACGTGGCGAACCTCTTCCTGGTGCGGGCCGAGGGGCGGCGGCGCGAGCAGGCGCTGCGCACGGCGCTCGGGGCGGGGAGAGCCGACCACCTGCGGCACGGTCTCGCCGAGAGCCTCGTGCTCGGGCTCGGCAGCGGCGTCGCGGGGCTGGCGCTCGCGGCCCTCGCGCTGCGCCTGCTCCAGCGGATCGCGCCGGCCGGCCTTCCCCGCGCCCAGGACATCGGCATCGACGGCTCCGTCCTCCTCTACACCCTCCTCGTGACCGTGCTCGCGAGCGTGCTGTTCGGGCTCGTCCCCGGGCTCGGCTCGGGACGGGGCGACCTCGCGCAGCCGCTCAAGGAGGGAGGGCGCGCCACGACGGTGGGCCGCGCGCGGCACCGCACCCGCTCCGGGCTGGTCGTCGCCCAGGTGGCGCTCGCCCTCGTGCTGCTGGTCGGCTCGGGGCTCATGATCCGCAGCTTCGAGGCGATCCGGGCGGTGGATCCGGGCTTCGACGCCACGAGCCGCCTCACCTTCCGCGTCTCGCTCCCCCCGGCGCTCTATCCCGACGCCGCTTCCGCGCGCGCGTTCTACCGCGCGCTCGAGGAGCGCATGGCGGCGGTGCCCGGCGTCTCGTCCGTCGCGATCGCGTCCTCGGTCCCGCTCGCGGACACGAAGAGCGCGACGAACCTGGAGCCGGCGGACCGCCCGACGCCCGAGGGGGATCTCGGGCCCATCGTGGACCTGCGCTGGGTCGGGCCCGGCTACTTCGAGACGATGGGCATCGAGCTCCTGGAGGGACGCGGCCTCGCCGAGGAGGACGGGGCGGACGGGGTGCGGGCCGTGGTCGTGAGCGAGCGGCTGGCGCGAGCCTTCTGGCCCGGAGAGGCGAGCGTGGTCGGGCGCCGCGTCCAGAGCGACGCCCAGGACGCGGGGTGGGAGGTGGTCGGCGTCGCGCGGGACGTGCGCTACGAGAAGCTCGACGAGGAGCCGGGGCTGCTGGCCTACTTCCCCCTGGTCGTGGGGGACGGCGAGCCCTCGCCGCGGCGCGCCTTCAACGTGGTGCTGCGCACGACCTCCGCGCCCCTCGCCCTCGTGCCGGCGGCGCGCGAGGCGCTCCGCGCGGCGGACCCGCGGCTTCCGCTGGTGGACCCGCGCACCGTCGCGTCCGTGGTCGAGGAGGCCCGCGCGAGCACGTCCTTCGCGATGGTGCTTCTCGCCCTCGCGGCGGGGATCGCCCTGCTGCTCGGCACCGTGGGGATCTACGGGGTGGTCTCGTACGTGACCGGACAGCGCACGCAGGAGATCGGCGTGCGGATGGCGCTCGGGGCGCCCGGGGCGCGGGTGCTCCGGGGCGTGATCGGCGGCGGTCTGGCGCTGGCGGGCGTGGGGGTGGGGCTGGGCCTGGTGGGCTCGCTCGCGGCCAGCCGCCTCCTCGCCTCGATGCTCTACGGCGTGAGCCCGCACGACCCGGTCACCTACGGCGCGACGGCCTGCCTCCTCGCCGCGGTCGCGCTCGTGGCGAGCTGGATCCCCGCCCGGCGGGCGGCCCGCGTCGATCCGGTCCGGGCGCTCCGGGCCGACTGAGTCGTTCCCCTTGACGCCTTAGGGGAGTCGGCCGCACCTTCGTCTCAGGCTTCCCATGACGCCTTAGGGGAAGGCGTACGGGAGGGGAGCACGTCGCGTGCGTCCGGGAGGGTGCGTGGAGCTGGTCCAGGGAACGCTCGACATGCTGATCCTGAAGGCGCTCCAGTGGGGGCCGCGGCACGGGTACGCCGTCAGCCGCTGGATCGCCGGCACGACCGGGCAGGTCCTGCGGGTGGAGGAGGGCGCGCTCTACCCCGCGCTCCACCGGCTCCGCCGCCGGGGTCTGGTCGAGGCCGAGTGGGGGGTCTCCGAGAACAACCGCCGGGCGCGCTTCTACGAGCTGACGCCGCGCGGCCGTCGCGCCCTCGAGGACCAGGAGCACTCCTGGCAGGCGTACACGCGCGCCGTCGACCTCGTCCTGCGGGCGCAAGGCCCGGCGGAGGAGGGGTCGTGAAGCTGCCCGAGGGCTTCCGGCGCGCGACCCCGCCGGGTCTCGGCCGGGAAGGGGAGGAGGACGTGGCGGAGGAGATCCGCTTCCACCTCGAGAGCCGGACCCAGGAGCTGGTGCGGGAGGGGATGTCCGAAGCGGAGGCACGGGCGATGGCGCGCAAGGAGTTCGGGGACGTGCGGCAGGTGGAGCGGCGGGCACGCAGGGCGTCCGGCGAGGGGCCGCTCGCGACTCTGCCGCGCTGGATGGGCGAGGCCGCACGGGACCTCCGGGGCGCGCTCCGCCAGGCACGTCGCAATCCGGGGCTCACCGCCGCCGCGCTCGTCACGCT
>CAZOYA010000062.1:0-18061 GCA_964583815.1 uncultured Gemmatimonadaceae bacterium | reverse complement strand
CTTCCGGCGCTTCTCTTCCGGCGCTTCTCTATGGTGGCGGTGGGTTCGAGGACCTCTCGGTCCTCACCCGATCGCTCTCGAGGGCGCGGCGCTCGGTGAGCTGGCGCCGCGCGGTACGGAACGCCCCGTTGATCGCGGTCACGAGGTTCTCGTTCTGGGTCCTCGGCGGCGGCGTCCGCGACACGATGATGTCCGGACCGGCCACCGAGAGACGGAGCGTCACGTCGTAGACGTTCCCCTTGCGCCGCCGCGCGCTGCGCAGCGCGAGCGCGACGTCCACGCCGATGAGGTCGGGAGCCGTGCGCTCGAGCCGCTCGATCCCGCGCAGTACGGCCCGCTCCACCTGGGGGTTGGGCTCGACCCCCTCGTAGCTCACCTGGAACGGCGCCCCGCGCTCCTCCTCGGGCTCCTCCGCACCCGCGGGAATCTCCCTGCGCGTCGGCTTGCGGACGAGCAGCACCGAGCACGGACACTGTTCGGCGACGTCCCCCGCACCGCGCACGCCCGCGTCGATCAGCACGAGGTCCGCGTCCTCGGCCGCCTCGATCATCTCGGCCGGGGAGGGCTCGCGCAGCTCGCGGTCGACGTGGGCTTCCGTGAGTCGGTCCTGCCAGGCGAGGAGGCTCTCCGAGGCGGGCTTCGCGCCCTGGACGGTCACCGTCTGCAGGGGGCTCGCCGGCTTCGGGAGGCGGCGCGCCCGCCCCGTCGGCACGCGTTCCCGGACGAGGAGGAGAGACGTGGGGAGCTGCTCCACGAGCGCGCGCGCGACGCTGCCGAGGCGGAGATGCGGCTCGCGCCCCCGGCCCTTCACGCCCGCGACGACGAGATCGTAGCCACCTCCTGCGGCGACCTCGGGCACGACCGACGCGGGATCGCCGACCTGCGTCGTCGGGCTCACGCGTAGCCCGCTCGTCGCCAGGCGGCGCTCCGTGGAGCTCAGCCAACGGCCCACCGGGCCCTTCCATTCCCGCTCGCGGCCGATGTCGCGGCCGAAGGGGCGCCGGTCGCCGCCGGGTCGGTCGGGCGGCGCCACGGCCAGGAGGTCCACCGCTCCGCCGGGCCAGGAGAACCACCCCGCCAGCGCACGAGCCGCCGCCAGCGCATAACGGGAACCGTCTGTCGCCAACAGGATCTTCATCGGCATCCCTCCATGCTCGGTTGCTTCCGAATCGAGCATCCGGCGTGCCAGTTGGCGAGTCCCCCGTTGCTGGCCACGAGGGCCCGAGGCGGCCTTACCCGGTCGCGCGCCGTTTTTCGGGCGTGCGGCGGACGGAAGTGCGGTCATCTTGCGGGAGATCCGGGCTTGCGCGTAGGGTGACGCACGCGGTCATCGCCTACCCCCCACGGTGAGCCCCCCGATGCTCTCGTCCTCCAGCACCGAGCGGGGGGCCAGGCCGCCCCGCGGCTTCGTGCCCGGCATGGGCGCCATCCTGCTGGTCGCCGCCTGCTCCGACAGCACCGGACCGACGTCCCCGGCCTCGGGGAGCCTCGCGGAGTTCGTGGCCGGTCTGCCGTCCTGGACGACCTTCGCGCCGCCGCTGCCGGACAGCGACGCCCCGATCGAAGGAAGCCCCGGAGAGATCTCCCTGGAGTTCGTCGAGGGGGCGACCTACGACTGCACCGTCTCGCCCTACTCGATCACGCAGACGCCCGACAAGATCGTCACGCTCGATCCGGACGTGAACGTGCTCTGGCTGGGGGCGCTGCTCCAGGGCAGGGGCTACAAGGAAGGAATCGGCTCGCTCGCGGAGTGGGCGGTACGTGAAAGAGCGCCGCTCCAGGTCTCCGTGGACCTGCTCACCGGCGAGAACTTCCGCACGGTGGAGGATCCCACGCCGGCCACGGTCAACCAGGCGATCGGCGAGCTGGTCGAGAAGGCCGAGGCGGCCGGACACCGCGGGGGCAGCAGCATCTCCTTCTCCCAGGAGACGACCCACTCGATCGGTCAGGCCGCGATCTCGCTGGGGGTCTCGTACCGCTTCGTCAGCGCGGGCATCAAGGCGAGCCTCTCGGCCTCGGCATCGCGCCGCGTGGACGAGAAGACGATCACCGCCTACTTCGTGCAGCGCATGTTCACCGCTTCCATCGCGCTGCCGACGGAGGCCTCCGACCTCTTCAGCGAGGATTTCACCGCCGCGCGGCTGGAGGAGGAGGTCGCGCGCGGCACGGTCGGCACGAGCAATCTGCCGGTCTACGTGGCGAACGTCGCGTACGGCAGGATCCTGATGTTCTCCATGACCTCCACGGCACGCGAGGACTCGATCCGTGCGGCCATCTCCGCCGCGAGCGCGAAGGACGACAGCGTCGGCATCTCGGCGGCGTACAAGAACATCCTGCAGACGGCGAAGATCAGCGTCGTGACCGTCGGCGGAGAGGGGAAGAACGCGGCCGCGCTGATCCGCAGCGGCAACATCGCGGACTACTTCAACGACGACGCGGCGCTGACGAGCGCCCGGCCGATCTCGTACACGGTGCGCAACCTGGGCGACAACAGCATCGCGCTCGTGAGCGAGACCACGGAGTACAACCTGCGCGAGTGCACGGCGCTGCCCACCACCGGCGATCTGAAGATCGACGTCGCGCCCAACGACGCGACCGTCACCGTCGTCGGCGCCGACGACTACGGTCCTGCTTCCTGGGTCGGCGACCGGCTCGTCACGCAGCTCGCGACCGGCGGCTACGTCGTGTCCGCCGAGCATCCCGACTACGCGACGGCGAGGAACGACACCGTGACGGTCGTGGCCGGAGAGACGACGGAGGTGATTCTCAGCCTGCTGCCCATCGCGGATGCGCCGGTCGGCGCGATCTACCGGATCAATCCGACGCGGCTCACGCTGCGCAACGCGAGCTGCACGGGCGAGAGCCAACCCGACCTCTTCCACACCGCCACGGTGAACGGGAAGACGCTCGTGGTGCGCACGGAGGAGAATGCGATCTCGCTCTACGAGGGTCAGTCGGACGACCCGACCAAGGGCGGGTCGACGTGGACGGCCGTCACGGACACCCTGCGCTTCGAGGAAGACCCGGACATCCTGTTCGAGCTCGTCGTCCAGGACGACGACGGCGGTCTGAACTTCAACGACCTCGTCGCCACCGGCACCGCCCGGTACGTCGCCCCGAACGTGCCCACGGGGTCCGGCGGCTTCAACGTCTCGACGGGCGGCTGCCAGGTGCGCCTGGAGTACAACGTCACGAAGCTCGCGGATCTCTTCGATACGCCGTGAGGGCGTCGCGCGCCGTTCCCGGTCGCTCGGTCCGGGGGACGGCGCGCACCGGCGCGCCCGGGTCGGTTGCGCGCCGCCGGTCCCCCCGTCTTCCGCGGGACCACCGCCCGGGCCCTCGCGCGCCGTGCCGGTCGGCCTTATCATCCCCGGGCGTCGGAGTGATGGGCTACCCGGGCTCCGTCCTGGACGACTCGCCCGACCTTCCACGTCATGTCTCGACCGACGCCTCTCAGGTCCACGCTGATCGCACTCCTCACGGCCCCCCGCGGGGAGCTGGAGGATTGGCGCGACCGGGTGGGCCGCGCCCTGCGCGGGTGGGTCGGCAGCGACGCCGTGTTCTTCCGGCTGCCCGACGGGAGCCCGTCGCGCCTGGACCCGCTGGACGACCTCCTCCGGTACCGGGACGCGTATCGCTCCGGGGGCTTCCGCAGGACGGACCCCTGGGCGACCCGTCGCGCCGCACGGGGCGGAGTCGCCGTGGGCACGTTTCCCGAGCTGTTCGGGTCGCGCTGGCGGCGCCGCAGCACCTTCGTCCGGGAGTTCATCGAGCCGCAGGGCATCCACGACTACATCGGCCTGCAGGTGGATACGCCGGACGGCGATTACGTCACGCTGGGTCTCTTCAACCTGCGCGCCTCGCGCGGTCCGGACTTCGCCCGCGAAGCGGCGGCGCGCCTGCGGGCGATCGTCCCCGCGCTCCGCGTGGGAGTCGCCGGGTGGAGCACCTACCGACGCGCCGCGGGGGCCACGGGAGTCGCGGTGGACGAAACGACCACGGCGGCCCTGCTCCTGGACGACCAGGGCCGCGTCGTACACGCCAACTCCGCGCTGGCGCGGCTTCTCGGCTCCGACCCCGCGCAGGATCGGGTCACGGCCGAAGCCCGGGCGCTCGCCCGGGACCTCGCGCGGTCCGCGACCGGAGACGTGCACGCCCTCCTGGGACTCGCACGTGAGCGAACCGTCCGAACCCGGGCCGGACTCTATCGGATCCGCCCGTCGCTGGACGACGCCCTGCTCCGCGGCGATGCGTGCGGATATGTGCTGCTGACGTTGGAGCGTTCGCGGGCGTGAGGGACGCAGCGCCGTTGGATGGCGTCTTCGCCGTCGTCAACACGACGGCCGGCTCCGGGCGCGCGGGTCGCATCTGGCCCTCGGTCGCGAGCACCTGGGAAGCCCGGGGGCTGCGCGTGGAGCACGGGCTCACCCGGTACGCCGGCCACGCGGCGGAGATCGCGGCGGATGCGGCGCGCGCAGGGTGGCCCGCCGTGGTGGCCGTCGGTGGCGACGGCACGCTGCACGAGGCGGCCAACGGGATCATGCAGGTCGCCGAGGCGGACGGCATCACCACGCGGCTGGGCGTGGTGCCCTGCGGGAGCGGCAACGACTTCGCCCGCGCGCTCGGCGTATCCGCGCTTCCGATGGAGGCGGCGCTCGGGATCGTCCGCCCGCGGGAACGCTCCGTCGACGTCGGCCGGGCCAACGGACGCTTCTTCGTGAACGGGGTCGGGGTGGGCTTCGACGCGCGGGTCGCGGCCCGGGCGAAGCGTGTCCCGCTGCTCACGGGAGCGGCCCTGTACGGGGTCGCCCTGGTCGCCGAGCTGGGGGCCAACACTCCTTCCGTCCTCCGATTGCTCGTCGACGGGGCGGAGGTGTTCGAGGGGCCGGTGACGATGGTGACCATCAGCAACGGATTCAGCCACGGCGGCGGCTTCCTCCTGTGCCCGGACGCGCGACCCGACGACGGCGCGCTCGACGTACTCGTCGTCACGGCGCTCCCCAGGCGGCGCGTGCTCCGGTTGCTCGTACGCTCGCTCGGGGGCACGCACCCGGGCCTCGACGGCATCCGCTTCCACCGGGGCGCCCGGGTCGAGGTCACGAGCCCCGACCTCCTCGAGGTCCACGTGGACGGGGAGATCCTCGAGGGCGGCGTCCGACGTCTCGACATCGAGCTGCTTCCCAAACACCTGAAGGTGCTCGCGTGACCCCTGTGATCCTGGCCTCCGCCCTGGGGCTCCTTGCCGCCGGCTGCGCGGCGACGGCCGCACGAGCGCACCTCCGCGCGCGTCGTCTCGACGAGCGGCTCGAGGAGCGCTGCCGGGACCTCGAGCGTTCGGAGAAACTGCTCTCCGAGGTGAGCGAGGAGCTCGCCGCGATGCTGGTGGAGCGCGAGCGCAGGAGCCGGTGGCTCGAGGAGGCCAGGGCCAAGTCGGAAGCGGCGGACCGGGCGAAGAGCCGGTTCCTGGCCGTGATGAGCCACGAGCTGAAGACGCCCCTGAACTCGGTCATCGGGTTCGCGAACCAGCTCCTCAAGAACAAGCACGGACGCCTGAGCGCACAGGAGCTCGGGTACGTCATGGGCATCTCGCGCGGAGGCGTCCGACTCCTCGCCCTGGTGGACAGGATCCTCGACCTGAGCGCGCTCGAGGCCGGCGAGCTGGACTTCGATCGGGTCGAGGGCCGCATGGACGCGGTCGTGCGGGAAGCGCTGTCCGAGGTCGAGGGCGCCGCGCTGGACGGCGGGATCGAGCTGGTCGCCGAGGTGCCCGGCCGCCTGCGGCCGCTCCTCATCGATGCGACGCGCCTCCGCCAGGTCCTCGTCCAGCTCCTGGACAACGCCGTCAAGTTCACCCCGGCCGGGCGCGTGCGCGTCGTGGTGCGGGCCGATGCGGACGGTCGCCCCCTGGCGATCGAGGTCATCGACCAGGGGAGCGGTATCCCGCCGGCCCGCCTCGCGTCGATCTTCGAGGCCTTCAAGCAGGTGGACGACTCCGCGGCCCGGAGGTACGAGGGCTTCGGCATCGGGCTCACGCTCGCGAAGCGCCTCTGCGACGTGATGGGGTTCGGACTCGAGGTGGAGAGCGTGGTGGGTCGCGGCTCCACGTTCCGGGTGGTGCTGCCGTCGGGTCCGAGGGCGGCCGACCATCACGACGGCGCCCCGCGCGTCGTGAGCGGCGAGCTGGAGGGGCGCCGGGAGGCCTGACGGACCCCGCCGGGGACCCGGCTCAGCGTGCGGACCGGGGCGCGGGGGCGGATGCCCCGTCGGCGATGCCCGCCCCGGCCCCTTCGGCGTCCGCTCGCGCGAACCGTCGCAGGTCGTGCGCGAGGAGGCAGGAGAGCGGCCCGCCGCGGAGGACGCCCTCGATCAGGTAGGGACCCGGAGTGCTGATGCGCGTCCGCACGCGCGCCTCGACGGCGGGCGGCACGACCACCTCGAGGAGCCCGGTCTCGTCCTCCAGCGTCAGGAAGTGCGTCACCCCCCGCGCCGAGCGGACGCGACGGCTCGCCGCGAGGATCCCGACGAAGCGGGTGACCGCCCGCGCTTCCGCCGGCGCGCCAGCCCAGCGTACCGGACGCGCCCCCACGCGCTCCGCGTCCGGCCGGAGGAGCGCGACCGGGTGCTCCGTCGGATGCATCGACAGGATGCGCAGCTCGTTGCGGACCCGCAGGAGGAGTCGGTCCCGCTCGGTCGCCGGCACGGGATCCGGCTTCGAGGAGGGACCCAGCTCGAGGGTCCTCTGCGGCTCCGCCTCGCGGAGCGCGCGGAGATGGGGCACGGGGTAGGCCCCGGCCTCGAGCGGTGGGAGCCCGTCGAGTGCACCGCACAGCAGGAGCGCCTCCAGCTCCGCCCGCTCCGGCCGCACCCGCTCCAGGAAGCGCGCGAAGCCGAGCTTCTCCCCGGCGCCCTGCGACGCGAGGATGCGGGCGGCGGTTCGGGCGCCGAGGCCGCGGACGTGCCGGAGGCCGAGCCGCACCGTGCCGCGCTCCACGCGCGTGTCCCAGCCGGAGCGGGAGACGTGCGGTGCGAGGACCCGCAGGCCCGTTCGCGCGAATGCCGCGGCCACGCTGCGGAGTGGATAGCCGCCGCCGTAGTGGTCGAGCACCGCGCACGCGAACGCCGCGGGCCGGTGCGCGCGGAGCACGGCGCACTCCCAGGCGACGGCCGCGTAGCTCGCGGCATGGGCGCGGTTGAACGCGTAGGCGGCGAAGCGGCGGATCGAGCGCCACCGGCGCTCCGTGTCGGCCGGAGCGCGCCCCTCCCGACGTGCGGCGCTCTCGAAGCGGCGGCGCACGCGGTCGACCGCGGCCGAGTCGTCCCCGGCGGCCACGAGGTCCGCGCGGAGCGCGTCGGCGCCGCCGAGCGGCAGGCCGGTGTGCCACGCGATCTCCCGCACCACGTCGTCCTCGTACAGGAGCCGCCGCCGCGGTGCGCCTCCGGGGCGCGATGCCCGAGGGCCTCCGGGCCCCGGCCGCACGAGCGCGACCGCCTCGACCAGGTCGTTCGCGTGCCCGGGAGGCCGCTCCGCGAGGACCCGCCGCATCAGCGGCGTCTCGAGCTGGAAGCACCCGATCGTGTCGCCGCGGAGGACGGCGAGCGTGGCCGGGTCCCGCGGATCCGCGAGCGCTCGCTCGAGCGCTCCGTCGTCACGCGCCGCGCCGGCCTGCTCCCGCGCCCGCCGAATCTGGGTCAGCGCCCGGTTGCCGAGCACGTCGATCTTCACGAAGCCCAGCCAGGCGGCGGCTTCGAGGTGGTACTGCAGGACGGGGATCCCCTTCGGTGCGCGCTCGAGGGGTGCGCGGCGCGCGAGCGGCCCGTCTCCCACCACGACCGCGCCCGGATGGACGGACAGGTGGGTCGGCAGCCCCACGAGCTCGGCGATCGCCGGGGACGAGTCGGCGAAACGGGTTCCCCGCAGCGCCCTGGCCACCACGCGCCGCCATGCCGGCCGGCCGCACTCCTCCCGCAGATCCGGCGGCGGGAGCCGCCTCCGCAGGGCCGCGATGTCGGCTTCTCCGGCGCCGAGGGCCGCGAGGCCGCGCGCGAAGGCCGCCGTGCGTCCGAGCGTCTGGTACGACGCGAGCTGTGCCACGCGCTCCGGTCCGAGTTCCTCGAAGAGCGTGGCCAGGAGCAGCGGACGCCGCTCCGCGCACACGTCCAGATCCACGTCCGGGAGGTCCGCTCGCTCCGGGTTCAGGAAACGCTCGAACAGGAGATCCGCGGCGACGGGATCCACGGCGGAGATCCCCAGCACGTGCAGCACCAGGGAGGCGCCCGCGGAGCCGCGGAGCGCGAGCGGCACGTCCCGCTCCCGCGCGACCCGCGCGATCTCGAGCACCAGGTGGAAGTAGGCCGCGAGGCCGGCTGCGCGGATGGTCTCCAGCTCGCGCTCGAGCCGGCGCCCGTACGCCTCGCCGAGGCAGCGGCCGGCCGCGCGCGCCCGCCCGAGGCCCTCCCGCGCCCGCGCGTCCAGCCACGCCGCCGCGCTCGTGCCCTCCGGCAGGTGCGGTGCCGGCAGGACGGGAGGGCCCGGCTCCAGGCGGAAGGCCGACCGCTCCACGAGCGCTCGCGCGTGGCCGAGGGCATCCGGGACGTCGGCGAAGCCCAACGCGAGCGCCCCGGTCGAGGGCATCACCCGGAGGTTCGGGAGGTCCGCGGCCCCGGCAGCCAGCACCCCACGGGCGAGCCCGGCACGCGCCCGCTCCCCGCGGGACCCCAGGGTGACGACCACGTCGGCGACGAGCGGTAGCCCCTCGTCCCGTGCGAGCCGGGCGAGCCTCTCCCCGCGCCGCGGGTCGGCCGAGGGCCGCCGCAGGAGCAGCCCCAGCCGCTCTCGCGCTCCCGCGACCCGCTCGAGCAGGCGGCGGGCGAGCGCGGGATCGTCCGTGAGCAGCTCCAGCCCCGGCGCGCCGAGGGCGTCCATCGGCATCCCCGGCACGGCGCCGTCGGAGCCGTCCGTGCAGCCGGCCGGTCGCGCCCCCTTCCGCAGGCTCACGAGCGCGCAGAGCGAGGCGTAGCCCTCCGCGTCCCGCGCGACGAGGACCAGACGACCGCCACCGCGCCCCGTCCCCAGCTCCAACCCGGACAGGACGCGGACCCCCCGCTCGCGGGCGCGGGCATGAAGGGCGGGCTGCCCGGCCAGGGTCTCCCGGTCCGACAGCAGCAGCGACAGCCCGCACTCCGCGGCGTGGTCCACGAGCGCCTCGGGCGGCAGGAAGCCGTCGCCGAAGGAGTAGTGGCTGAGGCAGCGGACCAGCATGGAACGACGGTTGCAGGATTGCCGAGGCGGAGCGACGCAGCACGCTGCGTCATACCGAATATAACCCGAATACGGCAGGCCGCGCCCGGGAGGTGAAGGGTGGCCCAGGAGGCAGGATCCGCGGCGGCGTATCTCCCGGACCGGTTGACCCTGACCGGGCTGCGGCACGCGGCGCGCGGCTGTCGCGGCTGCCCTCTCTGGCTCCGCGGCACCCAGACCGTATTCGGCGAGGGCCTCAAGCGGTCGCGCCTCATGCTGGTCGGCGAGCAGCCGGGCGACCGGGAGGACCTCACCGGGCGACCGTTCGTGGGACCGGCGGGGCGGGTGCTGGACGAAGCCCTGGAGCTGGCGGGGATCGCGCGTGACGACGCCTACGTGACGAACGTCGTGAAGCATTTCAAGTGGGAGCCGCGCGGTCGCCGACGGCTGCACAAGAAGCCGACGCGCCGCGAGATCGACGCCTGTCTGCCCTGGCTCGACGCCGAGATCCGCGTCGTCGATCCCGAGCTGCTCGTGTGCCTCGGTGCCACGGCGGCCCAGGCGCTCCTCGGCCCCTCCTTCCGGGTCACCCGGGACCGGGGACGTGTGATCGAGCGGGAGCGGACGCCCCCGATTCTCGCCACGGTACATCCCTCGTCCATCCTGAGGAGCCGCAGCGAGGAGGAGCGCCGGAGCGCGATGGGGCGGTTCGTGGAGGATCTGGCCGAAGCCGCCGCCGTCGTGGCGGCTCGTCGGCCCGCGGGGGGTAAGGACGGTCGGAGCGAGGACGGAGCGCCGGGTGCCTAGGGCGCGTGAATCCAGCGTGCGCGCTGCGGGGGGGCCGGCGGCCCCGCCGGACGCCGCGGCCTTCGTGCGGCTCGAGCGGGTGCTGGTCCCGCGCTTCGCCGATGCCCTGAGCGTGTGGACCCGCGCCCGCGGCACCCTCGAGCACCTGATCGGACGGCTGGCGCCCTCCCCGCCCCCCGTCGTGCCCGGCGATCCCCTCGTGTGGGCGCCGGAGGGCGACGGCACGTGGGCCCCCCGACCCGCCGGGCCGCTGGCGACGGACCGCACGCTCGCGATCGCGGTTCCGGAAGCGGTGCTGTGGATCGTGGCGGAGCGCGCCCCGGACGGCGGAGCGTTCACCGACGACGAGGTCGCCCGGATCCGCGACGCCGCCATGCTGGCGGCGGATGCCGCGCAACGCTCCGCCCTGTGGGAGCGCATGCTCGAGGCGCGGGCGGTGGGCGATCGCGCCAGCCATCGCTGGGCGGCGGCGGCGCGGGTGAGCCAGCGGCTGGCCGGCGCCGTCGAGGTGCCCGAAGCCATGGAGACCCTGCTCGAGGCGGTCGTACCCTACCTCGCGGATTACGCGATCCTGGACGTCGTTCCGCCGGACGGAGACCCGCTGCGTCGCACGCGCCACGTCTCGGAGGATCGGTCGAGCGCACCGGAGCTCGAGGGCTTCCCGTTCGTCGGGGGAGCTTCCGAGGAGACGCTCGGGCGCCTCCCGCCCGGTGGGCTCTGGGTGCGACGGTGGAGCGACGAGCACGCGGACCAGCTCGTGCCGGCCGGCGAGCGGGCCGGCATCGAGCGGCTCGCGCCGCGGTCGCTGGTGGTCGTGCCGGTCGCGATTCGCGGCGAGCGGCGCGGGGCGCTCACCCTGGTGTCGGCCGGATCCGGCCAGGAGTTCGATGCGAACGACCGGGACCTCTTCCGCCAGCTCGCCACCCAGGCCGGCCTGGTCCTCAGCACCGCGGTGACGCTCAGCGAGCTGCGCCGTGCGCGACAGGACCGGGAGGAGATGCTGGCGATCGTCTCGCACGACCTCAGGAATCCGCTCAACATCCTCGGCTTCGCGGCTTCGCTCCTCGCTTCGCCCGGCGCGAGTGACGAGCGCACGGAGCATCAGCTCGCGATCATCGACCGTGCGCTCCGGCAGATGGAGGAGCTGATCGGAAACCTCCTCGACGCGGCGCGCATCGATGCCGGGCGCCTCACGGTGGAGCCGCGCGGCCTCGACCCCGAGCTCCTCGTGCGGGAGGCCGTCGATCGCATGATCCCGCTCGCGGACCAGCACGGCGTGGAGCTGCGTGTCCGGATCGAGCCGGGCCTCCCCGCCCTCGTGGGCGATCGGCCGCGGCTCCTGCAGGTGTTCCAGAACCTGCTGTCCAACGCGCTCTCGTTCACGCCGTCCGGGCGGAGCGTGCACCTGGAGGCTTCCCGCGAGGAGGCCTTCGTGGCGTTCGAGGTGCGGGACGAGGGCCCGGGCATCGAGGCCGACGCGCTGCCGCACATCTTCGATCGCTACTGGCACAGTCGGCACCAGGGCCGCGCCGCGACCGGGCTCGGGCTCACGATCGCCCGCGGCATCGTCCTTGCACACGGCGGGAGCATCCACGTTCGCTCCGATCCGGGGCATGGCGCCGCCTTCCGCTTCACGGTCCCCGCGCGGGAGCGCAAGGGCGAGCCGGAACGCCCGCACCCAACACGAGAGATGGCCGATGGCGCGTGACGTACTGCTCACGAGCGTGCTCGAGGAATCGGGTCCGCAGATCCTCGAGGAATGGATGAGCAATCAGCTGGGCGCGGTTTCGATGCGCCGCGATCTCATCGACGACCAGCAGCTGCGCCAACAGTCCAGGACGTTCCTGGAGGGGTTCGCCGCCGCCGTGGGGAGCCACGGCACGGGTGACCTCCGGGGCGAGCGCTGGGACGATGTCCGGGAGATCCTGGACGAGCTCGGGGGCACGAGGGCCCGGCAGGGCTTCTCGCCCTCGGAGACGGCGATGTTCGTGTTCTCGCTCAAGGAGCCGCTATTCCGCGCGATCCAGAACGGATCGGAGGGGGACGACGCGCTGCGGGAGGTCTGGGGGCTGAGCACGGCCCTGGACGCGCTCGGGCTCCACACGATCGAGCGGTACCAGGCCGGCCGGGAGCAGCTCATCCGCACCCAGCAGCAGGAGATCCTCGAGCTCTCCACCCCCGTCGTCCAGTTGTGGGACGGCGTGGTCGCGGTCCCGTTGATCGGCACGCTCGACAGCGAGCGCACCCAGATGGTCATGGAGAACCTCCTGCAGGCGATCGTCGAGAACGGTGCCAGCGTGGCGATCATCGACATCACGGGCGTGCCGGCGGTCGACACCCTCGTGGCCCAGCACCTCATCAAGACGGTCGCGGCGGCCCGGCTCATGGGCGCCGAGTGCATCGTGAGCGGGATCCGGCCGCAGATCGCGCAGACGATCGTGCACCTGGGCATCGAGCTCGGGGAGGTCGCCACGAAGGCGAGCCTCGCCGACGCGATCGCGCTGTCGTTCCGGAGGCTGGGGCTGCGGATCGTGGGCGAGGAGTCCTGAGCGGTGGAGCGCATCCCGATCCTGCGGCTCGGGTCCTACCTCCTCGTCACCGTGCAGGTCGACGTCCACGACCGCCTCGCGCTCGCGCTCCAGGACGACCTTTCGGCGGCGCTCGTGAAGCACCGCGCCAAGGGCGTCCTCATCGACATCTCCGGGCTGGAGGTGGTCGATTCCTTCATCGGTCGGATCCTCGGCGACATCGCCGAGATCGCGCGCGTCCTCGACGCCCGCACCGTCGTCGTCGGGATGCGGCCCGCCGTCGCGATCACGCTCGTCGAGCTCGGCGTCCCGCTCGCCGGTGTCCGGACCGCGCTGAACGTCGAGCGTGGGATGGAGTTGCTCGAGCGGGTCGGAGTCGGCTGAGGTGACGGCACGCTCCTCGACGACCGAAGCCCGCGTGGTGGGGATTGCCAGCGAGGACGACGTGGTGCGCGTTCGACAGGCCGTGCGGGCCGAAGCGGCGTCCTGCGGCTTCTCGCTGGTCGATCAGACGAAGCTCGTGACGGCGGCGAGCGAGCTCGGGCGGAACACCCTCCTGCACGGCGGCGGCGGCGAGCTGCGCATGAGCCGATGCGACCAGGGCGGCCGGCCCGGTCTGCGTCTCGAGTTCGTGGACCACGGGCCCGGGATCCCGGACATCGAGGAGGCGCTCACCGACGGGTTCACCACCGGCTCCGGCCTCGGCCTCGGTCTCGGTGGATCGCGCCGACTGGTCAACGAGTTCGAGATCGACACGACGCCGGGCGCCGGCACGACCGTGCGCGTCGTGAAATGGAAATCCTGACGGCAGGGGTCCGGATCGCGCACCGCAGCGACGTGGCGGAGTGGCGCCGCCGCGTGGCGGCGCTCGCGGAACGAGCCGGGCTGGACGAGACGGCCGCGGCGCGCGCCGCGCTCGTGGTGACCGAGCTCGGTACCAACCTCGTGAAGCACGCCGGCGGCGGATGGGGCTACGCGTCGGCGCGGGAGGGCCGGCCGGGGCACGGTGTGGACGTCCTGACCGTCGACGGCGGTCCGGGGATCGCCGACCTCCGGCGCGCGCTCGGCGACGGGTACTCCACCGCCGGCACGCCTGGCACGGGCATCGGAGCCGTCCGTCGCCAGAGCGTCTGCTTCGACGTGTTCACCCAGCAGGGCCGCGGCACCGTGGTGGCCGCCCGGGTCGCGGGGGACGGATCGCGCAGGTCGTCGGCCGACACGCCGCGTGTGCGCGCGTATGCCGCGCCAGCTCCCGGGGAGACGATCTGCGGCGACGCGTGCGCCACGCGCCGCGACGGAAGCGTCACCAAGATCCTCGTGGCCGACGGACTCGGACACGGACCCGACGCGGCGCGGGCCTCCCGTGCGGCGATCGAGGAGTTCGCCGCGAGCTCGGCCGCTTCGCCCGCGGCGAGCGTCGAGGAGATCCACCGTGCGCTCGCACGGACGCGCGGCGCGGCGGTGGCCGTCGGCTGGCTCGTGCCGGAGCGGGGCGTCGTCCGATTCGCCGGCATCGGCAATATCAGCGCCTTCGTCGTCGGCCTCGACCGTTCCTCGAGCATGGTCTCGCGGAACGGCACGGCGGGGTACGCCGTGCGGAGCATCCAGGAGTACGAGTACGACGCGCCTCCGGGCTCGCTCGTCCTCATGCACTCCGACGGTCTGCGGCAGCGCTGGGACCTCGAGGACTATCCGGGGCTCGCGGACCGCGATCCCGCCCTCGTGATGGGCGTGCTCCTGCGGGATTTCAACCGGGGCCGGGACGATGTCTCGGTGCTGGGCGTGCGGCTTCCGGAGGAGGGAGACGGGCCGTGAGACCGGCGCCGATCCTCCCCCTCCTGACGCTCTCGATCCGCAACGAGGCCGACGTGGTGCTCGTCCGCCAGCGGGCCCGGACCGTCGCGGAGCTGCTCGGCCTGCCCTCCGTCGATCAGACGAGGGTCGCCACCGCCGTGTCGGAGATCGCGCGCCACGCGCTCGTCCACGGCCGTGGCGGGGCGGCCCGGTTCTCCGCGGGAGGAACACCGCCGGCGATGCACGTGGCGGTGGACGACCGGGGTGCGGGACTCGTCGAGTCGGGGTGGTCGCTCGGTGACGGCGCGGAGTCCGGCGGGGGAGGCCTGGTCCTCTCCCGTCGGCTCATGGACACGTTCGAGATCGCGGACGCGGAGGGTGGAGCGCACAGCGTGCGCATGTCCAAGCATCTGCCGCACCGGATCGAGGAGCTCCGTGGCGAGGACGTGCAGGCGGTCGTCGCCGCACTCATGGCCCGCCCTCCCGAGAGCCTGCTCGAGGAGCTGCACCAGCAGCACCAGGAGCTCCTCGCGGTCCTGGAGGACCTGACCCGGCAGCAGGAGTCGCTCCGTGCGGCCAATCGCGAGCTCGAGGCCACCAATCGCGGCGTGATGGCGCTGTACAACGAGCTCGCCCAGGAGCTGGACGACACGAACCGGGGCGTGGTCGCGCTCTACGCGCAGCTCGACGACCAGGCCGAGGAGCTCCGCCGGGTGAGCGGCCTGAAGGATCGCTTCCTGTCGCACCTGAGCCACGAGTTCCGCACGCCGCTCAACTCCACGCTGGCGCTCTCCCGCCTGCTCCTCGACCGGGTGGACGGCCCGCTGACGGACGAGCAGGCCATCCAGGTCGGCTTCGTGCGCAAGGGGGCGCAGGACCTGCTCGCCATGGTCAACGACCTGCTCGACATCGCGAAGATCGAGTCGGGGCGCATGGAGGTGCGCGTGGACGAGCTCCCGCTCGAGGAGCTCATGGGATCGCTGCGGGGGATGCTCCGCCCGATGGCCGTGGAACGGGGGATCGAGCTCGACATCCACGATCCTTCCCGCGGCGCGGCCCCGCTCCGGACCGACGGGGCGAAGCTCAGCCAGATCCTCCGCAACCTCGTGGCCAACGCGATCAAGTACACGCCGGAAGGGGTGGTGCGGCTGAGCGTGGAGGAGGAGGGCGAGCACGTCCTGTTCGTCGTGGAGGACACGGGCGTCGGCATCGCGCCGGAGGACATGGAGCGGGTCTTCCGGGACTTCGAGCAGGCGAGGCTCTCTCCACGGCCGGTGACGGAGGGAACGGGGCTGGGTCTGCCGATCTCGCGCGAGCTCGCCCGGCTGCTCGGAGGAGAGCTCACGGCGGACAGCCGGCTCGGCGAGGGCTCCGTCTTTCGGCTGCGCATCCCCCGGATCCTCGCGGAGGCGCCCGGGAGGGCGTCCGACGATGCGGCCGCACCGGACGAGGGAACGCCCCGGGATTCGCCGGAGCGCCCGGCCGAGGCGGGACTCCCGGGGACGCGCGCGCCGGCCCCGGTCACGGACGTCGCGCCGCCCCCGACCGATGCACGCGAGCCCGTCGTCCTCGTCATCGACGACGACGCGGCCTCGCGCTACGTCGTGGAGCACACCCTCGAGCCGTCCGGTATCCGCGTGACGCACGCGGTCACCGGCGCCGAGGGGCTCGCGAAGGCCCGGGCACACCCGCCGCGCGCGATCTTTCTCGACGTGGGCCTTCCGGACGGCTCGGGCTTCGAGATCCTCCGGGAGCTCGAGCGCATCCCGGAGCTCGCGCGCTGTCCGATCATCATCTACACCTGCAGGGAGGTGGACCGCGAGCAGGCCCGCACCCTGAGCGGCTTCGCCCTCCACGTGGTCCACAAGGCCGATCCCGAGCTGCGCGGCACGATCGCGGGGATCGCGGAGGCGCTGGTCGGGTCCGGTCCCTCGCCGAAGCGGACCGGTTCGTGAGCGTCCCGGCCCGGATCCTCGTGGTGGACGACTACCCACCGAGCCGGTACGCCTTCCGGCGAATCCTCGCCACCGGCGGATACGCGGTGCTGGAGAGCGGCGACGCCGTGGGCGCCCGCGCCGTGGCCGACGAGGGCGTCGATCTCGTGATCGCCGACGTGAACCTCCCGGGCACGACCGGGATCGATCTCTGCCGGGAGCTCCGGGCCGCCCACGCGAACCTCCCCGTGATCCTGATCTCCGCGAGCTATCGCTCGGGAGAGTACGAGGAGGCGTGGCGCTCGGCCGGCGCCGCGCACTTTCTCGAGCAGCCGATCGACGCCGACCGCCTGCTGGCCGTGGTGCGGGAGGTGCTCGCGTGAGTCCCGCCCGCCCCTCAGCTCGCGGTGCGGACCAGTACCGTCCCCGCGTTTCCCGCCACGGTGCCGAAGCGGCCCGCCGCTTCCGAGGCGGACAGGTAGCGCACGTCGACCACCGCGTCGATGGAGATGTTCCGGAGCTGATCGACCGTGCCGTAGTGGGCGCCGTTCAGGAACACCTGGACGTAGCTCCACCCCTCGATGCTGGCCTGGCGGGCACGCAGCCACTGCGGCCTGAGGGCCTGCACGGCCTGCAGAAGGTCCGGCTGCCGCGTCTCCACGAGCTGCTCCCGCGTGAGCACGCCGAACGAGCCCCCGGATCCTCCGCCCGTGCTCGCGCAACCGCCGAGCGCGAGCGCGAGCACGGCGAGCAGCGCGGCCCGGGACGTCGCCGTTCCCTTCATGGCTCCTCCTCTCTCACGAGCGAACCGCCGGCGCTTCCCGCCGGCGCCTTTCACGCAACCTGCGGCCCGGCGGCGCTCTCCGCCACCGGCCGGAGCGTCCGAGTCCCACCCGCCCGCGGAAAGCGGTAGCTTTCGGGCTGACGCAGACCTCGGCGACGGGGTCTTTCGAGAACAGAGATACCCAGTGGAGCATTTCATGCGACTCCTGAGGCTCCTTCCGCTCCTCCCGCTCGGCCTCGCGGCCTGCGGAGGAGGCGAGACGCCGGACGGCGGTGGCGCGGCGGACACGGCGGCCGACGCTCCCGCGGCGGCGGCACCCGCTCCGAGCCGACCCACGGGTGAGCCCACGATGCCCGAGTGGTACGTCGTGGACCACAACGCGCGGACCGTCGAGCTCACGCTCACGGCCGGGTCCACGAACCGGAACAACTACTGGAACTACAACGGGGCGATCAACGGCGAGATGGCCATCGTCGTGCCCGAGGGCTACGAGGTCTCGATCACCCTGATCAACCAGGATCCGAACATGCCGCACAGCGCGGTGATCTCGGATCGGCTGTCGAACTTCACGGCTCCCGTCGAGCCTGTGCCCGTGTTCGACGGCGCAGCGACGCAGAACCCGACGTCCATGGTGGACGCCACGATGCCGGGGGACACGGAGACGATCACCTTCACGGCCGCGCAGGCGGGTCAGTACTCGCTGGTCTGCACCATTCCGGGGCACTCGGCCCTGGGCATGTGGCTGTGGTTCGACGTGGTCGCGGGAGACGGGCAGCCGGTGGGAGTCATCGGCGCCTGAGGCCGGGCCTTCTTCCTCTCGAGCGCCGTTCCGCCGCAGGGCGGGGCGGCGCTCTCGCCTTTCCTGCAACCAAACGGGCGCGGATCTCGTCTAGGTAGCATGTCCCGCGACCGAGAGCACCTGCGAGGAGGGGAGACGATGGCCGATGGTCATGGGTTGATCGAGCTGGAGGGCCTG
>CAZOYA010000061.1:11911-18350 GCA_964583815.1 uncultured Gemmatimonadaceae bacterium | reverse complement strand
AGGCATGTGACGCTTCATCGTAGGCCGTGAAGTGTCAAAAGCCCTCCGCGGAAACCGCCCTGCCCCGCGGGCGCTCCCGCGACCCCCGGCCGGGCCTTCGACCGGGGGTCCGGGTGCGGCGCCGCTCAGCCGCCGGAAGACGACGGCACGTTCTCGTTCTGGTCGCGCTCCGAGTCGGGGACGTCGAAGCAGAACGAGCGCGGATTCTCCGTGAACAGCGGCGAGATCCCGCTCCAGTCCGGGGTGTCCAGCTCGCCCGGAGTTCCGTTCTCCATCCACCGGCGCTCGTCGCCGAGCCGACGACCCTCGAGCCAGAGCTCGATCGCGCGCTCACGCTTGAGGAAGGTCCAGGCCTCCGTCTCGTCCGCGGCGACCCACGGATTGAGCGGCAGCTGGTCGTTGTCGCTGATGTTCCGGGTGCGGACGTGGTTGATGAGCGTCATCGCGTCCGTGTAGTCCATCCCCGGAACGGCGCCCTGGAGGATCGCCTCCGCCTCGATGAGGCGCATCTCCCAGCCGCTGGCGAGCCGGATGTCGTCGTCCCGGCTCGTGTACTTGAGCTGGAAGGTCCACGGAACGGGCCCGTATCCGGAGAGCGCGGCGTTCGCCAGCGGCTCGTCCGGATCCTCGCCCCACGGCGTCCGCGGGTCGCCGGTGTCGGTATAGTAGTCCTCGAAGAACGTGTTCCAGATCGTGTAGGCGCGGTACGGCTGATTCGCGACGGCGAAGTACAGCCAGTTGTGGTAGTCCGTCCCGCCCGTCTGGTCCATCTCGAGGAAGAAGGCGAAGTCGTCCGGCACGGCGGCCGCGTCGGCCGCGGCCTCCGCCCAGTTACCCAGCCACACGTGCGCCGCCGCCCGCGCGGCGAGCGCGGAGTTGCGCTGCGCCTCGTTCGCGGCGTAGCCGAACGCTTCCGTGAAGTTCGCCACGGCGCGTTCGAAGTACACGGTGGTCGGCTCCAGCGGGCCGCCGTCGAGCACGGCCTCGCACCAGTTCTCGCCGAGCGTCCGGTAGGCGTACCCCGCCCACATGTGGGCCTTGTGGAAGAGCTCGTCGGTCGCGCCCACGTCGGTGAAGCGCCGGATCGCCTCCTCCGCGATGAAGCGCGCCTGCTGCGCATCCTGGAAGTATCCGCCGTAGCTGCCCGGCTGGACGTGGCCGCCCTGGGTCGAGACGTCGTGCCCGCCGGCCCCGGTCTGTCCGCCGGGGAAGATCTCGCGCGAGAGGAGCGCCGTCGTGTACGAGGTCCAGCCGATGAGCTCGGAGAGCATGCGCTCCGCGCCGTTCACGAGACCCGCGTGCGACTGCGGGTCGCTCAGGTACTCGTCCTCCACGGGTCCCGGGTTCGTCACGTCGCACCCCGCCAGCAGCCCGCCGGCCGCCAGCGCCAGCACCACGAGCCCGCCCCGGCGCGCACGTCGCGTGCGGCGCGCGTCCGTCCCCGAGGCGGGGCCGCCCACTTCCTCCATCCTGTCGTTACGGTAGGACATGTCGGCCTCTCCTCAGAACGTGACCCGGAGCGAGATCCGGAAGGTCGCGGGGGCGGGGATACGCTCCGACGGGTTTCCGATCCCGTCGTCGTTGGCGGCCTCGTTCCCGAGGATCTCCGTGTCGTACCAGGGGATCTCACGGAACCAGTCCCAGGCGTTGTTGAGCGTGAGCGTGAGCGTCGCCCCGGTCACCCGGTCCGGGAAGGCGAAGTCCATGGGGATCGTGGCGCTCACGCTGCGGAGCTTGAAGTAGTCCGCGTCGAACCAGTAGTCGTCCCCGGCGCTCGGCGTGCAGCGCTCCCGCCAGATCGCCGGAGTGTCGTCGCGCAGCTCGATCGAGTCGGTCGGATCGACGTAGTACGGGAAGCACAGCGGCGAGCGTACCGAGCGGCTGATCGAGATCTCGTTCACGTTCATGTAGTGGCCGCCGCGATACTCGCCGCGCGCCGCGAGCACGATGTTGCCGGGCACCCGCAGCGACAGGCTCGGCGTCACGTAGTGGGTGGGCATCCCGGGGCCGATCACCACGGGCTCGCCGCCGTTCTCGTAGACGAAGTCCGCGATCTCGTCCCGGTTCGCGACGCGCTCGCTCCACATCACGGGGACGGGCTCCCCCTCCATGATGCGCCCGTTGAGGGCATTGAACGGCTCGGCATCCCCGAGGTCGAGCACCTCCGAGTGGTTCGTGGTGATCCCGAGCCCGAGGTCGAGCCCCCAGTCCCGGGCCTGCACCACGGCGCCGGTGAGCTGGAGCTCCATGCCCTTGTTCCCGATCTCGCCCACGTTCTCGAGCTGGCTGCCTCCGAAGCCCTCGGAGGGCAGCGCGCTCACCTGCATGAGCGCGTCGGACGTCGTCTGGTCGAAGTACGTGAAGACGGCGGTGAGTCGATCGTTCAGCCAGGAGCCGTCGAACCCGACCTCCCACTCGGACGTGACCTCGGGTCCGAGATCGGGGTTGCCGAGGTTCTCCGGGACGAAGGCGGGGCGCCCCGCGAAGCCCGCCGCGTCCCACGTGCGGACCGCGTCGAAGGCGCCGGGCGCGCGGCCGGACTGACCGTAGGCCGCGCGCAGCTTGAGCGTGCCGAACGACTGCGACCAGAAGTCCTCGTCGCTCACGACCCAGGTCCCGCTCACCTTCGGATAGACCTGCAGGCCGAAGCCCTCGCCGAAGGCGCTGTTCCCGTCCACCCGCACGCCGGCCGTGAGGAAGTACCGGTTGCTGATGTCGAAGACGTTCTGGAAGAAGAACCCGGCGTTCCAGACCTTCTGCCGATCCTCGTTCCCGGTCGTGTAGGCGGCCGATCCCACGGTCGGCTCCGCGGCGCCCGGGAAGTCCTCACCCCAGGCCTGGACCTCGCGCTCCTCGTCGCCGATCGCCTGGCCGCCCCACGAGAAGTTCGAGCGCACGGTCTCGGTCAGCGCGAAGCTCGTCGTGCCGACGTAGTCGAACGTGAGGATCCGGTTCTGCCACGTGCTGTTCATCAGCCCGCCCTGGGGGAACTGCGGGAACCCGTAGTGGCGCAGGTTCCTTCCCTCCTGGGACGAGAAGTCGTACCCGACGGTGAAGCGGTTCGTCAGGTTCGAGACGGGCGAGTAGGTGACGGTCATCCCCGTCGTGAGCCGCTCGATCCGCGTGTGGAGGTCCTGGTCGATCACGACCGCCATGTCGCGCGGGTCACGGCTCGCGAAGTAGTTCCGCTCCTGGCGGAACGCGTTGAGCGTGATGCCCTGCGCGTTGTTGCCGGTCGCGGTGTTGGACATCCACTGGTTCGTGTACCCGGTGTTCCACTGGAGCTGCAGGCCCTCCGCCGGCGTCATCGTGAAGTTGCCGCGGAAGTTGTACTTCTCGAGCTCGTCGTTCGGGAGCACCCCGCTGTCGTCCTGGTACTGCGCGGAGACGAAGTACTGGAGGTCCTGGCCTCCGCCGCGCACGGAGAGGTTGTAGTTCTGGAACCAGACCGCGCCGGGCCACGAGCAGGCGCCCTCGGGGCTCGCGTTCACCCCGTCCCAGCGCGGGTCGTCCGTGACGCAGTCCTCGGAGAGATCCCCGCCCTCGTAGCCCCCGCCCCACCAGGCGTCGCGCATGTAGTGCTCCATGTGCAGGTACTGCGCGCCCGGCGCGCCGAACTCCTGCACCCACCCGGTGCCCTGCTGGATCTCCGCCGTCCACACGGGCGCGCCCTGCGAGCCGCGCTTCGTGAAGATCTGGATCACGCCGGCCGACGCTTCCGTGCCGTACAGCGTGGTCGCGGCGGAGCCCTTGATGACCTCGATGCGCTCGATGTTGTTCGGGTTGATGTTGTCGAGCGGGCTCACCGTCACGAGCGCGCCCCGGCCGCCGGGGAAATCCGCGCCGTCGACCGTCGGGAACGCGCCATCCATGACGCGGACGCCGTCGATGTAGATGATCGGCTGGTTCGTCATCGAGACGGACGAGTTGCCGCGCAGGCGGATCTGCCGGCCCTGTCCCATCTCGCCGCTCCCGCCGGTGATCTCCACGCCGGGCGCGCTACCCTGCAGCATGTCCATGGTGGAGACGGGACGGTCGGGCACCTCGGCCACGTTGATCTGGGTGATCGCGTTCCCGATCTCGCGGCGACGCGATGCGCCGGCGGTGCCGGTGACCACGATCTCGTCGAGTCCGAGGGCCTGCTCGCCCATCCGGAAGTCGACGGTGGTGGTGGCTCCCGCCGTCACCTGCACGCTCTCGGTCACGGTCTGGAAGCCGATCCGCTCGGCCCGCAGGTCGTAGGTGCCGACGGGCACGTTGAGGATCAGGAATCGTCCGTCGGAGCGGGAGAGCGTGCCGAGCTCCTGCCCCTCGACGTAGACCTGGACCTCCCCGAGCGGCGCGCCGGTGCTCGTCGCGGTGACGGTGCCCGTGATCTGGCCGGTCTGCGCCTCCACGGGTCCGGCGCCGAGCGCCAGGCCCACCGAGAGCCACGCCAGCACGGCGACGGCAGCGGAGTGGAGGCGGGCCGCGGCCGGCCGGCCGCGCTCCCTGCGTGTCCTCGACATTGCAGCTCTCATCGAACCTCCTCGCTGTGGAAGGAGTCGACGGGCGGTCTCGGGGGGGTCGCAAGCTCCGCGCGCGGGCCGGTCAGGAGACGGCACCGCGCGTCGGATGCTCGTCCGGTGGGGCGAGCGCGCAAGCCGCCCGGCTTGCCAGTGCGTCTTCGCATGTCAGATACGGTGCGGGAGCCCGGTTCGCAAGCCACCGGGCGCCGTACCACCCCCCGTGCGCGCGGTGATAAGTTGCACGATGCTCCGCACCGCGCTCGCACGTTCGCTCCTTCTGCTCGCCCTCGCCCCGGTCGCGACGGCCGCGCAGGTCGTCGACGACGAGCCGCTCCCGGGGGGAAGCGTCCTCCTCTCGGTCGTGACCTCCTTCACGGGCTGGGACGAGCGCTTCGGGACGGACGGCCGCGTGCCCCTCGGGAGCAGCCTCACGGGAGCGGACGCGCTCGCCCTCCACTCCGGTGCCGGCGCGCTCACCGGCGCGCTCCGGACCCTCTCGGGATCGCCGGACTACGCGCCTTCGCTCGGACCCGCCGAGGGCCGGGTCTGGCAGGACGCGACGCGCCTCGAGCTCGGGCTCCGCTTCGCCCCGTTCGACTGGCTCACGCTCGGCGCCGTGGTCCCGAGAGTGAAGACGCGGTCGCACGTGGACCTCGTGTTCGTGGCGGATACGCTGGGCTCGGACCTGGGCCTCCACCCGGCCATCGGCGACCCGTCCGCGGTGGACGCCTTCCTGGGGGCGCTCGGATCGGCCTCCGGCGCCGCCGCGGGACGCGCCGACGCGCTGTGCGCCGGGGCCGACCCGGCCTGCACGGAGGCCCGCGCCCTGGCCGACCGCGCCGCAGCGCTCGAGACGGCCGCACGCGAGGCGTACGGCGCCACCCCGTTCTTTCCGTACCGCGACACGCCGGCCGCGCTCGCGATCACGTCGACCTTCCTGACGCTCGACGCGGACCTGCGCGCGGCGGGGCTCGACGGCCTCGTATCCGGCCCGGTCTTCTCCTCGGTCCCGGTCACGGAGGAGGCGCTCGCGCAGCTCGCGCAGGACGAGGCGTACGGCTACGGCGGGGCCCTGGCGAGCCGGACGAGCCTCTGGGGCTGGGGCGACGTGGAGCTCTCGGCCACCGCGCGACTCCTCGCCGTCGGAGCCGACGACGCGGAGCGCGGCGGAGCGTCCGCGACGGTCTTCGGCGGCGTGCTCCTCCGGCTGGGCACCGGGCACGCGGCCGACCCCGACCTTCCCTTCGCGCTCGGGAGCGGCGACGGGCAGACGGACGTGGAGGGGCGACTCGCCGTGCGGGCGGGGCTGTCGAGCCTCCTGGGCGTGCGCGCGTCCGTGCGTCACGGACGGCAGGGCGCTCGCACGCTGGTGCGGCGGGTGGCCCCGCCCACCGATCCGCTCGCGCCGGCGTCCACCCGCGCCGAGCTGCGGTGGCGTCCCGGCGACTACACCGCGATCGAAGCCGAGCCGACGCTCCGGCTGACCCCCGAGCTGGGGCTGGCCGGCGTGTATCGCTGGCGCCGGAAGGCCGCGGACGACTACGAGCTCGTGGCGAGCGGGAGCGGCGCGCCGGATCCCGTGGTGCTCGAGGACGCGAGTCGTGCGACGCTCCACGAGGTGGGGCTCGCCCTCGTCTACGACACGACGCGGCGATGGGACGAGGATCCGGACGTGCTCCCGGTCCGGTTGCAGGGACGCCTCCTCCGCGCGGTGGCGGGAAGCGGCGGCTGGGTGCCCGCGCCGGTGCGGGTGGAGCTCGGCCTGCAGGTGGCGGTGGGGGTGCCGGGGCTGCGGTAGCGCGAAGGGGCCCGGGCGGCTACGCGCCCTGCCCGGTGAGGAGCTCCCGCGCGTGCTCCCGCGACGTGCTCGAGCCGGGGTCACCGCCCAGCATCCGCGCGATCTCCTCCACGCGCGCTTCGCCCTCGAGGGC
>CAZOYA010000061.1:0-11901 GCA_964583815.1 uncultured Gemmatimonadaceae bacterium | reverse complement strand
CTCCGGCGGCAGGTCGTAGTCGAGCTCGTCGGTGCGCACGGTCGTCCGGGTGACCTCGTTCCGTCCCGCGGACTTCTCCACCAGGAGGTGGGCGGCCGCGCGCGAGGCGACCTGCGCGAGGTGCGTCACCACGAACACCTGGTGACGCCGGGCCACCTCGGCCAGCTGCGCCGCGACCGCGGTGCCGACCACGCCGCCGATGCCGGCGTCGATCTCGTCGAAGACCAGGACGGGAACCCGGTCCACGTCCGCCAGGATCGACTTGAGGACGAGCATCACGCGCGAGAGCTCCCCGCCGCTCGCGATGCGGGCCAACGGCATCGGCTCGAAGCCCGGATTCGGCGACACGAGGAACTCGACGGTCTCGGCCCCGCCCTCGGCGGGCTCGTCCGTGGCCGTGAGACGGACCTCGAAGGTCGCGGCCTCGAGCCCCAGCGCCGGAAGCGCCTCCGCGACGGCGCCGGCGAGCCGGTCGGCCCCATCCCGGCGCAGCCGGGTGAGCTCGGCGGCCGCCTCCCCGAGCCGGTCGATGGCCTCGGCGCGGCGGCGCTCGAGCGTGTCCAGGTCGACCTCCGCGTCCCCGAGCTCTGCGAGCTCGGCCCGGAGCCGGTCGCGCGTCGCGAGGACGTCCGCGAGGGTCGGACCGTGCTTCCGTCGGAGTCGGGTGATCAGGTCCAGCCGGCGTTGGACCTCCTCCAGCCGCTCCGGATCGTGGTCGATGCGCGCGGCGTAGTCGCCGAGCGCGCGCCCCGCCTCCACGAGCTGGTGATAGGCCTCCTCGAGCTGGGTGGCGTGCTCGCCGAGCGCGGGATCGAAGCGCGCGAGCTCCGCGAGCGATTTCCGCACCGCGCTCACCCGCTCCGAGACCGCGTCGTCACCGGCGTACAGGATCTCGTTCGCGTGCGCGGTGCCCCCCGCGAGCTCCGCGGCATGCGCGAGGCGGGCGGCCTCGGCCTCGAGCTCCTCGTCCTCGCCCGGCTCGAGGCGCGCGCGCTCGATCTCCTCGAGTTGGAAGCGCAGGAAATCCGCGCGGCTCTCGAGCTCCCCCCGGCGGCGCGCGCGCTCCTCGATCTCGCTCCGCACGGCCTGCAGCGCCCGGTGCAGCTCCGCCACCCGCGCCGCCTGCTCCTCCGCGCCCGCGAACGCGTCGAGGATCGCGCGCTGCTCCCGGCGGCGCAGCAGCGTCTGGTGTTCGTGCTGGCCGTGCAGATCCACGAGGGCCGAGCCGAGCTCCCCGACCACTCCGGCGGTCGCGGGCGAGCCGTTCACCCAGGCACGGTTTCGTCCCTCGGCCGCCACCTCGCGGCGGAGCACGAGCAGCCCGTCCTCGGCGCGGTAGCCGAGCTCGTCGAGGCGCCGGTGGAGCTCGTCCAGACCCTCCACGTCGAACACCGCCTCCACCGTCGCCCGGTCCGAGCCCGCGCGCACGACGGACGAGGAAGCGCGCTCGCCGAGGAGAAGCGAGAGCGCGCCGACGACGATGGACTTCCCGGCACCGGTCTCCCCGGTGAGGACGTTCAGGCCCGGGCCGAGCCGCAGCGTCAGATCGTCGACCACCGCGTAGTCGCGGATCCTCAGTTCGGCGAGCATCCGGAGAAGGTAGGAAGGGAGCGTGGGCGCCTACAATGGGACGGCGGGACGCCGCACGGTCCGCGCACGGACGCGCCTGGCGGGCGGCGGCGTGCCCTCTCCCGGTTCAGGCGCGCTCCGGCGGCCGCGCCGCCCAGTTGAGCTTCCGGCGGAGCGTGCCGAGGAACGTCTGTCCCTCGAAGCGCACGAGAGGCACGGGCTCGCGCTCACGGGCCACCACGACCGCGTCCTGCGGCTCGAGCGAGCGGACGACCTGCCCGTCCACCGTGAGCTGGTGGCCGACGTTCGCGCCGAGCAGGCCGACGCGCACCGCGCGGTTCGCCGGGACCACGAGCGGCCGGACCGCCAGGGAGTGCGGACAGATCGGCGTGATCACGATGCACTCCACCTCGGGCACGACGATCGGCCCGCCGGCGGACATGGAGTAGGCCGTCGAGCCGGTCGGCGTGGCGAGGATCACGCCGTCCGCCGAGAAGCTCCCCGCGTCCTCCCAATGCCCGGGTCGGCCGATCTCGATCTGGAGCGGCGTCACCCGCGCGGCCCCCCGGGTGTGCACCACGACGTCGTTCAGCGCGAAGAAGGTCTCGTCGCGCACGGTCGCGCGCAGCGTGAACCGCAGGTCCAGGTAGGCCTGCCCCGAGAGCGCGCGCTCAAGCCCCCACTCCAGCTCGGTGTCCGGCAGGGAGGTGAGGAAGCCCAGCCGGCCGAGGTTCACGCCGAGCACCGGGATCCCGGTGCCGAGCACCGTGCGCGCCGCGCGGAGCAGCGTGCCGTCCCCGCCGAGCGCCACGACCAGGTCGACCGGACGGTCCGTCACCGCTAGCGCCTCGGCGGCCTCCCCCGCCCCCACGCCGTTCGCGCCTTCCTCGAAGGCCACCCGCACCCCGTGCGCGGCGCAGAAGCGCTCGAGGCGGCGCACGACGTCGCCCACCTCCGGGTGCTCGGAGCGCAGGACGACGCCGACGCTCTTCACCGGGGCGTCGAGCCGAACCCGCTCCGGGGGGATCACCCGGCGCGGGCTCCGACGTGGCTCCTCCGCAGCGCGCGGCGGACGGACGAGGCGACGCCCTCGGCGTCGAGACCGATCTCGGCGAGGAGCTCGCCCCGCGCGCCGTGCTCGATGAATCGGTCCGGCATCCCGAGGGTCAGCACGCGCGGGCGGCTCGACAGGTCGAGTGCCTCCACCTCGCGGGCCATGAAGGCCCCGAACCCGTTGGTGACGGCCCCCTCCTCGACCGTGACCACGAGGCCGTGGCTCCGGGCCATCTCCGCGAAGACACCGCGGTCGAACGGCTTCAGGAACCGGCAGTTCACGACGCTCGCCCGGATGCCGTCGCGCGCGAGCAGGTCCGCCGCCGCGAGCGAGGTCCGGACCATGGTTCCCGTCGCGAGCAGCACCGCGTCGCCCCCGTTCCGGAGGACCTCCCACGTGTACGGCTCGAGGGACGGGATCTCGGCCAGATCGGGCACCGCCTCCGGCACCCGGTCCCGCGGCCAGCGCACGCTCCACGGCCCGTCGGAGCGGTCGAGCGCGAGGCGCAGGAGCGCGAGCATCTCCGAGCCGTCCTTCGGCGCGGTGACCGTCATCCCGGGGATCGAGAGCATGTAGGCGATGTCGAGCGCGCCGTGGTGCGTGGGGCCGTCCTCGCCCGCGATCCCCGCGCGGTCCATCCCGAAGACGACCGGCAGCCCCTGCAGGGCCACGTCGTGCACGATGCTGTCGAAGGCGCGCTGCAGGAAGGTCGAGTAGATGGCCACCACGGGCTTCACGCCCTGCGTGGCGAGCCCGGCCGCGAAGGTGACCGCGTGCCCCTCCGCGATGCCCACGTCGAAGTAGCGGTCGGGGTGCGCCTCGTGGAACAGGTCGGTGGAGGTCCCGTCCGGCATCGCCGCAGTGATCGTCACGACCCTGGGATCCCGGTCGGCCAGCTGAATGAGCCCCTTGCCGAAGACCTTCTGGTAGCGGGGCAGGCCGGTCGAGATCGTGATGCCCTTCCCGGTCACCTTGTCGAACGGCCCTGCCGCGTGCCAGGTCCAGGGGTCGTCCTCCGCCTGCTGGAACCCGCGACCCTTCTGCGTGATCGCGTGCACGAGGATCGGACCCTTCAGGCCGCGCACGCGCCGGAAGGTGTCCACGAGCTGCTGGACGTCGTGCCCGTCGACCGGTCCGACGTAGCGGAAGCCCAGCTCCTCGAAGATCAGGCCGGGCGTCAGCATGTGCTTGACGCTGTCCTCGAGGCGGCCCGCCACCTCCTCCATGACCTCGCCGAGCGCCGACGGGGCCCGCTGCAGGACCTCCTTCACGAGGCTCCGCGCCTTGTTGTAGGCGGGATTCGTGATCATCCCGGTGAGGTACTTGTTCATCGCGCCGACGGCGGGCGCGATCGACATGTCGTTGTCGTTGAGCACGACGACGAAGTCACGATCCGTGTGCCCGGCGTTGTTCAGCGCCTCGTAGGCGAGCCCGCAGCCCATCGCGCCGTCGCCGATGATCGCCACGACGTCGAAATCCTGGCCGGTGAGGTCGCGCCCGACGGCCATCCCCCACGCGGCCGACACGGACGTCGACGCGTGCCCGGCACCGAACGCATCGTACTCGGACTCGTCTCGCCGCAGGAAGGGCGCGAGCCCTCCGCGTGTGCGGATCGTGGGCATCCGCTCGTTGCGGCCGGTCAGGATCTTGTGGATGTAGGCCTGGTGACCGGTGTCCCAGACGAGCTGGTCGCGCGGGGTGTCGTAGACGTAGTGCAGCGCGACCGTGAGCTCCGCCACGCCGAGGCTCGCGCCGAAGTGGCCGCCCTTCTGCGAGACCACATCGATGTGACGCTCCCGCACCTCACGTACGACCTGCTCGAGGTCGGCCCGGTCGAGGCGTCTCAGTTCCTCGGGAGAGTGGATGCGCTCGAGGAGGGACAAGCCTGGCTCCTTCTGTCGTCGTGCGGGTGGTTCCGGAGTCGAAAGATACGCGGACGCCCGGGCTCGCACAGGGCGGACGCGGGTGGCGCTCAGCGGTCGCGCTCCACCACGTAACGCGCGAGGGCGACGAGCGGTGACGCGCGGAGGCCGGCGACCTCGAGGGCGCCGAGCGCCTCGTCGACCTTCGCCCGCGCCCGCCGGCGCGCCTCGTCGAGGCCGTACAGCGCCACGTAGGTGGACTTCTCGAGCGCGGCGTCGCTCGGGTTCTTGCCCAGCACCTCCGCCGAGCCCGTGGCGTCCAGGACGTCGTCCGCGATCTGGAAGGCGAGCCCGATCGCGGTACCGTAGGCCTCGAGCCCCGCGACGACGCCCTCGCTCGCGCCGGCCGCCAGCCCGCCCATCACGAGCGAGGCGGTGAGGAGCGCGCCGGTCTTGCGGGCGTGGAGGTCGTCGAGCTCACGGGCGCCGAGCGCCCGCCCCTCCCCTTCCAGGTCGAGCCACTGGCCGCCGACCATGCCCGCCGCCCCGGCGGCCGTCGCGAGCCGCCCGGCGATCGCGGCCGCGGCGGCCGGAGGGCGGCCCAGCGCGAGCGCGGCCCGGCGCGCGTGCAGGACCGCGAGCGGGATGAGGGCCGCGCCGGCCCGGACCGCCGCGCGCTCTCCGTGCACCCGGTGCGTCGTGGGCCGGCCGCGCCGGAGCTCCGCGTCGTCCATGCACGGGAGATCGTCGTGCACGAGCGAGTACGCGTGCACGAGCTCGAGCGAGGCCGCCAGGTCCCACGCCGCCGGAGCGGGCGCGCCTCCGGCCGCCCGGTACGCGCTCACGCACAGGATCGGGCGGAGCCGCTTCCCGCCGCCCAGCACGCCGTGGCGCACGGCGGCCCCGACGTCCTCCGGCAGGAGCGGGACGAGCTCTTCGAGCGCCCGCTCCAGCGCCTCCTCGACCTGCTCCCGCTCGCCCTCCAGCCACGCGGCGAGATCGAACGCCGTCTCCGCCGGCTTCACGACCCCTCGAGGTCCATGGGGGCGGTCCGGTCGCCGGAGAGCAGCTCCTCCACGCGGAGCTCGGTCTCGGCGAGGATGCGCTCGGCGCGCCGCACGTGCGCCACCCCCTCCTCGAACAGGCGGAGCGCCTCCTCGAGGGGGACGTCGTCGGACTCCATGCGGGCGAGGATCACCTCGAGCCGGGCCAGGCGCTCCTCGAGCCCCGGCTCCTCGCACGGCGGCTCGACCGCGTCGGCGTCGTCGGCCGGGCCCCGGCCCGGCTCGTCGTTCGCGTGCTCGTCCACGCTCATGTCTCCTCCAGCGGCCGACCGGCCGTGGCGGCCAGCCGTCCGTCGCTCACGTGCAGGTGGAAGGTCGCGCCGGGCTCGAAATCCGCGAGCGTCCGGAGGACCCGTCCGTCGGGCGCCCGCGCCAACGAGTACCCCCGGCGGAGCGCGGAGAGCGGGGAGAGCGCGTCCAGCCGTCCGGCGAGCGCGTCGAGGCGCGCGCGCCGGCGCTCGAGGGTCGTCGCGAGGGCGCGCTCCATCCGTCCGGCCGCGAGATCGAGGGTCTGTCGGTGGGGCTGGAGCCGCCGCTCGAGTGCCCGTGCCAGGCGCGCGAGCCGTTCCTCCAGGCGTGCGCGCCTCCGCTCTCCGACCCCGCGCAGCGCCCGGGCCAGCCGGGTGCGGACCGAGCGCAGACGGTCGAGCACGGCGGCGGCATCGGGAACCACCGCCTCGGCGCCGGCCGAGGGCGTGGGCGCGCGCAGGTCGGCCACCAGGTCGCAGATCGTGACGTCCACCTCGTGCCCCACGGCCGAGATCACGGGGACGGGGGAGGCCGCGACCGCCCGGGCCACGGGCTCCTCGTTGAACGCCCACAGGTCCTCGATCGAGCCGCCGCCGCGCGCGACGAGGATCACGTCGACGAGACCGCTCGAGGCGATCCGGTGGATCGCCGCCGCGATCTCGGCCGCCGCCCCCTCCCCCTGCACGCGCGTCCCGGCCACCACGAGACGCGTCCACGGGGCGCGACGCCGGAGCACGGAGACGATGTCGCGGAGCGCGGCGCCGGTCGGGGAGGTCACGACCCCCACGCAGGTCGGATGCCGCGGGACCGGTCGCTTGCGGGCGGGATCGAGCAGCCCCTCCTCCTCGAGGCGCGACCGGAGGCGCTCGAAAGCGAGGCGCCAGAGCCCCTCCGCGCCGTCCGCCTCCAGCCGCCGCACGACGAGCTGGTACTCCCCGCGCGCCTCGTAGAGCGTGAGCTGCCCCAGCACCCGCACCTGCATCCCCTCGTCGGGATCCGTGGGGAGCGCGCGCGCCTCGCGGCCGAACATCACGGCCCGGAGCTGCGCCCGGTCGTCCTTCAGGGTGAAGTAGCAGTGCCCGGCCCGGGAGCGCGTCCAGCCGCCCACCTCGCCGCCCACCCAGAGCGGCTCCACCGTGTTCTCGAGGAGCCCGCGCACGGCGCGGTTCACCTGGAAGACCGACCAGACGCGGGGCGGCGGCGGGCCTTCGCCGACGCTCGGCGGCCCGGGGGGCGCAGCGCCGGGCCGGTCGGGCTCCGACGGGGCATCCATGCCTGTCTCGGCGGAGGGCTCCGGCTCGCGCCCGGGCTCCGACGGATCGTCGAACAGGTCGAGGGAGCCGTCTTCGGACAAGGGGCTCAGACCGCCACGCCGGCCTGCCGGCCGGCCGAGCGCACGGTGTTCGCGAGGAGCATGGTGATCGTCATGGGCCCCACGCCCCCCGGCACCGGCGAGATCGCCGCCGCCACCTCACGCACCTCGTCGAAGCGGACGTCCCCGCAGACCCGGTAGCCGCGCTCCGAGCCGGGATCGTCGACGCGGTTCGTCCCCACGTCGATCACGACCGCGCCCGGCCGCACCATGTCCGCGCCGATCATCTCCGGACGCCCGATCGCGGCCACGAGGATGTCCGCCCGCCGGGTCTCGGCCGCGAGGTCGGGGGTGCGCGAATGGCAGACCGTGACCGTGGCGTCGCCCCCGCGGCCCTTCCGCAGCAGGAGCGAGGCGAGCGGCCGGCCCACGATGTTCGAGCGGCCGACCACGACGACGTGCTTGCCCGCCGGATCGTGGCCGCTCCGCACGAGCATCTCGACGATCCCCGCCGGCGTGCAGGGGGGGAAGAACTCGCCCGAATCCGTCGCGAGCCGGCCCACGCTCACCGGGTGGAACCCGTCCACGTCCTTGGAGGGGTCGATCGCCTCGATCACCGCGCCCTCGGAGATGTGCCGGGGCAGCGGGAGCTGCACGAGGATCCCGTGGATGCGCGGGTCCGCGTTGAGCCCCTGCACGAGGCCCAGCAGCTCCTCCTCGGTCGTCTCGGCCGGGAGCGTGTGCTGCGCGGAGTGGATCCCCATCACGCCCGCGGCCTTGTTCTTCATGCCGACGTAGATGGCCGAGGCGGGGTCGTCGCCCACGAGCACGGTCGCGAGCCCGGGGACGATGCCGTGCTCCTCCTTCAGCGCCGCGACGCGCTCGGCGAGCTCGGCGCGGATCTCGTCGGCGATGGCCTTCCCGGAGATGATCTGGGCGCTCATGCACGGTCTCCCGGCTGGCGGGGTGGGCGTCGGACGCGAACGAGCCCCCAATGTCGCCCCGAGCGGCCCATGGCAGAAGTGCGGGAGGCCCGGCTTGGCGGACGCCCGACGCGCGACCGGCGCCGCCCCGCGCTACCGCGCGAAGTCGATCGCCCGGGTCTCCCGCACCACCACGATCTTGATCTGGCCGGGGTACTGGAGCTCGCCCTCGATCCGGCGCGCCACCGACTCCGAGATCTGCGCGATCTCCGCATCGCTCACCCGCTCGGGCTCCACCATGATGCGCAGCTCCCGCCCCGCCTGGATCGCGTAGCAGCGCTCCACACCGGGCTCCTCCATCGCGAGCTCCTCGAGTCGCTCGAGCCGCTTCACGTAGCCCTCGAACATCTCCCGGCGCGCGCCCGGCCTGGAGCCGCTGATCGCGTCCGCGGCCGTCACCAGGAAGGTCTCGGCGAAGTGGTGGGGCTCCTCATCGTGATGCGCCTTGATGGCGTTCAGGACGATCTCGCTCTCGTTGTACTTCTTGCAGAGCCGGTACCCCAGCTCGACGTGCGTGCCCTCGTGCTCGTGGGTCATCCCCTTCCCCACGTCGTGCAGCACCGCGGCCCGCTTGGTCATCTGTACGTCGAGCCCCATCTCGGCCGCCATGTTGCCCGCGAGGAGCGCCACCTCGCGCGCGTGCTGGAGCTGGTTCTGGCCGTACGAGGTGCGGAAGCGCAGTCGGCCGAGCGTCTTCACGATCTCGGGATGCACGTTGTGCACGCCGAGCTCGTAGAGCAGCTCCTCGGCGGCCTCGACCATCCCCTGCTCGACCTCCTTCGAGGCCTTCTCGACCATCTCCTCGATGCGCCCGGGATGGATGCGGCCGTCCTCGACGAGCCGCTCGAGCGCGATCCGCGCGACCTCCCGGCGGACCGGGTCGAAGGCGGACAAGACCACGGCCTCGGGGGTGTCGTCGATGATCACGTCGACCCCGGTGGCCTGCTCGAACGAGCGGATGTTCCGCCCCTCGCGGCCGATGATGCGGCCCTTCATCTCGTCGGAGGGGAGCTGGACCACGGACACGGTGGTCTCGGCCGTGAGGTCGGCCGCCATGCGCTGGATCGCGAGCGCCACGATCTTCCGCGCCTCGCGCTCGGCGTCCCGCTGCGCGCGGTCCTTGATCTCGCGCACGGTGTTCGCGGCCTCGGCCCGCGCCGACTCGCGCATGTGGTCGAGGAGCTCCTGGCGGGCCTCCTCGGCGGTGAGGCCGGCCACGTGCTCGAGCCGCCCCCGTACCTCGACCTCGCGCGTCTCGAGGTCGCCCTCGCGGTCGAGGAGCTCGCGCTCCCGCCGCTCGACGTCCTCCACGCGCTCCTCGACGTGGCCCTCGCGCGCGTTGAGCCGCTCGAACTGGCGGTCGAGGGAATCCGCGCGCTCCTCGGCGCGCCGCTCCGCCCGCTCGATCTCCTCGCGGCGGCGCGCCTCCTCCCGCTCCCACTCCTCCCGCAAGCGGACGCTCGCCTCGCGTCCCTCCAGCTCCCCTGCCTTGCGGGCCTTCTCCGCTTCTTCCCGTGCCTGTGCCAGGATGCGGGAGGCCTCGTCCTGCCCTCGACGCTTCTCGAGCTCGCGGAGCTTCCTTTCGCGACCTCCGGCGACGAGGAAACCCAGTGCCGCTCCGAGGACGAGCCCCACCGCCGCCGCTAGAACCAGAGGCGGGGTGATCATGTATCGACTCCGAAATCGACCCGGGCGGGAACAGGTCGAAGGTGATCGGTGCGGGGCCGCGCGCCCGGAGGCGGCGGACCACGTGACGGACCGAGGATACGGGGCCGCCGGTGTCGCGCGCAAGCGGCGCCCGGGGCCGGTCCCCGGGGCCGCCGACGCCGGTCAGGCGCGCGGAGCGGCTCCCTCGGCCAGCGCGGCCCGGACGCGGACCGTGAGGTGCTCCGCGCGCTCGGCGACCTGCCGGCGCAGGCGCTCGAGCTCCTCCTGGGCGCGGAAGCACTCGTCCGCGATCGAGAGCGCGGCGAGGATCGCCGCCTTGTGGCCCTCGATCAGGCCGGCCTGCATGCGGATCTGGTGGATCCGCTCGTCGACGTGCCGCGCGCACCGCCGCGTGTAGGAGGGCTCCGCGTTCGCGCGGATCGTGTGCTCCTCCCCGGCGATGCGCACCGTCACGGAGGTCTTCGCGGCGTTCATCTCTGGTCCTCCAGGAAGCGGATCTTGGCCAGGAGCCGGTCCACCCCGGCGCGTCCCTCTTCGAGGCGCGTGCGGAGATCCTCGTTCTCGACCTCGAGGCGTCGGAAGCGCCGGAGGAGCCGCTCCGCGTCCTCGGGATCGCCGGTGAAGCGGCGCACGAGCTGCTCCAGCTCGGCCGTGCGCGCTTCCGCGCCGCGCACCCGCCGGACGAGGTCGGTGAAGCGGTCGAGCAGCTCTTCCACCACGTGCTCGAGCTCGCCCAGCGCGGCCGGATCGCCGCGCACGGCCCTATCCCCGGACGCGGACACCGAGCTCGGCTTCGAGCCGTTCGAGGATCCGCGTCATGGCCTGATCGACCTCGCGGTCCTCGAGCGTGCGATCCGGGGCGCGGAACCGCAGGCGGTAGGCGAGGGAGCGGTGTCCCGCCGGCACGCCCGCCCCGCGGTAGAGATCGAAGATCTCCACGTGCTCGAGCTGCGGCCCGCCCGCCTCGCGCACGCGTTCCGTCACCGCCCCGGCCGCCACGCCCGCGGGCACGAGGAGCGCCACGTCGCGCTCGCTCGCCGGGAGCTGCGGGAGCGGCACGTGCACGGGGACGGGCGCGGGCGCCGGATCGTCCGGAAGCGCCAGCTCGAGCCCCCACACGGGCCCGGCCCACGGCGGCGCGTCCACGCGGTCCGCGCGGATCCGCCCCGCCCGGCCGAGCGCCTCGCCCCGCTCGTCCCGCACGACCATGGTGGTGCCCGGCTCGAACGGGTGCCCGTCCCCCGCCGCCGCGCCCTCCGGCTCCACCCGTGCCGATCCGCGCCACGCGCGGGCGACGACGTCCTCCAGGACGGCCTTCAGGTCGAAGACGTCGAGCGGCTCGTCGGGAACGGACCAGTGCGGCGGGCGCCGGCGGCCGGTGAGGACGAGCGCGAGGTGCGGGCGCTCCACGGGCGGCTCCCCGCTCCCCGCCCGCCGGAACGACGTCCCGAGCTCGAACAGGCGGACGTCCCGGTTCCCGCGGGCCAGGTTGTGCTCCACCCGCCGCACGAGCGACGGGAGGAGGGTGGCGCGCACGACCGGCTCCGTGGCGGCGAGCGGGTTCGCGACCTCGACGTCCCCCTCGCCGGCCGGCACGAAGGCGGGAGTCTGGGCCTCGAAGAGCCCCCGTGCGGCGAGCGCGCCGCGGAGCTCGTCGTGGAGCTGGAAGAGCGGATCGTCCGGGACGCGGTTCGGCCGGAAGGCGCCGAGCTCGGCCGGGAAGGCGTCGTAGCCGTGCGTGCGCGCGATCTCCTCGACGAGGTCGATCTCGCGCGTCACGTCGTAGCTGCGGAAGCCGGGGACCGCGACGCGCAGCGGCGCGCTCCTCCCCGTGCCCCGGCGCACGCCGAAGCCGAGGGGGGCGAGCAGCGCCTTGAGCGCGGCGGGCTCGAACGCGACCCCGAGCACCCGCTCCACGCGCGCGGGGCGCAGGTCGACCACCGGGCGCTCGAAGCGGCGGGGCGCGCAGTCCACGACCTGCGGGTCCAGCGTGCCGCCGGCGGTGGCGCGCAGGACCTCCAGAGCGCGCGCGAGCGCGCGCTCCATCCCCTCGGGATCGACGCCGCGCTCGAAGCGGTAGCTGGCGTCCGTGGAGAGCCCGAGCGCGCGCCGGGTCGCCCGGATCGAGCGCGGCTCGAAG
>CAZOYA010000060.1:0-18576 GCA_964583815.1 uncultured Gemmatimonadaceae bacterium | reverse complement strand
CCGCGCACCCGCGTCCTGGCACCGCAACCCGATTTCGACCGGGATGCGCGTATCTTCGTTCCAGCCGCTGCGGATCTTCACGGTGGTCGGGATGCTGATCGCCGACGAGACCGCGCGGATGATTGATTCGACGAGGTCGAGGTCCCGCAGGCAGCCGGAGCCGCCGTTGCGCGACACGACCTTCTTCACCGGGCATCCGAAGTTGATGTCGATGAAGTCGGGCTGGTACGTCTCGGCCACGAGCGCCGCGGCGTCGGCCATCATGGCCTCCTCGGCCCCGAAGATCTGCACGCCGATGGGGCGCTCCTCGTCGTCGAAGCGGAGGTAGCCCCGCGTGCGGGGCGTGTCCATGACGATCCCGGCCGCGCTGACGAACTCCGTCACCACGACGTCCGCCCCGAACCGACGGCAGAGCCTCCGGAACGGGGATTCGCTCACGCCCGCCTGGGGCGCGAGGTAGAGGGGCGTTCCGCCCCCGGCGAGCATCTCGAAGACGTTCCGGAACATGGCACGAAGCTAGGAGCGGCCGGCGGGCCGGAGAAGGCTCGCGCTCGCGCGACACCGGCCGGTGCGGGGATCGACGCACTGCGGCCGATCCCCTATTGTCGTAACGGTCATCAGACGGATCACCCCGAAGGTACTTCGGAGGAAATAGACATGCGGCTACGCGAGCTGTTCACGGTCGATTCCGTGAAGCTCCAACTCGAGGCGGAGGAGAAGGACGACCTCCTCCGCGAGCTCATCGCCCTGCTCGGGCTCGACGACAAGTCCGAGGCGATTCTCTTCAAGACGGTCAAGAGGCGGGAGAACCTCGGCTCGACGGGGATCGGCAAGGGGATCGCGATCCCGCACTGCCGCTCGCTCGTGGCGAACCGCCTGCGCCTCGCCTACGGGCGCAAGTCCACCGGGATGGACTTCAACGCCATCGACGGCAAGCCCGTCGAGCACTTCTTCCTCATCGTCGCCCCGCCCCTCGAGGTCTCGAACCAGTACCTGCCGGTGCTCGGGAAGATCGCGCAGTTCGCCAAGGATCCCGACGTGCCGAGCCGACTCTCGGCGATCCAGAGCGCGGAGGAGTTCCTGCAGCTCCTCGACGAGAAGGCCCGATGAACCCGCATCTGGTCACGCTTCTCGAGATCCAGGACCTCACGTCGAAGGCGCGGGAGTTGGAAGCCGGCGATCTCGGGGCGCTCGAGCGCTCCTATTTCGGCGTCGAGCCGGCCGAGGCCGCCGCGCGCCTGCGCGAGAAGGCGAACGAGCTGGAGCAGGACCTCCCGGCGCCGATCCGGCAGCGGCTCCGCAAGGTCGCGGGACACGTCGACCGGGCGGTGGTGCCGGTGATCGGCGGCACGTGCTTCGGGTGCTTCGTGTCGATCCCGACCGCGACCGCCGGCGAGGGCGACCCGAACGAGCAGCTGCACAGCTGCGAGACCTGCGGCCGCTTCATCTACATCCTGCACTGACCCCGCACCGAGCGGCCGTGCCGCACCGGGCGCGGGACGAGCGCCCGGGCCGCCGACTCACTTCAGGACGTACATCTTCCGCATCTGACTGCGGCCGTCCACCGTGAGCTGCATGAAGTAGATGCCGGAGGCGACCTGCCTCCCCGACAGGTCCGTGCCGTCCCAGAAGGCCTCGTAGCGGCCGGGCTGCGTGTACTCGAGTTGGTCCATCGCACGCCCGGGCCCCGATGGGTGCCCCATCGCCACCGGGAAGGCGACGAGCTGCTGCAGGATGTTGTAGATCCGGATGGACACGACGGCGGACCCCCCGTCGACGAACAGCTCCTCCCCGAGCGTGAAGGGGATGGTCGTCTCCGGGTTGAACGGGTTGGGATAGTTCTGTTCGAGCTGGAATCCGTTCGCCCGTCCGGACGGCGAGGCGCCCCCCGGATCCTGTGCGACGAGGGGGCCGGCGGTGCCGACCGAGAGTAGGAGGACGGACAAGACGCCCATGGTGCGTCTCATCGGGGCCTCCGCACACATGATGTGCAGTAGCTAAGGGTCAATCACGCTCCCGGCGGTGATCTCTTCGGCGGCGGCACGCGCCCACGAATGCATCATAGGCGGCACGTCGAGCGCGGGTCAAGAACGTCTCTCCGCCTGCCCCGGGTCGGCGTCCGCGGAGGCCGCGGACCCGCCCGCCCCGACGGATTCCACGCTCCGGCCGTCCCCGATCCGGAGCGTGAGACCGATCGTGTCGAAATGGTTGAGGAGCGGGAGCAGGTGCTTCCGGCTCACGTCGAGCGCCTCGCGGAAGTCGGCCGGCCCGAGCCCGCTCCGCCCCCCCAGCAGGCGGCGGACGCGCTCCTCGGCGGCCGCCACCGCCCCGGCGTCGACGTAGAGCGCGTCCGAGACCTTCCGGAGCGCCCCCTCGACCTCGAGCCGGTGCAGGAGCGACCAGAGGTCGCCGCGCCGCGCGACATCCTCCGGGAGCTCCTCCACGAACGGCGGGGCGAGCCCGCCCTCGGCGTAGATCCCCCGCAGCCGCTCCGAGACCCGCGCCTGCTCGGGCGTGAGGCGGACCCGGTGCTCCGGGTCGCGCACCCCGCCCTCCTCGGACACCACCCGCCCCTCTGCTTCGAGCGCCTTCAGGACGGCGTCCGCGAGCCCCGCGGGTGCCCAGTCGGGGAGCGCCGCCCGCAGCGCGGCCCGGGGCACCACGGTGCGGAGCGGATCGCGCTCGTGCTCGGCCGCGAGCGCGCCGGTCAGCGCGTCGGCCGCCCGGGCGCGGATCTCCGCCGCGAACCACTGGTCGCCCGCGCGGAGGGCGCCGACCCCCTCGAGCCGGAGGAGCCCCTCCTCGACCCGCGCCGGCGACAGCCCCGCGCGGACGGTCAGCTCCGGCACGCGCGACCCGGCCCACCCGGCGAGCCCGAGATGGGCGGCGAGCGCCTCGTCGTCCGTGCCCTCGAGCGCCGCCTCGAGCCGGCCCCGCGTGTCCGCGTCCAGGTGGTTGCGCTTCGGCGGCCTCGACTCCGCCACCCGCCCGCCCGCGATCGTCGTGACCGGAGAGTACGAGCGAAGCACGAAGCGGTCCCGGCCCCGCACGACCAGAGGCTCCTCGAGGCGGAGCTGGACCCACGCCTCCTCGCCCGGGCCGAGCGGCGCGTCCCCCTCGAGAAGCGCGCAGCGCGCCAGGACCTGGGCGGTGGCGTGGTGCACGTGCACCCGCTGTTGGTGCTCGAGGAGCCACGCGCGGTCCTCCACCACACGGACGCGCGCCGTGACCATCCACGTGGGCGCCCAGCCGTCGCCTGCCGCGACGAGCGTGGAGCCGCGGCGCACCCGCTCGCGGTCCGCACCCTCGCCCGTGAGGGCGACCGCGACCCGGTCCCCCGCGCGCGCCTCCTCCTCCGCCCGGCCGTGGACCTGCACGCCCCGCACGCGGGCCTCGAGCTCTTCCGGGAGCACCCGGAGCCGGTCGCCCGCGGCGAGCCGGCCGCTCCAGAGGGTGCCGGTGACCACGGTGCCCGTCCCCTGGATCGTGAAGACCCGGTCGAGCGGGAGCCGGACCAGGTCCTCGTCCGCGCGCCGGGGGACCCGGGCGGCCGCCTCCGCGAGCCGGGCCACGAGCTCGTCGAGCCCCTCCCCCCGCACCGCCGAGGTGCGGACGCGGGGCGCCGCTCGGTAGGGCCCGCCATCGAGGAGCTCGTCCACGTCCGCCTCGACGAGCTCGAGCCAGTCCGGCTCGACGAGGTCGCACTTCGTGTAGGCGACCACGAGCTCCGGCACGCCGAGCAGCCGCACGATCGCCAGGTGCTCGCGCGTCTGGGGCATCACGCCCTCGTCCGCCGCGACGACGAGCAGCACGACGTCCATGCCGGCTGCGCCGGCGAGCATGGCGCGCACGAACGCCTCGTGTCCGGGCACGTCCACCACCCCGAAGCGCGGGAGCCCCTCGCGCCGCAGCTCGGCGAAGCCGAGCTCGATCGTGATCCCGCGCTCCCGCTCCTCCTTGAGCCGATCCGTGTCGATGCCGGTGAGCGCCCGCACGAGCGCGGTCTTGCCGTGGTCGATGTGGCCGGCCGTTCCCAGGATCACGCTCACGGCCGCGGCTCCGGGTCGGGCGGGAAGCGGCTCGCCAGGAACGCGAGCGTGCGGAGCGGCTTCTGCACCACGTGATGCGCCGCGAAGTCCGCGAGGAGCGCGAGGTGTCGCCTCGGGTGCTCGAGGTCGGGAGGGAGGATCCCCTGCACGAGCTGCTCGAGCTGGCGGCGGGCGCCCGGGCCCACGCGAGGGCCGGCCCGGTCGTGGGCGCAGCGCGCGCAGAGCACGCCCCCCGCCGCCAGGTCGAAGCGACCGATCTCCTCCTCGCCGAGCTCCGCGCCGCACCGCACGCAGGCGTCGAGCTGCGGCAGGAAGCCGAAGGCGCCCACCACGTGCCAGAGCGCCGAGAGGATCGCGGCGGGAAGGTCGGCGGGAGGCGCCTCGTCGAGCCGGTCGAGCTCCTCCTCGAGCGCATCGAAGAGCGACGGCTGGGGCTCCTGCTCGGCGTGTCCCAGGACGAGCTCGGCGACGCTCGAGGCGCCCGCGAACCGCAGCACGTCGAGGGGGATGCGGCGCCGGTCCCGCTCCGCGACGAAGTCCTTCAGGGTGTGCAGCTCCGCGTGGGGCTTGAGCCAGAGCACGAGATCGCCCGACGAGAACGTCGTCATCGCCGTCGTACCCTTCCCGCTCCTGCCCCGGACGCCCCGCGCGATCGTGCTCACGAGCCCGTGGTTCCGCGTGTAGAAGCGATGGATGCGGCTCGTGTCCCCGTAATCGAACCCGCGCAGGAGCACCGCCGGCGTGCTGACGGCCGCCACGTCAGGATCGGCGGCCTCGCAGCCGCCCGAGCAGCTTCTCGCGGCGCGCACGGTAGGCGGCGCGCTCGGCGTCGGTGGGCGAGGCTCGCGCCTCGAACTCCTCGTCGAGGCGCGCGAGCTCGAGGAGGATCCGCTCGCGCTCCGCCTCGGCGCGCCCCTTCCCCCGCCCGGCGCGCGCCGGGCCGACCCGGCCGCGTGCGGCCGCGGGGGACGGGCCGCCCGCCGTCGCCGGCCCCGCCGGGCGACGCGCGACGACGAGCGCCGCGGCCACGGCCAGCGCGAGGCCCATCACCGCGGTGATCCAGGCGTACGGCACGTCGCCCGGCAGCTCCTGCTCGACGAGCCGGACCGTGCCGGGGCCGACGTTCTCCCCGCTGTAGCGCCGGTAGGTGCTCCCCGCCTCCACCTCCACCCGCTCGACCAGCTCGAGACCCTCGACCCCGACCCGGGGGGAGGGCTCGCGCACGAGCAGATCCAGGGCCTCGGTGACGCCGGGCGTGGGAACGGTGCCCCAGGGCTCGTCGAGCGTGTAGTGGAAGACCACGATGCGCTCTCCCGGCGCGATCGCGGTGCGGACGCTCACGGTGTCGTTCTCGAACATCGTCGCGTCGAACGAGAACCCGCCCTGGCCGGAGGTGAAGTCGCGCGCGCCCGGGGGGAGCGGGTAGCGCCAGGCGGGCGCCCCCTCCTCCGGGCCCACCACCGTCCGCCCGGTGTCGTTGCGGAGCTGGAAGATGTCCGTGACGCGCCACGCCCCTCCGTCCGGCTCGTAGAAGAGGTTCCGAGCCTGGATCGCGAGCACGTCGGCGTCGCCCGCGGCGACGAGCGTGTCCCAGGTCCGGATCTCGTAGATCGAATCGAGCTGGGCGGGGCGCTCGAGCGCGTTGCCGAAGTACGTGATGCCCTGGTGGCGCACCGATCCGAAGTAGAAGCGGTTCGCGGACCGGTCGGGGGTGGCGGGCAGCCGCAGCTCGAAGCGGCCGTCGGGACCCGCGGTGACCGAGTCCACCTGGCCCTGCGTCGAGTCCGTGATCTCGTGCAGCACGATCGTACCGCCCGGCAGGGGGCCGTCGCCGAGGAGGACCCGCCCCTGGAGGAGGGGACCCGTCTGACCCAGGAGCGGGCGAGGCCGTGCCACCCCGGCCAGGACGAGGACCACGACCAGGGTAGTGGCGAGTCGAAGCGGCACGCACGCGTCCCGCCGGCGGCGAGCCGCGGACGGCCCGCCCTCCCCGGCGGTGCTCACGGATTGAAGCGCCCGAAGTCCTCGGGGTTCAGCTTCCGCAGGTACTCCTTCAGCTCCTCGGGCCCCATGCTCTTCGGCTCGGCCGGCTCCTCCGGGGCACCGAAGGTCAGCTCCGCGGCCGATTCCTCGTCCGTCACCTCGAACGAGGCCGCCTCGAGGAGGTCGTCCTGGGCGTAGATGCGCGCGTCCACACGCAGCGCCACGGCGATCGAGTCCGAGGGCCGGGCATCGAGCGAGAAGACCTCGCCGTTCCGGCGGACGATCAGCTCCGCGTAGTACGTGCTCTTCTCGACCCGCGTGATGATCACCTTGTCGAGCGCGCCCCCGAGCCCCCGCATCATCGAGCACAGGAGATCGTGCGTGAGGGGCCTCGAGAACTCCATGTCCGCGAGCTCCATCGCGATCGCGCTCGCCTCCCCGGGGCCGATCCAGATGGGGAGCACGCGGTCCCCCTCGAGCTCCTCGAGGATGACCACGGGGGTGTTCGACGATCGGTCGAGCGCGAGACTCTGGACCCTCACCTCTACCAACACGCGGCGGAAGCCTCCGCACGGGAGTCATCGGTCGGAGCCCCACGGCCCCGGTCGTTCCCCCCTGTACTCCGAAGGCCGGCCCGGGTTCTCGCCCCGCGCCCGCAGGCTCGCGCGTCTCCCGGAACGACCGCACGTCGGTGTGCGCCCGCTCGCCCGGCGTGGGGATCCGGCGCTCAGGCGCCGAGCGCGCTCCGCAGCTCGTCGGCCCGGTCGGTGCGCTCCCACGGGAAGAGCTGCACCTCCTCGTCGCCGCCGGTGAGGGGGATCTTCCGCTCCGGCGTGCGGCCGAAGTGCCCGTAGGCCGCGGTCGGCGTGTAGATCGGACGGCGCAGCTGGAGCGATTCGATGATGCAGCGCGGGCGGAAATCGAACACCTCCCGCACGGCGCGGGCGATCTCGTCCTCCGGCAGCTCGCTCGAGCCGAACGTGTGCACCCGGACGGACACCGGATCGGCCACGCCGATCGCGTACGCGAGCTGGATCTCGCACTGCCCGGCGAGCCCGGCCGCCACCACGTTCTTGGCCGCCCAGCGCGCCGCGTACGCGGCGGAGCGGTCCACCTTCGTCGGGTCCTTCCCCGAGAAGGCGCCGCCCCCGTGCCGGCCGACGCCGCCGTAGGTGTCCACGATGATCTTGCGCCCGGTGAGCCCGGCGTCCCCGTGCGGGCCGCCGATCACGAAGCGCCCCGTGGGATTGATGTGCAGGATGCACTCCTCGGGATCGAACAGCTCCCGGGGCAGCGCCGGCCGCACGACCTTGTTCGCGATCGCCTCGACGAGATCGGGCTGACGGATGTCGGGATCGTGCTGCGTGCTCACGACCACGGTGTGCACGCGCGCGGGCCGCCCGTTCTCGAACTCGATCGTGACCTGCGCCTTCCCGTCCGGCCGGACCCAGGGGAGCTCCCCGCTCCGCCGCACCTCGGCCAGCCGGCGCGTGATCTGGTGCGCGAACTGGATCGTGGCCGGCATGAGCTCCGGGGTCTCGTCGCTCGCGAAGCCGAACATCATCCCCTGGTCCCCGGCCCCGCCGGGATCGACGCCCATGGCGATGTCCGGGGACTGCTGGTCGATGTTCGTGAGCACCGCGCACGTGCCGCCGTCGATGCCGAGCTGCGCGTTCGTGTACCCGATGCGGAGGAGCGTGCCGCGCACGACGTCCGGGATGTGGACGTAGGTCTTCGTGGTGACCTCGCCCGCGACGAGCGCGAGCCCCGTCGTGACCAGCGTCTCGCACGCGACCCGGGACTCCGGGTCCTCGGCGAGCAGGTGGTCGAGAACCGCGTCGGAGATCTGGTCCGCGATCTTGTCCGGATGTCCCTCGGTGACGGACTCGGAGGTGAAGAGCTGTCGGCTGCTGGTCAAGGGACCTCTTCCCGGTCGACGGATCGTTCGCGTGCGAAGGTCGAAGGCTATCGGATCACTCGGGGAGCGACAAGCTCCACCGGCCGGAGAACACCCGGAGGTCCACGCGGTCGCCGATCCCCTCGACGAGGCACTCCATCACGGCCTTGCTGCTCGGCGCCGCGAGGGCCTTCCGGGCCGCGGTACGGGCGTCCTCCGCGCGGACGTCCCGCACGAGCTTCTTGATCTCGGGAAGCGACGGCCACGCCATCGACAGCGTCGTGATGTCCAGCCCCATGAGGAGGAACGCCCCGAGCGGGTTCGAGGCCAGCTCCCCGCACACGCTCACCTCGATGCCGGCCGCCCGGCCCACGCGCGCCACCTGGTGGAGGAGCCGCACCACGGCCGGATGGAAGGGGTTGTAGAGCGAGGCGAGGCGGGTGTTCGTGCGGTCGACCGCGAGCGTGTACTGGACGAGGTCGTTCGTGCCGATCGAGAAGAAGTCGGAGTGGCGAGCGAGCTCCACGGCGTCGAGCGCCGCGGCCGGCGTCTCGATCATCACCCCGAGCTTGTAGCCGGAGTTGTAGGGGATGCCGTCGCGGTCGAGCCGGTCCTCCTCCTCCTCGAGGAGCGCGCGGACGCGCTTCACCTCCTCCACGTCGATCACGAGCGGGAGCATCATGCGCACGTCGCCGTAGGCGGTGGCGCGCAGGAGCGCGCGGAGCTGGGTGCGGAAGAGCTCGGGCTCGTCCAGGCAGACGCGCACGGCCCGCCAGCCCAGGAACGGGTTCTCCTCGGGCGGCATGTTCAGGAACATCGGGAACTTGTCGCCGCCCAGGTCGAACGTGCGGATGTAGACGGCCCCCTGGGGGAAGGCCTGCGCGACGGTCTTGTACGCCTCGAACTGCTCCTCCTCGCCCGGCATCGAGGCGCGGCCCACCACGAGGAACTCGGTGCGGAAGAGGCCCGCGCCCACCGCCCCGTGCTCGGCCGCGACGGCCGCCTCGCCGGGGAGGTCGAGGTTGGCCCGCAGCTCCACGTACTGCCCGTCCCGGGTGACCGCCTCCTCGGAGGCGATGAGGGACATCTCCTCCTCCCAGTTCGTGAGACGCCGCTGGCGCTCCACGAAGCGCTGGCGCTCCTCGGGCGTGGGGTCCAGGATGATGCGCCCGATCCGGCCGTCCAGCACCGCGTCCTGGCCTTCCCGCGCCTTCCGGGAGACCGTCCCGAGCCCGACCACGGCCGGGATCTCGAGCGAGCGGGCGAGGATGGCCCAGTGGGCGGTCCGGGTTCCGTGATCGGTGGCGATCCCCTTCACCTGGTCCGGGTGCATGCGGACCACGAGGCTCGGCGTGAGATTCGGCGCCACCACGATGACCCCCTCCTCGCGCCCGGGCAGGTCGGTCGGGTCGTGATCTCCCAGGAGCCGCCGGAGCACCCGGATCATGAGATCCTCGAGGTCGTTCAGGCGGTCGAGGATCATCGCGCTGCGGGTGCGGCTCCACATCGCCTGGAGCTCGAGCATCCGCCACTCGAAGGCCCGCTGCGCCGTCAGGTGGTTCTCGCGGATGTAGCGGAGCGTGCCGTCCACGAGCTCGACGTCCTCGAGCAGGAGGATCTGCGGGTCGAAGATCCGCGCCTCGACGGCGCCGAGCCGCTCCTCGGTGAGATGCTTCATCTCCTCGAGTCGCTCGGTCGCCCACGTCCGCGCGGCGTGGAAGCGCTCGACCTCCTCCTCGATGCGGTCGTCCGGCACGGTCTCGTGCGGGACCTGCGGGATGCCCCAGTCGAGGAGGAAGACCTTCCCCTGCGCGATCCCCTCGGACGCGGGCGCGCCGTCGAGCGTGATGGACAAACCGTTACGCCTCGATCTCTTCGAACCCGCCGCTCACGAGCGTGGCGAGCGCGTCCACGGCGTCCTCGGCGTCCTCCCCCTCGGCGTGCAGCCGCAGGCTGCTGCCGTGCTCGGCCGCGAGCATGAGCACGCCCATGATGCTCTTTCCGTTCACCGTCAGATCGTCCTTGGCGACCGTGATCCTCGCGCGGAAGCGACCGGCGAGCTTCACGAACTCGGCGGCGGGACGGGCGTGCATGCCCGCCCGGTTGACCACCCGGACTTCCCGCTGCGCGACGCGCGCCTCGCTCATCGAATCATCCCCCAGATCGCGACCAGGACGATCACGGCGACGGTGGTGGCCGCCGCCGGTCTCCATACGTAGTGCCCGACCAACAGCCCCAGCACGAAGGCGCCGACGGCGCCCGCACCCCACAGGATGCCGGCGTCGCCGAGCCCTCCGGCGCCCCCGAGCAGCGCCCCCGCGAGCGTGCCGAGCACCACGACCGACGCGTCCCGCAGGCGCGCCGCGTGATGCACCAGGCGCGCCGCCGCGAGGCGGCCCCCGACGTCCCGTCCCGTCTCCAGGCCGGCGCGGAAGCCCCAGGCCCGGAGTGTCACGTGTCCGATATTGTACACGACGAGGAACCCCACCGCTGCCGCCGGCCCCGGAGCCCCGAGCCAGTACGCGGCCAGCGCGAGCATCGAGACGGAGGGCAGGAAGGTCGCCCACACGAGCGCGTCGCCGAGCCCTCCGAGCGGCCCCCGCACCGCCGTCTTGAAGCGGCGCACGGTCTCGGAGTCGGTGCCGTCCGCCTCCAGCCGGAGCGTCGCCCCGAGCGCGACCCCGCTCAGGTAGGGATGCGCGTTGAAGTGCTCGGTGTGCCGCGCGAGCGCCGCGCGCAACTCGTCCGGCCGGTCACGGAAGAGCTTGCGGAGCGCGGGCAGCAGCGCGAAGCCGAAGCCCGTGCCGAGCATCGTGCGGTAGTTCCACGAGCCCTGGATCAGGAACGAGCGGGCGAAGGCCGACAGGATGGCCCCGCGGGAGATGCGATCGGTCACAGGAACCGCGCTCCGAGGAGGCCGAGCGCGAGGCCGATCGCCAGCCGCAGCCGGTGCTGCCGGAAGCCGCCGAAGTCGTGCAGGAGGATGCCGAGCGACACGGCCCCGCCGAGCAGGAGCAGGCCGACGGTGCTCGCGGCGCCGAGGGTCCACTCGAGCGCGAGGGGCGGAAGGACGAGGTGCCAGAGGCCCAGCCCCACGGCGGTCACGACGACGCCCCGCAGGAAATCGAGCGCGATCGCCGTGAGATGCACCCGGACGAGCCGCGGTCCGGCCGGGGCGCCGCCGGTCCAGCCGCCGGCGAGCCGGGTGTTCACGCGCCGCAGCCACGTGATCGTGAAGCCCGCGAGCTGGCCCCAGACGAGGCCCACGGCCACCGCCATCGCCAGCGCGCCCGGGCCGTCCGTGCCCGCCACCGAGCCGACCGCGACGACCGTCGCCGTGGCGCTCTCCGGGAAGCGGCTCCCGCCCGTCGGGAACGACACGAGCAGGTAGATCTCGAGGATCGCCCCGACCGCGGCGCCGAGCGCCGGATGTCCGGTGCACCACCCCGTGAGCACCCCGACCACGAGCGGCCGGGAGAGCATGAACTGCCCGACCGAGGTGCCGTCGAGGCCCACGGCTCCGCCGAGGACCGAGAGGCCGAGAAGGCCCATCAGTGGGCGCTCCTGGCGGGGGCGACGTCGTCGGGGGGGGCGCGGCGGCCGCGGCCCGTGGGCCCCGGAAGCCCCGGGCGGACCGCCTGGCGGACGGGTCTCACAGGTCCAGGACCTCCTCCACGAGGTCGACCCCCGGCGCGTCGGGCAGGTCCCGGGCCTGCAGGCGGACGCCCGCGTCCGAGAGCGCGCGCATGTCCTCGAGGTCCGCCGGGGAGAGGTGCAGGTAGGTGAGCACCTCCTCGCGGCCCGGCCCGGGGTGGAGCCCCCCGAAGTTCACGACCCGCCCCCGCATCTCCCCGCCCTCGGCCAGCATGCGCATCGTCGAGACGTCGCGCGTGAGCACGACCGAGCGCGTCGGCGCGGCGGCCCACTCCGCCACCCGGGGGCGCGCCTCCGCCGCGGACAGGAAGGTGACCTCGGCCTCTCCCGCGCCGAGCCGATAGAGCTCCTGCTCCCATGCGCTCCGCGCGAGCTCGTCGTCCACGATGACGTAGCGGTCGGGCCGGAGCGCGTGCCCCCACCCGATGACGACCTGTCCGTGGATCAGACGCTCGTCGATCCGGAAGAGGACGATCGGCAACTCCCTACCCCTGGTCCATCCGTACCGGGCGGATCGCCGCCCGGCCGCGGTCCGCCAGCCGCTCCACCAGCTCGTCGAACGGATCGGAGCGGTGGAAGACGAACTCGAGCAGCATCGGGAGGTTCACCCCCGTGAGCACCGCGCGCGACCCGGCCGCGCAGGTGCGGCAGGAGGCGAGCGCCGCGGTGCAGCAGCTCCCGGCGTGGAGATCCACGAACACGATCACGGGGTCGTCCCCCGCCAGCCGGTCGATCGCCGACCGGGTGTCCTCGGGGCCGAGCCCCTCGTTCGAGAGGGCCTCGAGGGCGTCGGCCGGCCCGCCGGCGATGCGTCGCACCGCGTCCACGAGCCCGCGCGCCATCGCCCCGTGCCCCACGACGATGCCCTTCGGCCCCTGCCCTTCATTCATAGTCCTGTTCCAGATACTGACGCAGACGCCGGTCGAAGGCTTCGGCCGAGTCCACGCCCGAGTACTTCAGGAGGTGGTTCATCGCGACCACCTCCGAGATCACCGTGACGTTCTTACCCGGATTCAGCGGAACGGTCACCTTCGGGATCGGCACGCCGAGGATCTCGTGGACCTCCCCGTCGAGGCCGGTGCGCGAGTAGTGGGCGTCCTGGTCCCACATCTCGAGGTGCACCACGACCTCGATGCGCTTCTGCTGGCGGATCGCGGTGACGCCGAAGAGCGCCATCACGTCGATGATCCCGACTCCGCGGATCTCCATGTGGTGGCGCTGGAGCTCGTGGCCGCGGCCCATGAGGACGTCGTTGCCCGTCCGGCGCACGAGCACGACGTCGTCCGCCACCAGCCGGTGCCCGCGCTCCACGAGGTCGAGCACGCACTCGCTCTTTCCGACGCCGCTCTCGCCGACGAAGAGGAGCCCCACGCCGAAGACGTCGGCCAGCGACCCGTGCAGCGCCGTGCGGGGCGCCAGCGCGTCCTCGAGGAACGGCTTGATCCGCCGGTAGAAGTCGCGGGTCGTGAGGCTGGAGCGCAGGACGGCGATCCCGCGCCGGGTCGCGATCTCGCGGAAATAGTCGGGAACCGCCTGCCCCTTGGTCACGAAGACGCCGGGGATCTCGAAGGCGAAGAAGGCCTCGAGCCGGCGCCGGCCCTCCTCCTCGCCGAGCGCGGCGAGCCAGGTCATCTCGGTCTCGCCGAACACCCACAGCCGGCCGCCCGGCACGCGGGCGACGTGCCCGGCGAGCGCGAGGCCGGGCGAGGTGATGTCCGCGTCGTCCGTCGCGCCGTCGAGGTCCACCTCGGCGTTCACGGGCTCGAGCGCGAGCGCGTCGTGCTTCGCCTCGAAGATCTCGCGGAGGCTGATCCGCTGGGAGGTGAGCTCGCCGGCCGACCGGGTGAGGGGATCGGCTCCCGAGGATGGAGGCGTCGGGGTCACGCGCAGGCCACCCGCTCCCGGCATGGACGCGTCCGGTGCCCGGTCGCCTGCGTCGTGATCTGGACTCTCAAGCGCGCATCTCCGGCTCGGGGCCGTTCCGCCGGCCGACCCACCCCTCGGCCGCGCCGCCGGGACGGGCTTTCCGTCCCGGATTCGGTGGCCGATGAAGTTTAGCCGAGCGATCGGGCGCCGACCACCCGGTCCGGCCGCCCACCGTCAGCCCTTCCCGGCCGCGCGCCGCAGCACGCGCTCGACGTCGTCGGCCGCCCGCTCCCAGGAGTGCCGGCCCGCGTGCACGAGGCACGCCTCGGCCATGCGCGCGCGGAGCGCGGCGTCCCCGAGCAGCCTGCCGAGCGCCTCGGTGAGGGCGGGCACGTTCCCGTGCGGCACGAGCAGGCCGGTCTCGCCGTCGAGCACGGAGTCCCGGAGGCCCGGGACGTCCGAGGCCACGGTCGGCGTGCCGCAGGCGGCGGCCTCCATGTTCGTGATCCCCCACCCCTCCTTCTCCGAGCAGAGCACGTGGACCCACGCCCGCCGGAGCAGCGACACCTTCTCGTCCTCGGGCACGAACCCCAGGAAGCGCACGCGCGGGCCGAGCCCGAGGCGCCCGGCGAGCCGCTCCAGCGCGTCCCGCTCCTCGCCCGTGCCGGCCACGAGGAGCCGGACCTCGTGCCCCCCCGCCACAAGCCGGGCCATCGCACGCAGCACCAGGTCCACCCGCTTGTAGCGCTTGAGCCGCCCCACGAACGCGAGCGTGGGCTCGGCGAAGCGCTCGGTCCCCGGGGGCGGCCGGTAGCGCTCGGCGTCGATGCCGTTGGGCACCACCTCGATGGCCTCCGGCCGGAGTCCCCGGCGGACGAGGTCCTCCCGCGTGCTCTCCGACACCGCGATCACGGGCGTGTCGCGGAAGACGCGGGGGATCGGCCGCTCCAGCAGCCAGGTGGCCGCCGCGAGGGGCCAGGGCCCCGCCTGGAAGGCGGTGCCGCCGAAGAGGTGGTGCGCGAGGAGCACCACGGGCACGCCCGCCCACGCCGGGCTGAAGAGCGGAACCTTGTTGAGATCCTCGACGAACACGTCGAACCCCCGCGCGCGGAGGCTCCGGCGGTAGAGCGTGGGCGCGGCGAGCGAGAAGGTGTAGCGCCGCCCCGCGCGGTGCACCTCGATCCCGTCGAGCCGGGCCCTCGGCGGCGCCCCGGGCCATCCCGAGGTGAGCGCGACGATCTCGTGCCCGCGGGCGGCCAGCCGGCCGAACGTCTCGTGGAGGTGCGTCTCGGCCCCGCCGGAGCGGGGATTCTCGCGGTCCAGCCAGTTCGCGACGAGCACGCGGAGCGGCGCGTCGCTTCCGCTCACCTGGCTTCCCCGCCCGGCACGTCGTCCCGGTTGCGGCGGGCGGGTCCGCCCTCTCCGTCCGGCGTGTCGCCGCCGTTCCGGTCGCGCGGCCCCCCGGCGATCCGCTGCTTGTAGAGCGCATCGAGCACGCCGTTCACGAACCGGGGCGAGTCCTGCCCGCCGTAGGCCTCCGCCAGGCGGATCGCCTCGTGGATGGCCACCCGGGGCGGGACGTCCTGGTCGCCGTAGAGGAGCTCGGCCGCCCCGATGCGGAGCACCGCCCGGTCGATGCGGGCGAGCCGGTCGAAGCGCCAGTTCTCGAGCGCGCCCTGGATCGCCCGGTCCACCTCGGGCAGATGGGCGTCGAGCCGGTCCAGGATCGAGCGGATGAACGGGAGACGCCGGTGCGCGACCCGTCGGGTGCCGACCGTCTCGACGAGCGCGTCGCGCAGGGAGCCCCGCTCGCCCGCGCTCTCCCATCGGTAGTGCACCTGCAGCGCCCAGGCGCGCGCGCGGCTCCGGTCGACGCGCTCGCGACGCCCGAGCCCCCCCGGACGGGAGCTCATCGGCCGGAGATCTCCCCCAGCACGCGGATCATCTCCACGGCCGTGAGGGCCGCCTCGAAGCCCTTGTTGTCCGCGCCCTCCCCGGCCCGGGCGCGCGCCTGCTCGACGTCGTCGGTCGTGAGCACCCCGAAGACGACGGGGATGTCGGCCTCGGTCGCGACCCGCCCGAGCCCGTGCGTCGCGTGCTGGCAGACGTAGTCGAAGTGGGGCGTGTCGCCGCGGATCACGCAGCCGAGGGCGACGACCGCGTCGTGCCGGCCGGCCGCGACCACGCGCGCCGCGGCCTGCGGGAGCTCCCACGCCCCCGGCACCCGCACGACGTCGACGTCCGAGGGCCCCGCGCCGCACTCGGACAGCCCGGCGCGCGCGCCCTCGAGGAGCCGTTCGGTGATCTCCTCGTTGAAGCGGGAGACCACGAGCGCGAAGCGCCGATCGGTGGCGTCGAGCGTGCCGCGCAGGCGCTCGACAGGGGATCCGGCGGAGCTCATAGGAGGTGTCCCAGCTTGGCCCGCTTGGTCTCGAGGTAGCGATGGTTGTGGATGCCCGGCTCCACGAGGAGCGGCTCCCGGCCCGCGATCTCCAGGTCGTAGCCGTCCAGGCCCACGATCTTGCGGGGGTTGTTCGTGAGCAGCCGGATCCGGTGCAGCCCGAGGTCGAGCAGGATCTGGGCGCCGATCCCGTAGTCGCGCAGGTCCGGCTTGAAGCCCAGCTTCTCGTTGGCCTCGACCGTGTCGAGCCCCTCGTCCTGCAGATCGTAGGCCTTGAGCTTGTTCACGAGCCCGATCCCCCGGCCCTCCTGGCGGAGGTAGACGATCGCGCCGTGCCCCTCCTGCTCGATCCGCTGCATGGCCGCGTGGAGCTGCTGGCCGCAGTCGCACCGGGCGGAGCCGAACACGTCGCCCGTCAGGCACTCGGAGTGCATCCGCACGAGCACGTCGGGCCGGCCTTCGACCTCGCCCTTCACGAGCGCGACGTGCTCGCCCCCGTCGAGGACGCTCCGGTAGGCGATGACCCGGAAGTCGCCGTACTGCGTGGGCAGCCGCGCCTCGGCGACGCGCTGCACGAGCCGCGTCTTCGTGAGCCGGTACGCCACGAGCTGCGCGACCGTGATGAAGCGGAGCCCGTGCTCGGCCGCGAAGGCGTGGAGCTGCGGGCGGCGGGCCATCGTGCCGTCCGTGTTCAGGATCTCACAGATGACGCCCACGGGCGCGAAGCCCGCCAGCTCGGCGAGGTCCACGGCCGCCTCGGTCTGCCCGACCCTCCGAAGCACCCCGCCGGACTTGGCCCGTAGCGGGAAGATGTGGCCCGGCCGGCGCAGGTCCGCCGGCTGCGTCTCGGGATCGGCGAGCACCTGGATCGTCTTGGCCCGGTCGTGGGCGCTGATCCCGGTGGTCACCCCGAATTTCACGTGGGCATCGACGGACACGGTGAAGGCCGTGCCCTGCGGGTCCGTGTTCCGGTCCGTCATGAGCGGCAGGTCGAGCTCGTCCGCGCGCTCGGCGCTCAGCGCCACGCAGATGAGCCCGCGCCCGTGCTTCGCCATGAAGTTGACGTGATCTGGCGTCACGGCCGCGGCCGCCATCACGAGGTCGCCCTCGTTCTCGCGGTCCTCGTCGTCGGCGACGATCACCATCCGCCCGCGGCGGATCTCCTCGATCGCGTCCTCGACACGATCGAACTGCGCTTCTTCCGTCATCTCTCAGTCGTTCCTGGGTCGCGCGGCGAGGATCCTACCCACGTATTTTCCGATCAGGTCCCCCTCGACGTTGACCGGATCCCCGGGCGCGAGCCCGCCCAGATTGGTGTGGGCGTGCGTGAAGGGCACGATGCCCACGTGACAGCGGCGCTCCCCCTCGAGCTCCGCGACCGTGAGGCTCACCCCGTTGATCGTGATCGAGCCCCGGGGGACCGTCAGGGCCGCGACGTCCTCGGGGATCTCGAACGCCATCCGCCAGAACTCGCCGTCCTTCACGGACTCGATGAGATGGCCGAGCCCATCGACATGTCCCTGAACGAGATGGCCGTCGATCCTTCCAGTGGCACGGAGGGCCCGCTCGAGGTTCACCCGCGTGCCGATCCGGTAGTCGCGGGCGATGGTCCGGGCGAGGCTCGTGCCGATCACGTCGACCGCGAAGCCGTCCGGCTCGAGCGCGGCGACCGTGAAGCAGGCGCCGTCCACGGCGACCGAATCCCCGAGCGAGAGCTCGGCCGCCATGGGCCCGCTCCCGATCCGGAAGCGGCGCGTGGTGGCCCCGTCCTCGACGCCCCGGATCTCCCCGACGTGCTCCACGATCCCGGTGAACATCACGCGCCGTCCAGGTCGTACACGAGGAGGGCGTCCGGCCCGAACAGCTCCGGCGGGGCCGCGGGCCGGGCCCGGCGCCAGTCCAGGGCGCCGGCGTCGGCCGTGAAGGCCGGAAGCCCCTCGCCTCCGAGCGTGCGCGGCGCCACGAAGAGGTAGAGGCGGTGCGCCCGGCGCTCGCGGAGCAGGCTCCCCGCGACCGTCTGGCCGCCCTCGCAGAGGAGCGATCCCACGCCGAGCGCCGCGCAGGTCTCGAGCACGGCTCCGAGCTCGAGCCCCTCGGGGCTCCGCGGCACCGGGTGGACGTGCGCGCCCGCGTCGCGGAGCCGGCGGATGCGGGCGTCGTCCGCGTCGGAGGCCACGAAGACGTCCACCGGGCCCGCGTGGGCTCCTGCCTCGCGGAGGAGGGCCGCATCGGGCGCGAGCAGCGCTTCGGGGTCGAGGACCATGCGGCGCGGCGGCACGCGGCCGGGCGGCGCCTCGCGGACGGTGAGTCGGGGGTCGTCCGCGCGTGCCGTGCCGGATCCCACGATCACGGCGCCGAAGCCCGAACGGAGACGGTGCACCTCCCGCTCCGCCTCAGGCCCGGTGATCCGCGTGCGGAGCCCCGGACCGGCCGAGATCCGCGCGTCCAGGCTCATCGCGAGCTTGAGGGCCACCCACGGCGTGCCGTGGCGGACGCGGTGGAAGAACTCGGGATTCTCCGCGCGCGCCTCCTCCTCGCTCCACACGGGCCCGGCGACGTCCACGCCGGCGGCCGCGAGCGCCGCCCCGCCCCCGCCCGACTCCGCCCCGGGGTCCGCCGCGCCGTAGACCACGCGCCGCACGCCCGCCTGCAGGAGCGCCCGGGTGCACGGGGGCGTCTTCCCGTGGAGGGCGCACGGCTCGAGGCTCACGTACGCGGTGGCGCCG
>CAZOYA010000059.1:9173-18609 GCA_964583815.1 uncultured Gemmatimonadaceae bacterium | reverse complement strand
GCGCACGCTCCGTTGCAGGTCCCGCGGACCGGCCCCCGGCGGGGCCGCCCGGTCTCGTGGCGGGCGCGTCCCGTCCTGCGGCGGAGGGAGCGGACCCGCGGGTGCATCATACGGGCAGGCCGAGGCGACGTCACGCGGGCGGGCCCCGGGACGCCCGGGCGCTACGGCACGAGCTCGCGCACGATCCCGTCGTGCTTGTTCGTGAGGAAGATGCGGCCGTCGGGCCCCTCGTTCAGGCGGAGGTCCGTGCGATCGCTGCCTGCGCGGCCCTGCGCCTCGCGGGCCGCGTTGACGACCTCGAGGAAGGTGCGCGGCTCGCCCGACGTGTCCCGCAGGAGCACGCGCCGGATCCGGTCCTGTCCGCCGTCCGGGGGATCGTCCGCGGAGACGTGGAAGATCTCGCCCGTCGCGAGGTCGCCGAAGAGGATCCTTCCTTGGAGCGACGGGACCCGGTCGGAGCGCACCACCACCACGCCCGTGACCGCCGCGCGGTCCCCGAAGAGAGGGTCGTCCTGGTCGTACTCGGCCACGGGATACGTCATGGCCGGGTCGCTCCGCGGGTCCCCCGTGTTCACGCCGTCACCGTCCACGAAGCGGAAGCTCCCCTCCCACACGTTCCAGCCGAGATTCGCGCCGGGCGTGACGGGGCTCAGCTCCTCGATCGTGTTCTGCCCGATGTCGGCGACGTACATGGCCCCGCTCGCCGGATCCCAGGCGAAGCGCTGCGGGTTGCGCAGCCCGATGGCGAAGAGCTCACCGAGCGCGCCCTCCCGCCCGAGGAACGGATTGTCGGCGGGGATGCCGTAGCGGCCGTTCGGACCGTCGGAGCCGAGCGGGTCGATCCGGAGGATCTTCCCGAAGATCGATCCCGCATCCTGGGCCAGGTCCATCGGATCGCCGCCGCTGCCCCCGTCCGCGACGCCCACGTAGAGCATCCCGAAGTCCGGCTCGCCCGGCGCCGCGGTGGGGTTGAACGCGAGATGGCCGGCATTGTGGTTCCGGAACGGCTGCTCGATGCGGAGGAGCTCGCGCGGCGGCCCGCCGTCGTAGACGGGCGCGGACGCGTCGGAGACCACCCACTCGAGGAGCACCGTGTCGTGGGTGTCCTGGCCGCCCGGCGGGGCGTAGTCGGGCTCGGGATCACGGTCGGGCGTGTCGGACCAGGTGTAGAGGCGGCCGTACCCGGGGGCACCCTCCTCCGCGAACTGGGGATGCAGGGCGAAGCTCTGGAAGCCGACCTCGCGGCCGCCCGCCTCGACGGGCAGGTGCTCGTTCACGTCCAGGTACTGCCGGACGGTGCCGTCGTATCCGACGGTGTAGAGCGGCCCCCACATGTCCGCGAGGAACATCCGCCCGGTGGCCGGCTCGTCCACGAGCAGCATGGGGCGGGCGGGCGCGCCGTTCACCTCCGGCAGCGTCGCGAGCTCCTCGAAGCCGACGACGATCACGCCCTCCGTCGCCTCGATCGGCTGCTGAAAGGGATCGTCCGTCACCCCCGCTCCGCCACAGGAGGCGAGGAGCAGCGGCAGCGTGGCGGCGAGCAGGCACCTGCGGGCGGTCATGTGGGCGCACCTCCGGCTCTGTAGCGTGGTCCGGTCGCACGGGCCCGGGCGGTCTCCGGGCGTCGTGCACGGGAAGGTGTCACGCGGGGTGTCCGTCGGCTACCGCACGGCGACGGGGAGGCCTGCGACGAGCAGGACGACCCGCTCGGCTCGCGCGGCGATCCGCGCGTTCGCACGGCCGAGCGCGTCGCGGTAGGCCCGCGAGAGCGCGTCCCCGGGCACGAGCCCCATCCCCACCTCGTTCGTCACGACGATGAGATCCCCGTCGGGGCGTCGATCCACCGCGGCGAGGAGGCGCTCGACGGCGTCGAGCGCGCGATCGGAGGCGGCGGCGAGGTCGGAAGCGGGCTGGTGCAGCAGGTTCGACATCCACACCGTGAGGCAGTCGAGGACGACAACGGAATGCGCGCACGCTGTGATCGCTGCTGCGACGTCGAGGGGCTCCTCGATCGTCGCCCAGCCGGGCGGGCGCTCGGCACGGTGGCGGGCGATCCGGTCCGCCATCTCGTCGTCGAGCGGCTCCGCCGTGGCGACGACGCCCACGTCGTCCCCGCCGAGCGCGAGCGCCTCCCGCTCGGCCCAGCGGCTCTTGCCGGCGCGCGCCCCGCCGGTGACCAGGGTGATCCTCACGGCCCGCGACTCACGCCGGCGGTCTCGAAGGTGGCCATCTCGCGCAGGATCGCGGCCGCGGCGTCGAGGAGCGGCAGCGCGAGCGCCGCGCCCGAGCCTTCGCCGAGGCGCAGGCCGAGATCGAGCAGGGGCTCGAGGCCGAGCGCCTCGAGCATGAGCGCGTGGCCCGGCTCGGCCGAGCGGTGCGAGGCGATCAGGTACGGCGCGGCGGCGGGCGCGAGCCGCACCGCGAGGAGGGCGGCGGCGGTCGTGATGAAGCCGCCGAGGAGGACGGGCCGGCCGCGCCTTGCCGCCTCCAGCACGACGCCCACCAGACCGGCGATCTCCGCGCCTCCGACCTCCGCGAGCACGCGCAGCGGCGGGGCCCCGGCGGGAAGCCGCGCGAGCGCGGCCTCGAGGGCGCGGCGCTTGCGCTCGATCCCCGCCCGGCCCACGCCCGTGCCCGGACCGACCAGCCGCGCGGGCGGCAGATCGAGCAGGGCGGCGGCGATTCCCGCCGCCGCGGTCGTGTTGCCGATCCCCATCTCGCCGAGGGCGACGACCCGCGCATCGGCCGCCTCCCGACGGACGAGGTCCGCCCCCGCGAGCACCGCGCGCTCGACCTCGGCGTCGCTCAGAGCCGGAACGAGCGAGAGGTCGCGGGTCCCGCGCACGACGGAGCGGTCGAGCACGCCGGGGGACGCGGCCGGCTCGCCCAGGCCGAAGTCCGCGACGATCACCTGCGCGGAGGCGACCCGTCCGAGGACGGACACGGCGGCGCCGCCCCCGGCGATGTTGCGGCACATCTGCGCCGTGACGGCCGCGGGATACGCGCTCACTCCGCGGGCCACGACCCCGTGGTCCCCCGCGAGGACCAGGATCGCGCGCGGGTGGAGCGGCGGCGGCGGATCGCCCAGGATCACGGCCAGCCGGCACGCCAGGTCCTCGAGCCGGCCGAGGCTCCCGGGCGGCTTGGTGAGGTCGTCGAGCCGGCGACGCACGTCCTCCTCGCGGGCGCCGGACGGCGGGAGCACGGACGCGGCGAGCGCCGCCGCGTCGAGCGCGTCGGACGCGGGGTGCCACCACCGCACGTGCGGCGGCGCGTCCGCGCGCGGCCAGCACAGCTCGAGCACGGATCCGGGCTCGGGCGCCGGATCGAGCGCGCCGCGCCCCTCCTGGAACGCCGCCGCCAGCGCGGCGGCCGCCGCCGCGGGTCCGGGCTCGAGCGGCAGACCGGCGAGCGCGCGGATCACCCCGCCGTGCGTGACGACCACGGGCGCCGCGGTGCCGGCCGGCGCGGCCGATACGCGGGCGCGGACGTCCGCGAGCCAGGAGGCGACGCGCTCGAGGAAGTGCTCGATCCGCTCCCCGTGGGGAGGCGGAGGGGTGCCGCCGCCCCGGATCCACGCGTCGAAGCGGGTCCCGAACCGCGCCCGGTTCTCCTCGTACGTGCGGCCGGCGAACGCGCCGAGGTCGATCTCGCGCAGCCGGGGGTCGAGGTCGGGCGCGCGTCCGGTCGCGAGGCGCGCCGTCTCCGCCGCGCGGCGCAGGTCGCTCGCCAGGAGCAGGCCGTCCGCGGCGCCCCGCGCGCGCAGGACGGCGCCGACGCGCCGGGCGGCGGCGCGACCCGCGGGCGAGAGCGGCGGATCGTCCCATCCCTGGTAGCGCCGCTCCTCGTTCCAGGCGGTCTCGCCGTGCCGCACCACGATCAGACGCACGATCCGGCCCCGTCGAGCTCCGACGCCACCACCCACAGGACGGACTCCACGAGGAGCCCGATCGCGCCGGCGCCGTCCCCGTTCAGGCCCCCGAGGCGCCGCACCGCGACCAGCCCGAGGAGTCCGCCCGCGACCAGCGCCGCTCCGGCCGAGGCCACGAGCGCGCCCCACGGGGCCCCGGTCGCGGCGAGCACGGCGCCCACCAGGAGCGGTCCGGCCGCGGCGGCGACCGGTCTCGCCGTCGCGCGCACGCGGGCGCCGGTCCCGCCTCCGTCGAGCGGGGGCGCGAGGCGGAGGCTCGCCACCATCGCCCACCGCCCCAGGATGGGCCCGGCGAGGACCGCCCACGCGGGGGACCGCCCGAGCGCGACGACCTGTACGAGCACGAGCAGCGCGACGCCGAAGGCGGCATGGGCTCCGACCCTGGGGTCGCGCAGGATATGCGCTCGTCGCGCGCCGTCGCCGACCGGCGGCACGACCGCGTCGAGCAGGTCGGCCCATCCGTCCCAGTGCAGGCCGCCGGTGACGACGGCGAGCAGCGCGACCGCCAGGGCGCCCGCGAGCACCGGATCGTCGGGGACGGACCGTGCGGCGAGCGCCGCTCCGGCGAGCAGGAGCCCGACCCACGGGAAGAACGCCGTCGCGGCGGCGTGGCCGCGCGCGGCCGCCCGCTCCGGCACGGGCAGCACGGTCAGGAAGCCGACCGCCGCCAGGAGGCCCGAGGGCCACGAGAGGATCGTGCGGGAGCGCACCGGCTAACCCGTGAGGCGCGCGATGAGCGCCGCCGCGCGCGGCATGTCCGGACCCGGCCGGTTGAGCAGATCCGGGTCCACCGCGTGGATCCGGCCGTCCCGCACCGCCCGCAGCGCCCTCCAGCGCGGATCCGACCGCAACATGTCCGCGACGTCCGCCGCGTCGCGGGTGGCCACGAGCACCACGTCGGGGTCGCGCGCGAGCACGTCCTCGAACGAGACGACCGGCCACGGCTCCGCGAGATCGTCGAACAGGCCGCGACCTCCCACGAGCCGCACGAGCTCGTCCACGTACGTCCCCCGCCCCGTCGTCGTGAGCGGCCGGGGCCAGAGCACGTACAGGACGCGTGGCGGCTCGGCTGGCGCTCGCTGGCGGAGCGCGTCGAGGGCGCGAGCGGTGCGTGCCCGCAGCGTGTCCGCGCCTTCCTCGCGGCCGAGCAGGCGGCCGAGCGCCTCCACGTGCCTCCGGTAGTCGTCGATCGTGCGCATCGTGGCCGCGTAGACCGGGACGCCGAGCGCCCCGAGCTCGTGGACGAGCGGGCGCGCGTCGGAGTCGCCCCACGCCAGCACGAGGTCCGGCCGCGCCGCGAGCACGGCCTCGCGGGCCGGATCGAGCGGGCCGCCCACCGACGGGACGGCCGCGAGCCGGGGATCCCGGTCGAAGCGCGTGCGGCCGACGAGCCGGTCCGCGCCGCCGATCGCCACGACGATGTCGGTGAGCGCCGGTACGAGGGAGACCACGCGCCGCCGGGGCCGGGCGGCGTCCAGGCGGCGCCCGTGGTCGTCGAGCACGAAAGCCGACGCGTCCTCCTCGTGCGCGTGTGCGCTCCCCGCCGCGCCGGACGGGCCCTCCGCGCCCACGCTCCGGGCGGCCGCGGTCCCCTCGCTCCCGCAGGCGGCCGCGGCCAGCGCCGACGCCGCGAGCAGCAGGACCCGCCCCCGGCGCTTCCTCCTCACGCCCCGTCGAGCTCGGTGAACGCGATCGCGATCGGGCAGGTGCCGACCGCGACCACCGCCTCCGTCCCGTGCGCCTGGTCCAGCCGGTGCACCTCGGAGGGCTGCTGGCACTCGGGCAGCAGGGCGTAGATCCGGCCCTCCGCGTCGGCCCCCACGGCCGCGGTGCTCGCGAGACCGCCGGGCGCGACCGGGTCGCCCGGGCCGCGCACGAAGCTCTCCGTCGCCGGATCCCACACGAGCACGCCGATGCCGAAGCCGGCCACCCGCAGGAGACCGTCCCCGCCGAACGCGAGCGCGCCGGGGAACTCCCCGAAGCCCTCGTGGTGGTCGGTCTCGACGCCCGCGCCGGGATCCACCCGCGAGAGCGACCCGTTGGCCGCGCCGAAGCTGCCGGAGTGCAGGACCCACAGGGCCCCGTCGGGTCCGACCACGCCGGCCGCGGCGTTCTCGCCCGAGAGCTCGATCGTGTCGGTGAGGGCGAACGAGGCCCGGTCGAGCACCTTCAGCGTGGAAGGCCCCACGGGCACGAAGCTCTCGAGCTCGGCATCGACCACGTAGATGCGCGCGTCGGTCGCGATGAAGGACTGCGGGTAGCGCCCGACGTCGATCTCGGCGCCGGCCGTGCCCGCCCGCACGTTCACGGGGCTCACCGTGCCGCGGTCCGGATTGCCGACCAGCACGATCGAATCGTTCACGAACACGGCGCCCGTGGCCCCCGAGCCCTCGGGGAGCCCCACCGTGCGCACGACCTCGCCCGCGCCCAGGTCCACCACGGCGACGGCCGGCACGATCCCGAGCGGCACGGCCGCGAAGCGCCCCCGCACGGCGAGCGACACGGGGCTCCCGTCCGGGCCGAGCGCGACGGTCGTGGTCGAGGTCGGATCCTCCACGTCGAAGACGGTCAGGGAGAGATCGGTGCTCTCGAGCACGACGCCGACCGTGCGGCCCCGGACCTCGGGGCCGGCGGGATCGTCGTCGCACGCCCAGGTCCAGGGCAGGAGCGCGAGCACGAGGAGGAGGGCGCGTCGGGAGATCATCGTCCGTCGATCCATGAGTCGGTCCAAGAGAAGGAAACGTGCGTTGGAGGAGTCGGGAGGCGGCTCATCGCTCGAGCCGCAGGGTCAGCCGGAGCGTCCGCCCCGGGTCCGGGAACGCGAAGATCAGCCCCTCCTCGTTGTCGAGGAGGCGCTCCACGTCGAGGCGGAGCTCGGCGAGCCCCCAGCGCGTGCGGGCGCGGCGGGCGAGACCGGCGTCGACGGCCCAGAAGCCGGGCAGCCGGTTGACCGGGTTGGGCACCGGGTTGCGCGCGCCCGTGTACGCGGCCGCGACGGCCGCGCTCCAGCCCCCGCCCGTCCACGAGCCGACGACCGCGGCCGTCCGCTCGGGCCGGTAGACGACCTGCACGTCCTCGGCCCCGCGCGCCCAGGTGGTCCGGTTCCAGGCGGCATGCGCGCGCACGTCGACCCCGGCCCCGGGGAGGCGGAGGCGCGCGGAGGCTTCCAGGCCCCGGCGGCGGACGTCGCGGTTCCGGGGGCTCCAGACGAAGCGGTAGTCCGGCAGCCACACGATCATCCCGTCCACGTCGCCGACGTACGCCTCCGCCTCGAGCCCGAGCAGCGCCCCGCCGGCCGGCATCTCGAGGGCGGCACCCGCGACCCACTCCGAGGGCACGCGCTCCGCCTCGAGCTCCGGGTTCGGCTCCACGCCGACGCCTTCGCGGAAGAACTGGTCGCCGAGGGTGGGCGGGCTGAAGGAGCTGCGGTGCCCGACGTGGGCGAGGAGCGCGCCCCGTCCCCACGACAGGCCGAGATCGTGGCTCGCGTACCAAGCGGTGGGAAGCCCGGACCGGTCGAGCCGCGCCGTGCCGGTGAGGGAGAGCCCCGCCGGTCCGCTCCAGGAGGCCGTGAGCCAGCCGCCCGCGTCGAGCCGGTCGGCCGCCGTCCCGGTCACGAGCTGCGTCGCGTCCACCCGCGTGCTGCGGACCGACGCGCCCGCGCCGAGGCTCGCGCCGCCCGGAAGCGCGTGGGCCGCTCGCACCTCGGCCCCGGCCGAGCGCATCGTCGCGCGGTCGTCGAAGGGCTCGCCGAAGGGCGGCGCGGGATCGGCGTGCTCGACCCGCTGGATCATCCAGTGCCCGCGGACCCCGAGCGAGCCGTCCGCCCCGAGCGGAAGGTCGATCGAGCCCGACGCGCGCAGGCGGCCGAGCGCCTGCTCGGCGGTGCGCGAGGGCGCGAAGGAGCGGCCGGGGAGCCCCCGCTCGAGGCGCTCCCCGGCGACGGTCAGGCGGTACGGCGCCGCGCCGTCCGCCGCCGCGGCCGCCCACGAGAGGGTGGCGCCGCCGGAGCGCACCCCCGCGTTCTCGCGACGCGCCTGCCCGCCCCCGGCCTCGGCCGGGATCTCGAAGTCGAAGCTCCCGACGTAGCGGTGGAGCGACGCGGAGGCCCCGAGCGTGCCGCCCCCGAGCGACCGGTCGAGCGCCCCCTGTAGCGAGCGCTCCCCGAGCGAGCCGACCGAGGCCGCCAAGCGCGTGCGGGCCGTGCCGGACCCAGCGGCCGGGGCACCCGTCTCGACGAGGATGACGCCCCCCTCGGCCCGGGCGCCGTAGCGGGCCGACTGCCCGCCGGGCAGCACCCGCAGGCTGGTGAGCGCCGAGGCGGGCACGGTGGAGAGATCCGCCTCGCCCGTGACCGGATCGTTGATCGGCACGCCGTCGACGAGCACGAGCACCGCGTCGCCGGACGATCCGCGGATCGCGGGGACCTGCGCCGAGCCGCGGCCCCGCTCCTCGATCCGCACCCCGGGCACCGTGGCGGCGACGTCCCCCGCGGTCGTGGCGGGGAGCGCGCGGATCTCCTCCGCCTCGAGCACGAACGCCCGGGCCTCGCCCCGAGCGACCGAGGCGACCACGCCCTCCACCTCCATCGGACGCGGCACGAGGCGGATCCCGAGCTCGACCGTGCGGCCGTTCTTCACGTGGACGGCGCCGCGCCACGCCTCGTAGCCGGGCGCGATCGCGCGCAGCTCGTGCGGCCCCGGCTCGAGGCCCCGCAGGAGGAAGGCGCCGCGGGCATCCGAGAGGGCCGCGGCGGCACGGTCGCCGGTCGTGACCTCGACCGCAGGGACCGGGAGGCCCGTGATCGCATCGACCACGCGCCCCCGGACCTCACCGGGCCACTGGCCGGCGGCGCCCGAGGCGGCGAAGAGGAGCGCGAGCGCTCCCGCGAGGCATGAAAAAACCCGCACGCTTCCCCTCGAAGAGTGCTGAGGACGCGGGCGTGCAGGTCTCCTGACTCAGGGCGGCATCCCCTCGCCTTCCCAGGGACCGGGTCCCCAGTGGCTCATCGAGGGTGCCATCCGGCAGCACGGGGCTGCCGGGCCCAACACAGTGGCGGGGCCGTGCCGGATTCTTACCGGCTTCCGAAGTGCGCCGCCCGCAGATCGATGTTGTCCCGGGAAGCTAGTCGGGCGCCGCCCGGGGCGTCAACGCGGGCGCTCAGGAGCCGGCGTCGCCGTCCTCGCCCTCTTCGTCGTTCTCCTCGCCCCTGCCGGCGTGGCTCGCCCCCACGCCCCGCCGCGCGCGGCTCTCCTTCGCGTAGTGCGGGCTGTACTCGAGCCCGTAGCGGGTCGTCACGCGGTGGCCCGCCTTCTCCTCGACGAACTGCCTGCGCTCCTCCTCGATCCCCTCGATCTCCTGCTCCGTGAGATCCCGGAGCGAGACCTCCTCACGCGGCACGAAGAACACCTGCCCGATCGGCAGGCTGTGCGCACCGGGCATCCCGCGGCCGGCCTCGAGCACGTACCGGAACTCCGTGTGCTGGTGGTACCAGTCGGTCTCGAC
>CAZOYA010000059.1:0-9073 GCA_964583815.1 uncultured Gemmatimonadaceae bacterium | reverse complement strand
CGGCCTCGAGCACGTACCGGAACTCCGTGTGCTGGTGGTACCAGTCGGTCTCGACGCGCACCGCGAGCGCGGGCGCGATCGGTCGGTCGATCTGGTTCAGCACGCCCATGTAGACCGTGTCCCATCCCTCGGGCGTCACGAAGTCCCAGGCCCCGCGCAGCGTGATCGCCCCGGGCGGCGTGCCCAGGTCCTCGGGGACCACGAACGCGCGCACGATCCGCTTGGCGGCGTCCTCGTCGATGGGCGGGTTCGGCACCGCGAACGCGACCTCGGTGCTCAGCTTCCCGATGCTCCCCACCGGGAGCGACCACCGCACGGCGAAGAGCGGCTCCCACTTCCCGGCCGGGTTCTTCAGGAAGTACTTGAACTCGTACTGGCCCTCGCCGAGGAACTCGACGAAGTACGCCTCGTGCTCCTCGAGCGGCGGGTAGACCAGGTAGCCCATCGCGCTCCCCGCCTCGAGCACCGGACAGTGCCGGGCGTGCTGCGGCAGCAGCGGCCGCAGCGCCTCGCTCCGCGGCCGCCGCCCCACGCCGGGGCGGGCCGTGTTGGGGTAGACGCCGACCTTCATGCAGGACCCCCGATCACTGCCGGCAGGGCTGGTTCGGATCGGGGACCGGCTTGTCGACCACGGGCCGCTGGTCGAGGTCGGCCAGCGTACGGACCACGTCGTGCACGAACGAGGTCACGCTCGCGAGCTTGTCGTAGTCGAGGTACTGCGGCTCGTCGGTCGGCATGTGGTAGTCCCGATGCCCGCCCGTCGACATGAAGACCACGGGGATGCCGTAGCGGGCGTACATGTAGTGGTCGCTGCGGCAGTAGTAGTTGGCCGGGTGCCCGTCCGCGTCGAACGTGTAGTCGAACTGGAAGCCGTGCTCCCCCTCGCGGTTCACCTCCTCCACCAGATCGCCCAGATCCGTCGAGAGCCGGCGGCTGCCGATGAGCTGCAGGTAGCCCGGACCGCCGTTCGGCACGTCCTCGGGGGTGCCGCGCCCGATCATGTCGATGTTCACCGTGGCGACCATCGAGTCGAGGGGCACCGTGGGATGGTCCGTGAAGTACCGCGCGCCGAGCAGCCCGGCCTCCTCGGCCGTGTGCCACACGAGGAGCACCGAGCGCCGCGGCCCGTCCGGCGATGCGGCCAGCACCCGGCCCACCTCGAGGAGCGCCATGCTCCCGCTCGCGTCGTCGTCCGCCCCGTTGTTGATCGAGTCGAGGCGGGCCTCGGTCCCCGTCTGTTCGAGGATCTGCCGCATGCGCTGCAGCTCGGCGTCCGTCGGGTCGCGCTCCGGGTCCTCGGCGCCGCCGGGTCGCACCACCGTCAGGTACGCGCGGAGCGAATCGTGATCGACCGGCGGCGTAGTGAAGCCGGTGTGGTCGGAATGCGCGGAGAGCACGACGTGCTCGTGGGCGAGCTCCGGATCGCTGCCGGGCACGCGCGCGATGACGTTGTACGTGGGCACCTCGACGGGGCGCTCCTGCGGGCTCACCGAGCCGCGCAGCGCCGGGCCCTCGGTCCCGGGCCGGAGCTCGTCGACGCCGGCGCCGAACATCCGCTCCACGAGCGCCTCGGAGACGAACGCGAGGAACGGGCCCGAGCCCTCGGGCGGCCCCGCCGCGTCCTCGTCCACGAGCACCGTCTGCGGCTCGAGCAGGAAGTTCATGATGTCGGAGCTGGCGTAGTCGATCGACGCCATGAGGACGGCCTCGGCGCCCGCGAGCTTCTCGAGCGACTGGCCGACCAGGCCGAAGACCCGCCCCTGCGGGCCGCGGGCGGCGCCGAGCACGACGATCTTGCCGGCGGCCTCCTCCGCGGAGATCTCGTTGGGCGAGGCCATGTCGCCGCCGTACACGACGGGGACCCCCGTGACGTCGACGGACGAGGGGGAGCCCAGGTCCTCGAGCACGAGCGGCGCGAAGTCGTAGCCCACCTCGATCTCGCCCGAGCTCGAGGTGATCGTGGAGTGCATCTCGCGCGTGACCACCGGCACCTCCTGCAGGAAGGTGCCGTTCTCGCCGGCCGGCTCGAGGCCGAACGCGCGCGCCCGTGCCTCGATCATGCGCACGGCCATCCGGTGCCCCTCCGTGCCGGCCTGCCGTCCCATCATCGAATCGGCGGCGAAGTCGTACACGAGCGCCTCGAGGCGTCCGCGCTCGACCGCCGGACCGCCGGTGGGCGCCTCCAGGGTCCCGGGCGCGCCCGCGCTCGAGCACGCGGCGAGGATCGCCGCCACGCCCGGCATCAGCGCACGCCGCGTTCGTGCACGCCAGTCCACGACCGTCGCCGTCTCCGTCATGCTGCTCGTCGCTCCTCGAGGGGGTGTGCCCGGCGAAACGCCGAACATGCCCCCAAGTATAAGAGGAATCAGGTCCCGGGGTACGCTCGTCCGGAGCACGCCGATGCCGCCGCCTGCCCGCCGGTCGCGGGTCCCGTCCCGCGCCCTCCACGCCGCCGTCCTCGTGACGCTCGCCCTTCCCGCACCCGGCCCCGCCCAGGAAATCATGCCCGAGCCCGCCGCCCCCACGCCCGCCGAGCTCCAGGGCCGCTCGGTCGCGCTCGTCACCGGATCCACGGGCGGGCTCGGCCGCGAGGTCGCCCTGGCGCTCGGGGAGCGTGGCTGGCACGTGATCGTCCACGGACGCGACCGCGCGCGCGGCCTCGAGGTCGTGCGGGAGGTGCGCGCCGCGGGCGGCTCCGCCGCCTTCTATCGCGCCGACTTCGCATCGCTCGCCGAGGTGGGCCGCCTCGGCGAGGCGATCCTCCGCGACTACGACCGCCTCGACGTACTCGTGAACAACGCCGGAATCTGGCTCGCGGGAGACGACACCCGCCGGCTGAGCGCGGACGGCCATGAGCTCACCTTCGCGGTGAACTACCTCGCCGGGTACCGCCTCACGGACCTGCTCCTCCCCCTGCTGCGTGCGAGCGCCCCGTCACGGATCGTCCACGTCGCCTCCGGCGCGCAGGCGCCGATCGACTTCGACGACCCCATGCTCGAGCGCGGATACTCGGGCTCGAGGGCGTACGGCCAGAGCAAGCTCGCGCAGGTCATGCACGCGTTCGACCTCGCGAGGGCGCTCGAAGGAACCGGCGTGCGCGTCAACGCGCTCCATCCCGCCACGCTCATGGACACCGACATGGTGCGCGACGCCGGCGTGCGGCCTCGCTCGACGGTCGACGAGGGGCGGGACGCGGTGCTCCACCTCGTGCTCGACCCCGACGTGGGGAGCGGCGCGTATCACGACGGCACCCGCCCCGCCCGGGCGCACGCGCAGGCCTACGACGAGGAGGCACGCGCGCGGCTCCGGGCGCTCAGCGAGGCCCTGACCGGGGGCGGTCGGTAGGGGCGGGCGCGCCGGCCCGCCCCCGCCCCGCTCAGTCCGCCCGCATCGCGATCATGGGATCGACCCTCGTGCCCCGCGCCGCGGGGACCCAGCTCGCGACCGCGGCCGCGAGGCCGAGCAGGAGCGCGGCGAGCCCGAGGCTCGCGGGGTCGGCGGGCCGCACCCCGTAGAGGAGCGAGGCCAGCGCCCGCCCGCCCAGGAGCACCCCGCCCATGCCGAGCGCGAGCCCCACCCCGACGATCGCGAGCGACTGCCCCACCACCATGCGCCGCACGGCCGCCGGGGCGCCGCCCAGCGCGATGCGGATCCCCATCTCGCGGGTGCGCTGCGCAACCTGGTACGAGACCACGCCGTAGATCCCCGCCCCGGCGAGCACGAGCGCGAGGAGCGCGAAGCTGCCGAGCAGGAGCGCCAGGAAGCGCTCGGGCGCCACGGACGCGCCGAGCTGCGCCCCCACGGTGGAGACGCGCGGCGGCACGTCCGGGTCGAGCCGCTGGAGCGTGGCCCGCAGGACCGGCGCGAGGGCCTCCGCGTCGCCGGTCGCAGATTCCACCACGAGATTGGCACCGAAGGGCACGCGGGACGGCCGCTGGGCCGGGTGGAAGTAGATCGTCGGCTCCGGCTCGCGGCCGAGCGCGCGCCAGCGCACGTCCCCGACCACGCCGATCACCTCCGAGAAGGTGCGCGTCTGCCAGAACTCGTCCATCCCGCCGCCGGTGACCGACTTCCCGATCGGGTCCTCGCCCGGCCAGTACGTCTCGGCGAAGCTCTCGCTCACGATCGCGACGTGCGCCCCGTCCGGGCCGTCCCGCTCGTCGAAGAGGCGGCCGCGCAGGAGCGGCACGTCGAGCGCCTCGAACGCGCCGGCGGTGGCGAGCGCGTAGAGGCCGACGGCGTGCTTGTCCAGGTCGCCGTCCAGCTCCACGCGGCCGTTCGGCAGCCCCTCCATGGGCAGCGCGCTCACGAAGCCCGCCGCCTCCACGCCGGGGATCGCCTCGACCTCCCGGGCGAACGCCTCGAACCAGGTCACGTGCTCGGCCGCCGTCGGGTACTTCGCCGTCGACAGCCGGGCCTCGACCGTCGCGACGTCGCTCCCGTCGAAGCCCGTGTCCTCCGCGAGGAGGTTCCGGAACGAGCGCACCACGACGGCGGAGGACACGAGCAGGAAGAGCGCGAGGGCGACCTCACCCGCGACGAGCACGCGCCACACCGGCGAGCGCCCGTCCATGGCATTCCCGCGCGCGCCCTCCCGCAGCGCGTCGCCCGGCGCCCCGCGGCTCGCGCGACGGGCCGGGAGCAGCCCGAAGACGAGGACCGTGAGGACGGCGAGCCCGGCGGCGTATCCGAGCACGGTCCCGTCCATGCCGATCTCGGCGAGCCGCGGCACCGACTCCGGTCCCAGGCGGCGGAGCGCCGCGAGCCCGAGCTGCGCCACCCCGAGCCCCACGACGGTGCCGAGGGCGGCGAGCAGCGCGCTCTCGGTGAGGAGCTGCCGCGCGATCCGTCCGCGCGGGGCGCCGAGCGAGGCCCGGACCGCGAGCTCCCGCGCGCGCGTCGCCCCGCGGGCCAGGAGCGTGCTCGCGAGATTCGTGCAGGCCACGAGGAGCACCAGTCCCGCGGCCCCGAGCAGCAGGAGCAGGGGGCGCCGGGCCGGTCCGGCGACCCGCTCGTGCAGCGTCGACACGACGGTCCCGGTGGCCAGGAAGTCGGAGTCGTCCGGGGAGTCCGCGACCAGGCGCAGGGTGAGCGCCTCCATCTCCGCCGCGGCGGACGCGAGCGAGGTGCCCGGGGCCAGCCGGCCCACGACGTCCCAGTTGTGCGCGGAGCGCGAGTCCGACTGCGCCGCCTCGTCCGCCGGGACCCACACGTCGGCTCCGGACGGGAAGTCGAAGCCGTCTCCGACGGCGCCCACGATGCGGACCCGATCCCCGCCCAGGTCGAGCACGAGGTCGCCCAGCGGCGCCCCGCCGAGCGCGCTCCGCCAGAACCGCTCGCTCACCACGCCGACCGGCTCCGCGCCGGGCGCGTGGTCGTCGGGCACGGTGAGGCGGCCGCTCTCCGGCCGCGCGCGGAAGACCGCCCAGAGCTCGTCCGTGACGGCCGCGACCGTGACGACCTGCGGCTCACCGGCGCCCAGCACCGTCGTGGGGCCCGCACCGTACGCGGCGAGCGACCCGAAGGAGCGCGCCTGCGCGCGCCAGTCCGCGAAGTTGGCCCACGCCACCGCCATGGCGCCCCCCCGCGTGCTCCGCTCGCGGAGCCACACGATGTCGCCCGGCTCCTCGTAGGGAAGCGGGTCGAGCAGCACGCTGTCGACGACCGAGAAGATCGCCGTGTTGGCGCCGATGCCGAGCCCCAGCGTGACGAGCGCAACCAGGGTGAACTCCGGGGCGCGCGCGAGCGCGCGCAACCCGTACCGCACGTCCTGAACGATCTGCTCCCACATGCCCGTCCTCCTCTCCGCCCGGATGCGTCCACGGGTGATCGCCCGACACGCGCGCGCCACCCCCTCCACGTCCCCGAAGCGGCGGCGCGCCTCGCGCGCGGCGTCCTCGGGGGACCACCCCTCCTCCACCAGCTCCTCGGCCCGCTGCTCGAGGTGCGCGCGGATCTCCCGCTCCACGTCCTCGTGCACCTCCGAACCGACGATGCGGCCCCGCGCACGGGGTCCCTCGCGCGACCGGGTCACGCCCCGGCGCCTCCCAGCACCCGTGCCATCGCATCGACGTAGCCGCGCCACGACGACACGCCGCGCCGGAGCTCCTCCTCGCCCTCGGCCGTCAGTCGGTAGACCTTCGCCTGCCGCCCCGTGTCCGTGATCTCCCACGCCCCCGTGACCAGCCCGCGCGCCTCGAGGCGCCGCAGCGCCGGGTAGAGCGCCCCCTCCTGAACCTGAAAGGCGTCGCCGGTGGCTTCCCGCAGCCAGCGCGAGATCGCGTAGCCGTGCATCGGAGCGCGGCTGAGCGTCTTCAGGATCAGGACGTCGAGGGTGCCCTTGAGGAGCTCCATGGGGGCGTCGGTCATCGGCGGGTCCCGGTCGTCGGAGGGTCGAGCGGCGCACCTGGCGTATACCCGAGGATCATATGCATCGAAATACTACGGGTCCGCAAGCGGGGAGGTGTCGGCGGGCGCCCGAGGCGTGTAGCGTGGTGCAGTCCGCCCCCCCAGACCACGCCCACCCGACGAGCAGACCCGGAGATCGTCGATGCGCAGACTCCACCCGCGACGGGGCCTCGTCCCCGGCCTCGTCGCCCTCCTCGTTCTGGGGCCGGCGGGCTGCACGGGGTCCGACGCGGGAGAGCCCGCGCTCCCCGCCGACACGCTGAGCCGGAGTCAGCAGGACAGCATCATCGGAACGCTCCCGATCCCGGGTGCGGACGCCCTCGGTCGGGCGCGCGACGCCGCGGACGCGGCGGCCGAGCGGGCGCGCGCGGTCGACGGAGATCCGCAGGGGTAGCGCCGGCCGCGGCGCCACGTGCCGCGCCCCACGGCCCTGCTCAGCCGAAGAGCGCGCGCACCACGCGGCTCAGGACCCACACGCCCGTCCCGATCCCGGCGAGGACCAGGAGCACGCCACCGGCGAGCACCCCGCCCACGATCCAGCGGCTCCGGCGCCGGGTCCGCTCGGGATCGACGGCGACCCGCTCGAGGATCGCCAGGTTCCGGCGGTTGGCCTTCCATCCCAGGTCGAACAGGTCGCCGAGGAGCGGGACCGTGCCGACGAGGGCGTCCACGCCCACGTGCCCGAGCATGCGGAGGAGCACGGCCGCCCCCGCCCCCCGTCGAGCGGCGGAGGCGATCAGGTCGAGGGAGGCGAGGAGCGGCAGCCAGTCGCCGAGCCAGGGCACGAGCCCCAGCACGGGGTCGAGCCCGACCCGCCGCCGCGTCCCCGGGATCCGCACGAGGTCGTCGAGCACGTGCGCCACGAAGCGGGCGCGCTCGAGATCCGGCGCGCGCGCATCGGGCCGGGAAGCCGGCGGCAGGCTCGCCGCCGGAGCCGGTCCGTCGATTCGCTCGCTGCCCCGGACCATTCCACCTCCTGGAAGGCACCTCCGATTCGGTGCGGCGGGTCGGCCGATGTGACCCGACGCGGCTCCGGAGAGTGTACACCCGGTCCGCCCGTCCGCACACGCGCGGCGGACCACCGACTTCGACTTCCGACTCCACACGAGGAGCCCTGCATGATTCCCGTATTCCCGAGCCGAAAGCTGTTCGCCCCGCTCGCGGCCGCCGTGCTGGCGCTCGGCGCGTGCGACGACGGTACGAGCCCCGGAGACGCCCGCGTGCGCGTCCTACTCACGGACGCGCCGATCGACTACGTCGAGGCGGCCTGGGTCGACATCGGCGCGGTGGCGCTCGTGCCGGCCGGCGAAGGCGGGCCGGTCGTCCTGACCGACGACGGGACCGACGGCCCGGTGAACCTGCTCGAGCTCCAGAGCGCGGCGACGCACCTGCTCGCCGACGCCGAGATCGAGGCGGGCGACTACGCGCAGCTCCGGCTGATCGTCGAATCGGCGACGGTGGAGCTCGTGGAGGGCTACACGTTCACGGACGGAAGCACGGAGCGCGAGCTGACCGTGCCGAGCGGCGCCCAGACGGGCATCAAGCTGAACCTGCACGCGGCCGGCGAGGACGGCGACGGCCCCGTGACGATCGGCGGCGAGACCGTGCTCGTGCTGGACTTCGACGTCGGCCGGAGCTTCGTCATCCAGGGGGCGCCCGACACGCCGGCGGGGATCCAGGGCATGCTCTTCACGCCCACCATCCGCGTCGTGGTGGAGGACGTGGCCGCCACCGTGTCCGGGACCGTGGCCACCGAGCTCGAGGACGTCCCGGTTTCGGGGCTCACCGTGACGGCCGAGCCGCTCGACGAGGGGACGCTCGAGGAGTACCAGACGAAGGCCGGCACGGCCGTGACCGACGAGGATGGCAACTACACGATCTACTTCCTGGTGCCGGGGACGTACGAAATCGGCGTGGAGACCCCGGACGGGACGGAGGCGGATCCGGTGGAGATCGAGCTGGAGCGGGGCGAGGATGTCGACGAGGTCGACTTCGACCTGGTCGCGGCGTCCGGCTCGTGAGGCGGCGGACCGGCCCCCGATCACCCGCGTGATCACCCGGGCCGGTCCGCTTTCGACGGCCGCACCCCGTCCGCGCGGAGACGTCGCGGACGGGGCGCGGCACGTCCCGAGGTGCGATCATGGGAGCATGACGGATCCCACCGACGGGGTGCTCGTGCGGCGCGTGCTCGCCGGGGAGCGGCAGCTCTTCGACCGGCTCGTGTCGCGGCACCAGGACCGGATGATCGCCTACGCCCGACACATGGGCTTCGACCCGGCCGAGGCGAGCGATCTGGTGCAGGACGGCTTCGTGCGCGCCTTCCGGCACCTGAAGCGTTGCGGGGACCCGGAGCGGTTCTCGGGCTGGCTCTTCCGGATCGTGAGCAACCTGTGCCGGACGGCGGCGACCCGCCGCGCCCGGCGTCCGACCGAGTCCCTGGACGCGCACGCGGCCGCGCTCGCGGCCGACGGGCCTGGACCCGAGGAGCGGGCCGAGCACGCGTGGCTGAAGGACCGCGTGCGGGCGGCGCTCGACGGGGTGCCGCCGGAGCAGCGGGAGGCGCTCGTGCTCCTGTACCTCGAGGGGTATTCGGTCGCCGAGATCGTGGAGCTGACCGGCGCCTCGCCCTCGGCGGTGAAGATGCGTCTCAAGCGGGGCCGCGATG
>CAZOYA010000058.1:2031-18661 GCA_964583815.1 uncultured Gemmatimonadaceae bacterium | reverse complement strand
CGCACGCCCCCCTCGGGCGGCGGCTGGGACTCGCAGCTCGAGAACGTGGGCAAGCTGCGCAACCAGGGGATCGAGCTCACGCTCGACGGCACGGTCGTCGACCGGGCCTCCTGGGGATGGGACCTCGGGCTGATCGTCTACACGAACGACAGCGAGCTGCTCGACCTCGGCGGCGCGCCCGAGTTCTCGGTCGGCGGCGGAGCCTACCTCCGCGTGGGTCAGCCGGCGCCGGTGCTGTGCGGCCCGCGCGTGACGAATCCCGACGAGCTCGCCGACCCCGAGTACGAGCAGAACCACTGCTGGGGGCCGAGCCAGCCGACCCTGACCATCACCCCGAGCACGACGATCCGGATGCCGTGGGGGTTGCGGCTGAGCGCGCGCGGCGAGTTCCTGGGCGGACACTACATCTACGACGCGAACACGTATGGGCAGGTCGGCCGGGGCGAGGCGTTCTGGGGCTCGTGCATCGGGATCAACCAGGCCTTCGCGGAGGGCCGGCTGGACGAGCTCACGGCCGAGGAGCGGAACCGCTGTCTGCAGCAGTACGCCGTCGACCAGACGCCGATGAACCGCGGCGACTTCTTCAAGCTCCGGGACGTGTCCCTGCGGATCCCGCTGTCCTTCTGGACCTCGGTGGACAATCCGTCGGTCACGATCTCCGGGCGGAACGTCTGGAAGTGGCTCAACAGCGACTGGTGGGTGCTGGACCCGGAGATCGGGTGCAACACCGGTCACGACTGCCTCGTGTACTCACCGCAGGAGCACCTGCCGCCGGCGACCACGTACACGATCTCCCTCCGCTTCGGCTTCTGAGGACGGCATCATGACGAACTCGACGAAGCACATCGCCCTGGTGGTCGCGCTCGCGCTCGGTGCCTGCGACTTCGACGTCTCCAACCCCGGCCCCGTCGCGGATGACGTGCTGAACGACCCGCAGTCCCACCCCGCGGTGATCGGCGGGGCCAGGCGCGCGTTCTCCGACGCCTGGAACGAGGTCGCGCTCGAAACGTCGTCCGCGACGCGCGAGATCATCGCCTCGGGCAATCTCAACATCAGCGTGGCGCAGGGGCAGGGCCGGTTCGAGCGGGACGAGTCCAACGGCATGTGGAGCTCGGTCCAGAACGCGCGCTGGGTGAGCGAGGACGCCATCCGCCGGTTCGAGGAGGTCTCGGCCGATCCCGAGATCCTCGCCGAGGCGCACCTCTGGTCCGGGTTCGCGCACCGGCTCGCGGGAGAGACCTTCTGCGAGGCCGTCTTCGACGCCGGGGCCGCGGAGCCGCGGGAGGCGTTCCTCGAGCGCGCGCTCGAGCGCTTCACGGCGGCCGCGACGAGCAGCGACCAGACGGTCCGCGCCGCCGCCATCGCCGCCCGCGCCAGCGTCCACGCGAGCCTCGGCGACTGGTCCTCGGCCGTGGCGGACGCGGCCCAGATCCCGGACGACTTCGTCTTCCGGGCGCCGTTCTCCTCGGACGAGCCGAACCAGAACAACTTCATCGCGTTCTACTCGGCGAACGCGCCCTACCGCGTCCACTCGGTCTGGAACACGCCGAACGAGCAGTACTACCTCGATACCGGCGATCCCCGCGTGGCGTGGGACCAGGACCCGAGCTATCCCTACGGCGAGGTCCAGCGCCCCGGCATCGGGAACGTGCCCTGGTACTTCCAGCTCAAGTACACCGATCTCGGGGACGACGTGAACCTCGTGAGCGGCCTCGAGATGCGACTGATCGAAGCCGAGGCGATCCTCACGGAGTCGCCGGGCGACTGGCCCGAGGCAATGGCGCTGATCAACGCGGTCCGCACGCGCAACGTCAGCGAGACCACCGGCGTGGCCCTGGATCCGTGGCCCGCGTCGAGCGCCGAGGAGGCGTGGACGCGGCTGAGGCGCGAGCGCGGCATCGAGCTCTGGCTCGAGGGTCGGCGCCTGAACGACATGCGGCGCTGGGAGGAGACGGGCGCCCCCGGCGAGATGCACCCGCTCGAGGACGCGTCGAACCCGGACACCTACCTCGATCCGGGCCGACAGCTCTGCGTGCCGATCTCGCAGGACGAGCTCGAGACGAACCCGAACTTCACCCCGTGAGCGGACGGAGAGCGCGAGCGATGAAACGTCTCGGGAGGCTGCTGGGGATCGGTCTCGCGACCTGGGTGCTCGTCCCCGGCGGGGCGGGCGCCCAGGAGGTCGACCGATGGGACTACGAGGGCACCTACTCGATCATCGGCCGCGACCCGGAAACCGGCGAGCTGGGGATGGGCGTCCAGAGCCGGGCTTTCGCCGTGGGATACCGCACGTGGACCGCCCAGGGCGGGCTGGCCATCTTCGCGCACCAGGCGGCGTCCAATCCCTATTACGGGCGCGTCGGCATGGAGATGCTCGCCGCGGGGCTCGACCCGCAGGAGGTGCTCGACCGTCTCGTGCGGAGCGACGTGGACAGCGCCCGGCGGCAGGTCGCGATCCTGCACATCGACGGGCGCACCGCGGCCTTCACCGGTGACGGCACGTCGGACTGGAAGGGACACACCTGCGGCGTGGACTACTGCGCCCAGGGCAACACGCTCGCGGGTCCCGAGGTGGTCGAGGCGATGGCGCACAGCTTCGAGAGCTCCGTCGGGCAGCCCCTGGCGGACAGGCTGCTCGACGCCCTCGACGCGGCGGAAGCGGCGGGCGGGGACCGGCGCGGCCGACAGGCCGCCGCGATGATCGTCGTGAAGGCGGCCGCGGGCGCGGGGGGCTACTCCGACGTCACGCTGGACATCCGCGTGAACGATCACCCGCTCCCGCTCGTGGAGATGCGTCGGCTCCTGACCGTGTTCCGCTCGCGCGACGTGCTCGTCGAAGCGGAGGAGCGGTTCGCGCGCGGCGACCGCGAGGCCGCGCTCCGGGCGGTGCTCGACCTGCGCGACCGGATCCCCGAGAAGGATCACGTGTGGGTCGCCCTGGCCGGGATGTACGCCCGGATGGGGCGGCGCGACGAGGCGCTCGCGGCCGTGGAGCGGGCGATCGAGCTCAACCCCCGGGCCCCGAACCAGATCCTCGGAGACGAGGCGTTCGCCACGCTCGAGGACGATCCGGACTTCCGGAGGATCGTGGGAGGAGGTTAGCAGCCCGTGGTAGAAGTCTGGTGGTTCGCGTTGGGAGCGCCACGGCCCCGAAACCGAGGCGGAGCGACGAAGGCATAGCCGTAGCTACGGCGAGGAGCTCCAACGAAGGAGGCGGGGCCGTGCCGCCCCAACCCGTAGGGCGCGTGGGGGTTTCGCCGGATTGGCGCGGGCGACTCAATCCCGTGGCGCGAGAAGGGCGAGCCGGCTTTCGAGCTCGGCCACGAGCGCCGGGTCGTCCGCGCCTCTCGCGAGCTGCAGGCTCCGCTCGAGCGCGAGGCGGGCCGTGGCGCGCTCCCCGAGGGCCAGGAGGACGTCCGACATCGCGAGCAGGATCCGGGGATCGTCCCGGTTGCGGAGCGAGGCCTGGTAGTGGCGGAGCGCCGTGGCCGGATCCCCGGCCGCGGCCGCCTCGTGGCCCGCCTGGGCCTCCGCCCATGCCAGGTAGTCGATGCGCGCCTGCTCGTACTTGCGCGCGAGGTCGGCTTCGAGGGCGGCCGCGTCGGCGGGATCGTCCGTGACGAGCTGGAGGATCAGGTCCGCCATCTCGTCCGTCGAGCGGGAGCCGTAACGGACGCGCCGGGGCGGCCTGGCGGGGTTCCTCGGATTGGCCGCCGAGTTGTCGTACGTGTAGCGCATCTCGAGCACGGTGCCCGCCGGCAGGGCGAGGGGCGTCGCGAGCCGGTACTCGTCCTGCCAGTCGAAGTCCCACTCCGGGATCTCGAGGATCACCTCCGTGCCGCCGTCGGGCAGGTGCGCGAGCGCGAGCATGGTGCGCGCCAGGTAGTGCGCATGCGGATAGACGCTCAGGAGCCGCGCCGCGACGGGGAGGCGGTAGCGGTCCCGCACCTCGTGCCGCGTGGCCCCGGGAGGGATGTCGATGATCTCCGTGCCGAGCAGCACGAGCGCCGCGCCGCTCGTGGGCGGCCGCTCCGCGAGGTACAGGCCGACCTCCGCCGCGACGGTGCGGGGCTCGGTGTCCGGCCGGAGGTGGAGCTGCAGCACGAGGTCGGCGCCGGCGGGAAGCGGCCAAGCGAGTCCGGGCGGCCCGGGCCGGGGCGTGCGACCGGGCGTCCACCCCACGAAGTGGCCGGGCGGATTGCGTGCGCCCGGCACCATCTGCATCCCGTCGAAGCCGGGCTCGGCATCGGAGGCGTCGAGCGCGCGGGAGGCCGCCGTCGTGTCGAGCATGAGGCGGGCATGATGGACCACCCGCGGGTCCCCCGCGCGCAGATCCACGGCCCGCACCCAGCGCGATCCGCCCGGCGGGACGGGAAGCACGAGGTTCCGGTAGCGGTCCTCGCCGCCGGCCGGCACCTCGATCTCGGGGGCGCGCACCACCAGGTCGGGCTCGCCGAGCGGCCACGCCGGGCCGGCAGGGGGGAGGGGCGGAAGGTCGCCCGGGTCGCCTTCCGGCGCGCCCGCCTCGACCCAGGCCGCGATCGTGCGGATCTCCTCGTCCGTGAGGCGACGCTCGCCCTCGAGGGGCAGCGAAGCGGGTGAGGGGAGCCACGGGGGCATGCGGCGCGCGACCGTCACCTCCGCGATCCGCTCCGCGCGGGGCCCCACCTCCTCGAAGTCGAGGACGCTGAACGGACCCGGTCCGCCGGGCCGGTGGCAGGCGGCGCAGCGCTCGAAGAGGATCGGGGCGACGTCCCGCGTGAAGGTCACGGTGTCGGGCGGGGGCCGCGGAGCCGGCACGCGGGGACGCGCGCGCTCCGGCGATCCCGGAGCGAGCAGGAGACCGCACCCGACGACGAGCCCCGCGAGCGTCCGCATGCGTCAGGATACGGGGTGGGCGGCGCGGGTCGCCACCGGCCGGTTCGCCGGGACGGAGCGCGGGTCGCTGCCGCGTCCGGCACGCGTGTTGCGCCCCATGCGCGTGGGCGCGCGCGTTCGGGTGCCCCACCCCGGCCGCCCGCCGCGGCGCTTCACCGCCCCGATCGCCCCGCCGACCCCGCCACCCGGAGATGTCCGATGAAGACCGAGCGCGAGAAGATGCTCGCGGGGGAGCTCTACGACCCGTTCGACCCCGAGCTCGTCGCGGCGCGGGCGCAGGCGCGCGACCTCTGCCAGGGCCTGAACGCCACCCGCGAGGCGGACCAGGAGGAGCGCCGCCGGATCCTGCGCGCCCTCTTCGGCCGGGGCGGGGACAGCGTCTGGATGCAGCCGCCCTTCCACTGCGACTACGGCGCGAACATCGAGCTGGGGGAGCGCGTGTTCTTCAACTTCGACTGCGTCGTGCTGGACGTCTGCCCCGTACGGATCGGGGACTTCACCCTGTTCGGTCCGGCCGTGCAGATCCTCACGCCCATGCACCCGTGCGACGCGGAGCAGCGGAGGCGTGAGGAGTTCGGCCGGCCCGTCGAGATCGGATCGGACGTGTGGATCGGCGGCGGCGCGATCGTCCTCCCCGGCGTGCGCATCGGATCGAGGGCCGTGATCGGAGCGGGGAGCGTGGTAACGCGCGACGTCCCGGACGACGTGTTCGCCGCGGGAAATCCGTGCCGGGTCATCCGACCGATCACGGAACGAGAGCCGGTGCAGGGCCGCGCCGGTGCCTGAGCCCCGGGGACGTCCGTGCCGTGATCCGCTCGGCGAGGTGATGGGCGTCGCGCCCCACCCAACCGAGCAGCGCGGAGCCGCGCGTGTGCAGCCAGGGAAGCCCCAGGAAGAAGAGGCCCGGCACGCTCGTCGCGCCTCGCTCGTGCGCGACGCGCCCGTCGGGCCCGAGCACCGGGGCCTGCAGCCAGGGCCACTCCGAGCGGTAGCCGGTCGCCCAGACGACGGTCGTGGGCGCGGTCCGCTCTCCGTCGGCGGTGGTCAGGGATGCGCCGTCCACACCCGTCACCCGTCCGAACAGCCGCACGCCGTGCTTCCGGGCGACCGTGCGCGGCGTGTCGCCGATGAGCAGCTCGTGCCCGCTCGCGTGGCGCCCGAGCCGGCTCGTCACCGGGACGTCCATCATCCCCGTGCGCGAGAGCCAGTCGAAGATGCTCCGTCCGAGCAGGCGGAGGGGCAGGCGCGGTAGCCGCGATCCCACGGCGAGCGTGGTCGGGTGCGTCGCGGCGAGCTGCGCTGCGATCTGCACGCCCGAGTTGCCGCCGCCGACGACGAGCACCGGGCCCGCGGGGAGGCGGTCGGGGCTCCGGTACTCGCTGCTGTGGAGCTGATGCACCGACGGCGGGAGCAGCGTGGCGAGGGCGGGCACGCGGGGACGCTGGAACGGCCCGATCGCGACCACCACGTTGCGCGCGAGGTAGCGGCCATGGTCGGTGCGCACCTCGAGCGTGTCCCCGTCGGCGCGGCCGACCCGCCGGACCGGCTCGTCCAGCGCGACCGGGAGATCGAACGCGGTCACGTAGGCCTCGAGGTAGCGCACCACCTCGTCCCGCGTCGGATGGTGATCGGGATCGCCGGGGAAGGGGAGCCCGGGCAGCGCGCTGTGGCCGGCCGGCGTGAAGAGCCGGAGCGAGTCCCACCGGCCGCGCCAGGCGCTCCCCACCACGGGGCTCGCTTCGAGGATCAGGGTGTCGAGTCCGCGCTGGACGAGCTCGCGGCCCATCGCCAGGCCGGCCTGGCCGCCGCCGATCACGACGGCATCGTAACGCTTGCGCATGGTCGGGGTCTCCCGCCGCTCAGCGCGGCACGAGGGAATGGACGGGCGGGGCGAGGAACGGGGCCGGCGCCACGAGCGGCCCGTCGAGCGCGCGGAGGAAGGCCGCGAGCTGGCGCCGCTCCCGCTTCGAGAGGCGCAGCGGCTCGAGCTCGCTGTGTCCGGCGGGGGCCTCCGGCGCGCGATCGTAGTGCTCGATCACCTCCTCGAGCGTCGCGATCTGCCCGGCGTGCATGTAGGGGGCCCGCTTCGCCACGTTCCGGAGCGAGGGCGTCCTGAACGCGCGCGCCATCTCGTGGCTCCCGACGACCATGAAGTCGAGCTCGCTGCAGGTACCGGGTTCGGCGTCGCTGTAGGGGCCTCGGCAGTTGAAGGGATCGGCGAGCACCGCTTCCACGCCCGCGCTCCGGCCGAGGTCGTCGGAGATCCCTTCGCGGGCCGGCACGCCCGTGTTGTGGAAGTAGTCGTCGGTGAAGAGCGGTCCGTTGTGGCAGTTGATGCAGCGCGCCTCGCCGATGAAGAGCCGCGCGCCGGCCAACTCGTCCTCCGTGAGCACGCCCGAGGGTGCGCGCCCGGTCGCGAGAAGGGTCTCCACCCAGCGATCGAAGCGGCTCGGGCCGTGCGTGATCTTCCGCTCGTACGCGGCGATCGCCTTGCCGATGTTCGCGAAGACGCGGTCGACTGCGTCCCGGCGCTCGGGCGGGAGCGCGTCCCAGGCCGCGCGCGCCGCCTCGTCTCCCGTCGGGCTCGCATGAGCCGGCACGCCGGCGAGATCGGGGAGCGGGCCGAAGACCTCCTCGTACTCGGCGCGGTACCCGGCCGCCATCAGGTGCGCGTATTGCGCGCGCGTGCCTCCGTGCTCGACGGGGCTCTCGAGCGGCCCGAGCGCCTGGGACCACTGGCTGTCCTTCCGTCCGTCCCAGAACAGCCAGGTCGCGTGCGCGGTGGAGGCGATCGGCATGGTGCGCCGGTCGGTCCTGCCCACCCCCTCGGCGAGCGGCTTGCCGTCCTGGAAGTCGAGCTCCGGCATGTGGCAGGTCCCGCAGGACACCGTGCCGTCCCGGCTCAGGCGCGCATCGAAGAAGAGTCGGTGGCCCAGCGCGGCGGCACGCGGATCGTCGCCGTAGCGGTTCGTCGGATCCGGCGCGAGCGGCTCGAGCGCGCCCAGGTGCAGCGAGGCGAGGGTGTCGATCTCCTCGTCGGTCCAGCGGGGACCGCCCGAGGAGGCGGCGACGAGCGCCGCCCCCACGAGCGCGACGAGCATCGTCTTCTTCATGATGGTCGCTCCTCTCCGGGCTCAGAGGTCGAGATTGAAGACGATGCTGTCCCGGCCGAGCGGGCCGTCGACATCGAGTTCGAGCTCCCACCAGCCGCCCATGTTGAAGCGGAGCCCTTCCACGAGGTACTCGCCGCCCCCGAGCGCCCGGGTCACGCGCGGCTGCGTGGGCAGGCCGTGTCCGTGCTGCGGCATGCCGCCATCGATCCCGATCGCCAGGCCCTCGAGCGGCCGGCCGTCCGCGTCCGTCACCGCGAGCCGCACCGTCTGGAGCTTCCGTACCTTCAGCCCCTCCGGCCCCGGCACGATCGTGGCCGCATAGTGACCGGCCGCCGACTTGCGGGGCCCGGTGCCGAAGTCGCTCGCCGCGGGCGGCTCGACGTCCGACATCATCATCGCGTGCATGAGGCAGCCGGCCGCCATCAGGGTGATCGCCGCCACCGCCGCCGTCTTGACCGTCGACTTCATCCACCGTTTCATCATCCACCTCGTCGCGTGGGTCCCGTGGGACCGCCGTTCGTGGGACATCGAAGGAACGAGAGGAAGTTCGACGAGCGCCCCGGGGCCGGATTGAAGGAACCTGCCGAGGTCTTTGAATGAACTGGCTGACCTGCGGCGGACGCGTGCGCGCCGCGTGCGGAGGGTGCCTCGCGTGAGCTCGAACGCCGAGGCCGGGACCGGCTGGGCGCCGCTCGTCTACTTCTGGGACGGTGGCTGGCTCGGGGTGGGGCGGAGCCGCGGGACGGTCCCGCCGCACGCGCACCACGCGATCCAGATCTCGATCGGGCTGGACGGGCCCGTGCGGCTGCGCCACGGAGAGGGGGAGTGGACGGAGCTCGAGGGCGGGCTGGTGCTTCCCGACGTGCCGCACTCGTTCGACCCCCGGGGGTCCCTCACGGCCATGCTGTTCGTCGATCCCGAGTCGTTCGAGGGCCGCTGGCTCCGGGATTCGACGGAGACGCCCATCCGAGCGGTCGCGCGCGAGCGGCTGGGGTCGCACGTCGAGGCGCTCCGGCGATTCGTCGAGGAGCGTCCCGACGCGGCCGGGGCGGTCCGCCTCGTGAGCGGCATGGTGCGGAGCCTCTGCGTCGGGCCCGCGCCCTTCCGTAGGATCGATCCGCGGATCGAGCGCGTGCTGGGCGTGATCCGGGAGCGCGACCTCCGGCAGATCCCGCTCGAGGAGGCCGCCCGCGTGGTGTTCCTGTCACCGAGCCGCTTCGCGCACCTCTTCACGGAGGAGGTCGGGCTCCCGTTCCGGCGCTACATGCTCTGGCGCAAGCTGAGCCGGGCGATGGTCGAGTTCGGCCGCGGATCGAACCTGACCGACGCGGCGCACGCGGCGGGCTTCTCCGACTCGGCGCATCTCACGCGTACCTGGCGCCAGATGTTCGGTATCTCGCCCACCCTCATGCTCGCACGGGGACGGTTCTACGAGATCCCGGCGCCGTTCGAGCTGGAGGGCACGGAGGGCTAGCCCCGGGCCTCTCTCGCGTCGCGCGTCCGACTCTCCGTGAGCCACGCGCGACCGGCGTCCCCCGCGGCCCGCGTGGACTCGCCGAGCACCGGCGTGGCCTCGAAGAGCTGCACGTTCCGGCGCTCCTGCAGCTTGTCCGAAGTGGCGAGCTGGTCGTGGGCCTCCGAGCCCATCCCGGAAAGGATCAGCCGTCCCCCGGAGCGGTCGAGCGCCTCCGCGTAGGTCGCGAGCACGTCGAGGAGCGTCGCGCCCACCGTCGCGAGACCGCGCAGACGCAGCACCACCACCGGCCTGCGACTGCCGCGCGGGGAGGGGAACTCCTCCTCGAGCGCGCGGGCGCCCGCGTAGTGGAGGTCGCCGTAGACCTGGAGCACCACGACCTCCTCGTCGGGCAGCGTCCGGGGCGGCTCGACCTCGACGACGCCGTCGGGATGGCGGACGAGCCGCAGGACCCGCACCTCGCGGGACTCCAGCAGGAAGAGCAGGGCGGCGAGGACGACACCGATCCCGACCGCGGCCTGGATCGGCAGGAGGAGGGTGCACGTGAACGTCGTGACGACCGCGAGCCGGGCGGGCCACCCGGAATCCCACACCGACTCGATCTCGTCGGGCTTGAGGCTGCCGAGCCCGGCGAGCACGAGCAGCGCCGAGAGGGCGGGCATCGCGATGTATCCCACCGCGACCGGCGCCACGAGCACGATGGCGACCATCCAGACGCCGGCGAGGACGCCCGCCCGGCGGCTCCGCGCGCCGGCGAGCACGTTCAGCGCGGTCGCGCTCACGGATCCGCCGACGGGCAGGCCGCTGAAGAGGCCGGACGCCACGTTGGCCGCGCCCTGAGCCATGAAGTCGCGCGACGGCCTGCTCTGCTGTCCGCCGGGGTTGGGGATCGTCTGGCTGATACCCGCGCCCTGCACGAGGACCACCACCGCGACGGAGATCGCGCCGGTGATGGTGTCGAAGGCGGCGCTCAGGGGCGGCAGGCTGGGCAGGGGCACGCTGCGCGGGATCACGCCGACGTCGTGCACGAGCGCCAAGGGGCGATCCAGGAGGACCACGCCGAGCGACGGCAGCGCGATCGCGATCAGCCGACCCGTCCCCTTCAGGCGCGTGCGCGGCAGGTATTTCGCGAGGACGAGCGCGAGAAGCCCCGCGCCGAGCGCGTCGAGCTGTGCCTCGTCCAGGCGTCCGAGGAGGTCGAGGGTCTGCGCGACGCGGTTGGGTCCCTCGGCGTCCACGCCCGCGAGCGTCGGAAGCTGGCTGAGCACGAGCAGCACGGCGACCCCGGTCAGGAACCCCGTCGTGACGGAGTACGACACGAAGTGCGTCACGCGGCCGAGTCCGGCGAAGCCGAGCCCGAGCTGGATCAGTCCGGACAGGAAGACCATGAGGAACAGGGCGCTGGCCCGCTCCTCGGGCGACTCGGTGCCGAGCGCCTGGCTGGCCGTGAGGGAGGCCGCGGCCGTGGTGGTCACGATCATGAGCCGCGTGCTCGAGAGCAGGCCGCCCACGAACGGGCCGAGCATCGTGGCGTAGAGTCCGTAGACGGGATTCACGCCCACGAGCGCTCCGTTGGCGAGGCCGTCCGGTACGTTGGCGATCGCGACGTTCAGACCTGCGACCACGTCGGCGCCCCGCTTGCGCGGCGCGATGAGCTTGGTGAGCGCGTCGCGGAGCTCTCCCAGGCCCGGGATGATCTGCTCGGGGTCGACGCTGTGCCGCCGTCCCGCGCGGGGCCACGCTCGGCGATGCCGTCTCGGCTCCGTGCCCTCCGACCCTTCCTGCGGCTGATCCTCCGCCGGTGGCGCCACGTCAGTCGCCCGTTCGGTACTTCACCTCGCGCGTCCCGAAAAGGTCGAGGTCGAAGGGTGGGGCTTCGCCGGCGAGCTCGCGACGCACGAGCGCGTCGAGCTTCGCGAGCATCCACTCGACCAAAGCCCGATCGTGCTTCGGGTGCTCCGGGTGGCCGAGGTTCTCGAGCTCTCCGGGATCCTCCACGAGATCGTGGAGGGTGACGTCGCCCGTGGCGTAGAGCTCCTCGTACGAGGACGGATATCCGTACTCCTCCGGGCTGAACCAGCGCACGAGCTTGTGGCGCCCGTCGACCACCGCACGGAAGAACGTGCGCCGCGAGAAGTCGGGCGCACCATACTCGTGGCCGGCCGCGAGAAGCCGCCGCTGGCGCTCCTCGAGGGGGTTCACCCCCGGGTCCGGCTCGATCACGCTCATGTCCGTGAGCGCCTGGAGCGCTCCCGTGATGGCCCAGTCCTTGTCGAGGGAGTGCAGCCCGTCCCAGCAGATGAGGGCGCCGTCACCCGGCTCGTCGGCGCTCCCCCGCGGGCCCGGCGTGCCCGGCCGGTCGATGGCGGCCTTCAGGCTCCGCCCCTTCAGGTGCGGATAGCGCGCGGTGATCTCGCCCGGCGCGAGCCCCGCGTACTCGAGCAGGGTCGGCGCGAGGTCGAGGTGCGATCCCACGGCCGCCGTGCGCCGCCCCTTCTCGCCCCCGGGCGCGCAGACGGTGAGGTTCACGACCGTCGCCTCGTCGAAGTGGATCGCGCCCTTCTGTGTCATCTGGTGGGCGCCGTTCATCTCCCCGTGATCGCCGGTGAAGACGACCACCGTGCTCTCCCACAGCCCCAGGCGATCGAGGGCGTCCAGCACCCGTCCGAACTCGTGGTCGACGAGCCGCATGCAGTTCACCAGGTAGTTCCGGCGCCTGCGCCAGAGATCCGTGCGATGACCGGGGACCCGGCCGTAGTTGAGCTCGATGAGCTCCCTGTAGTGCCGCACGCCGATCGGCTGCTGCGCGCAGTCATCGGCGAAATTGTCCGGGAGCCGGAGGTCCCACTCGGGATCGAACCAGCTCAGGCCCTGTCCGGTCGACTGGAGCCCGGCGATGGCCCCCCGGGGATGGGGGCGCTCCACCGGGTCCGACTGGTAGAACATGATGTCGTGCGGGTTCACGAGGCTGCACACGAGCATCCACGGCCGATCGAGCCGGGGGGCCCGGTGCTCCAGCCAGTCGACGGTCTCGAGCACGGCCGAGCCGTCGAGCTGCGCGCCCTGGAGCGGAGCGCCGAACATCTCCCCCCACTGCTGGTAGTCCGCGAACCCGTAGCGCTCGAGGGCGTCCTCGCGGTGCGGCACCGACGAGAGATGCCACTTCCCCTTGAACGCCGTGTGGTAGCCCTGCTCGCGCAGCATGTGGCCGATCGTCGGGACATCGGTGGAAAGCTCGTCGATCCACGCGAAGTTCGTGTTGTCCCACAGACCGGTCTCGCGCGCGTGCACTCCGGTCCACATCGTCGCGCGGGAGGGGGTGCAGATCGGCACGGTGCAGTAGTGGCGGTCGAAGCTCACCCCTTCCGCCTCGAGACGCTCCACGGCGGGCAGCCGCACCTCCGCGGGGAGCTCCATGTGCGTCTGCCACTGGTCCATGCACAGGACGAGGAGGTTCGGTCGCGGGGACGATCCGGGCCGGCTCGTGCTCGTCATGATCCGCCCTCCCTGGAGGCGCGCGCCGCCGAAGCGGCCCGTCGTGGATTGTCCCGGGCCAGGCGCCTCGCGAGCGGGAGCAGCACGAACAGGACCAGCGTGCTTCCCACGGCGATGACGACGAGGACGCGGGGGTCGCGGAAGTTCTCGGCGGCCACCACGAGCGATGCCGCGTTGTTGCGCTGCGCCGTGGCGAGGCCGCCGATGTCCTGGAGCGCATCCTGTCCGGCTCCGGCCAGCCATCCGAAGCCGAAGGCAGCGGCCGTGAAGAGGAAGACGGCGAGGAGCGCGCCGCTGCCCAGCATGCGTACGATGTCGGGGAGATATCCGACGGTGATGGCGACGATCACCACCCACAGGGCGACGTTGCCGACCCGCGCCACCCATGGCTGGACCTTCGACACCGGGCGTGCGGCGATGCGCGCCGCGACCATCCCCGCGACGAGCGGGACCAACATCTGGACGAGGAGCGTGCGTCCGATCGCCGCGGCATCGACCTGCGTCCCTTCGAGGAGGCGCGGCAGGACCAGCGGGAGCCAGCCGAGCGTCACGACCATGAGCAGGAGCATCGTGGAGGCGCCCAGCGCCACGTCGTGCTCGGCGGCCTCCGTGAGCTTGATGACGAACGGCGCGCCGGCCGAGAGGCCGTAGATCAGCAGGCCCGCCTCGAAGGCCGGGGCGAGGTCGAGCACGCGCACCACGAGGATCATCGCGAGCGGCGCCGCGACGAAGTTCGCCGCGAGCATCCGGAGCACGAACGGCCATCCCTTCAGGCACTCCAGGAGCCGCGACGCTCGCTGCGTCAGGCCGACGTTCAGCATGACGGCGACCACGAAGACAGGCACGGCGATCGCCGCGATCTGGCGGGAGATCTCGAACACGCGCGGGCACCTCCTCCGGCCGTAGCGCCCTGCAAGGGGCGGGCCTTTCGCTGGCGCGCCTCTTGCGCCCCGAACGGCGTTCCGAGGAGGGATGGACGATGGTCGAGATCCGGCCGCGCGCGGCCCCAGGTGTCGCAGATCCCGCAGGGATGGTGCGCATCCCCGGCGGGACGTTTCGCATGGGCAGCGACCGGTTCTATCCGGAGGAGGGGCCGGCGCACCTCGCGACCGTGGCCCCGTTCCGGATGGACGCGCACCCGGTGACGAACCGCGCATTCGCGCGCTTCGTCCGCGAGACCGGCTGGGTCACGGGGGCCGAGCGCACGCCCGACCCGGCGGACTATCCCGGCGTGGATCCGGCGCTCCTCGTGCCGGGCTCGCTCGTGTTCCGGCGAACGAGCGGCCCCGTCGATCTCCGGGACGTGCGCCGGTGGTGGCGCTGGGTGCCCGGCGCCTCCTGGCGGCACCCCGAGGGACCCGGCAGCACCCTCGCCGGACGCGAGGACCACCCGGTCGTGCACGTCGCCCACGAGGACGCGGTCGCCTACGCCCGGTGGGCCGGGAAGCGCCTTCCGTCGGAGGCCGAATGGGAGCGCGCAGCCAGGGGTGGGCTCGACGGCGCCACCTACGTCTGGGGGGACGAGCCCGCCCCGGGCGGGCGCCCGATGGCGAACACCTGGCAGGGCGCCTTTCCCTGGGAGAACCTCCTCACGGACGGCTACGAGGGGACCTCACCCGTAGGCGTATATCCCGCGAACGCGTACGGGCTCCACGACATGGCGGGGAACGTGTGGGAGTGGACGAGCGACCGCTTCGGCACCCGCCACCGGCCAGGACCCCCGAGGCCCTGCTGCTCGGCCCGCCCTCCGGCGCGCCCGCCCGGCATCGCGCGCTACGTCGTGAAGGGCGGCTCGCACCTCTGCGCGCCGAGCTACTGCTTCCGCTACCGACCGGCCGCGCGCCAGGGGGAGTCGGCCGACACCTCGGCCTGTCACATCGGCTTCCGGTGCGTGGTGTCCGGGTGAGGACGGCCGGCCGGTGCCGTCCGCGGGTGGCATGGAGCGTGCGCGGGATGTTCCCTCTCGCGCGCCCTTCAACAGAGGCGAAACCATGGCCGACGAATCGAACGCCTACGACTACGTGGTCGTGGGAGCAGGGTCGGCGGGAGCGATCGTCGCCGCCCGCCTCACCGAGGATCCCGACGTGGACGTGCTCCTCCTCGAAGCCGGTCCGGAAGACGACAGCATGTGGTCGAAGATCCCGCTCGGCTTCGCGAAGATCCTGTTCGACCCCGACTACATGTGGACCATCCACCGCACGGAGCCGGAGCCCGGGCTGAACGGCAAGCAGTACGGGCTGCCGCACGGGCGGCTCCTCGGCGGGTCGAGCGCGATCAACGGCCTCGTGCACGTCCGCGGCGCGCCGTTCGACTACGATACCTGGCGCGACCGGGGAGGCGAGGGGTGGGGCTACCGCGACGTGCTGCCGTACTTCAAGAAGTACGAACGCGATCACCGGGGGCCGGGCGAGTACCACGGGGGGGACGGTCCCATCGGCATCGAGCTGGCGCGCTGGAGGAACCCGCTCGCGGACGCGTTCATCGCCACGGCGATCGAGGTCCTCGGCATCCCGCGGAACGACGACTTCAACGGACCGAGCATGGACGGGGCGGGATACTGGGATCTCGCCACTTGGCACGGGCGGCGCTCCTCCACCTCGCTCGGCTACATCGAGCCGAACCGCGACCGCCCGAACCTGCACATCCGGACGCACGCGCTCGCCACCAGGATCGGCTTCGACGGCCGCACGGCGCGGTACGTCGAGTACGAGCAGGACGGGCAGACGCGCCGGGCCGAGGCGCGCCGCGAGATCGTGCTCAGCGCGGGCGCGCTCCAGACGCCGCAGCTCCTGCAGATCTCGGGGATCGGTCCCGCGGACCTGCTGCGGGAGCACGGGATCGAGGTGGTGCACGAGCTGAAGGGCGTGGGCGAGAACCTGATCGACCACGTCCAGGTCGGCCGCAAGTACACGACGACGAGCCGCGACACGCTGAACGTGCGTGTGGGGAGCCGCGTCGCACAGATGCTCGCCGGGGTGAACTACTTCCTGGGACCCCGCAACGGGCCACTCACGATCGGCGCCTCGCTCGCGGGCGCGTACCTGCGCACGCGACCCGACGTCGAAGCGCCGGACCTGCACCTGCACTATCTCCCCTTCATGCCGGGCGAGCTCGGCTGGGATCTCGCCGACTTCTCCGGCTTCCGCCTCGGGATGTACCAGAACCGGCCCGAGAGCCGCGGCCGGGTGCGCATCACGTCGCGGGACCCGCACGAGAGCCCGTCCTTCGTCTTCAACCACCTGACCGAGGACGTGGACGTCGAGACGCTCATGGCGGGGATGCGCCTCGCGAAGCGAATCGCCGACGCGATGCCCGGCCGCTACGAAGTCCGAGAGCTCGAGCCGGGTCCGGCGGGGGAGAGCGACGAGGGGCTGCTCGACTACATCCGCACCCACGCGGACACCGGGTTCCACTTCTCCGGCACCGCCCGCATGGGGACGGACGAGATGGCCGTGGTGGACCCGCAGCTCCGCGTGCGCGGGGTGGACCGCCTCCGCGTGATCGACGCGTCGGTGATGCCGACGATCGTCTCCGGCAACATCAACGCGGCCGTGCTCATGATCGGCGAGAAGGGCGCGGACCTCGTGAAGGAGGGGAAGCGGTCGGACGTCACCGCCCGCGCGGAGGTGGCGAAGGCGAGCGGCGTGACGTGACGGCGACCCACGAGCTG
>CAZOYA010000058.1:0-1931 GCA_964583815.1 uncultured Gemmatimonadaceae bacterium | reverse complement strand
GCCCGACCCCGGTCAGTCCGGGAGCAGCGTACGCGCGACCGCGAGTGCGAGAGCGCGCACGTCCTCGGGCGCCAGGATCTCGGCGTCCGCCCCGTACTGCAGCGTGTGACGGACGACCCAGTGCGGGTCCGCCACACGGTGACGGAGCACGACACTCCCGTCCGGCTCCTCCTCGAGCCGCGCGGATTCCCAGCCGGCCCGCTCCCGGATCCAGCGCGCGATCCTCGGCGAGTAGCGGATTCGCACGTCCCGAACGGTGTCGGCGTGGAAGACGCGCCCGTCCGCCAGATACCGTCCCGGCTCGAAGTCCGCGGGGACCTCGAAGGTGGCGTCGAGGAGCTCCGCCTCGAGGACGCGATCCGTCCGGAAGATGCGGACCGCGTCCTCGAGGGTGCAGTGGCCGATCGCGTACCAGGCCCCCTCACCGTAGGCGATCACGTACGGGTGCACCACGCGCCGTCCCGGCTCCGGAGCCCCCGGCTTCAGGTACGAGAGCGCGCAGGCCCGTCGCTCACGTGCCGCGGTCAGCAGGAGGTCCCGGATGCCCTCGGGGTCCAGGTCCCGCTCGGGGACGGCGATCCCGTCACCGTACCCCGCCTCCACCCGGCGGGCGAGGTGCGTCTCCGCCCGCTCGAGCAGCCGCGCCCGCTCCGCGGCGCCGCGGAGCCGCGCTCCGGCCGTCCCGCCCCTGAGCGCGAGCGCGAGACACAGCGCCTCCTCCGTCGTGAGGCGGGGCGGTCGCTCGAAGCTGCTCGCCCGCACCTCGATGCGGTCGCCCTCGATGCCGATGTGGACGTCGTCCAGCCAGCCGCCTGGATGGTAGTAGTTGCGCTCGGTGACCTCGGCGAGGTCCTCGAAGATCGTCGCCTCCTCGACCCCGAGGGCGCGGGCGAGCTCCGAGACGGGCGCTCCCCCGCGCCGGGAGGCCGCGGGGAGGACGTGGAGGAGGCGCTCGAGGCGCGCCTGCGCCGTGCGCTCGGCGCTGCTCACCGCGGTTCCTCCGGGTCGGTCCCCCGCCGCCCCGCGGCCGCGACGGGCAGGGCGCGCGCGCCCTGCATCGACGTCATCGACCTCCTCCGTAGCGCCGGACGATCGCGCCGGCCATCTCCTCGAGCTCCCGGCACAGCTCGTCGGGTGCCGTCACCCACGCCTCTCCGGCCAGGCTCAGGACCCAGCGCAGGAACGGCTCCCGTCGCCGGACCTCGAAGCGCCGGAGCTGCGCGCCGTCGGGCGCCTCCTCGAGGAGCGTTCCGTGCCCGTTCCGCTCCGCCCAGAGCGAGCGCGGGAAGGCGAAACGGACGACGGCGCCCGTCGCGGGCTCTCCCTCGTCGCCCCCCAGCTCCCACGCCGAACGCCCCCCGTACTCCGCGAGCGCGAAGTCGTCCGGCACGTCGTAGTCCGGCGTTCCTCCGCGCCGTGCGGGCGCCTCGTGCAGCTCCGACATCCGGCCCACGCGGAACATGCGGCGCGCGTCCTTCTCCACGTCCCGGCCGACCAGGTACCACCGGCCGTGCTGGAAGAGAAGCCCGTAGGGGTGGACGTGCCGCTCCTCGTCGGTGTCACGCGTGATGCCCCGGTAGCGGAACCGGACGGCGCGGCGGCTCCGCACGGCGGCCGCCAGGAGCGGGAGGAGCCCCTGGGTCGCGGCCGCCTCGGGGTCCTGGGCATAGACGACGGGCGCCTCACCCACGAGCTCCGGGTCGAGGTCGAAGGCCAGCTTGCGGAACGCCGAGCGCGCCGCGCTCCGGAAGGGGAAGGTCGGGAGGCGGGCGAGCTCGCTCAGGCCCTCGAGGGCGGCGCCCGCTTCGTCGGTCGTGAGGGTGAAATGGCTCGCCGAGGCGCGGGGCTCGTGTGCGCCGGCCGCCTTCTCGTCTGGGGGAGCGGCAGGTGAACAGGAAACAGCGCCGGGCGCAGGGCAAGGCGGCACCGGG
>CAZOYA010000057.1:0-18819 GCA_964583815.1 uncultured Gemmatimonadaceae bacterium | reverse complement strand
TGGGGCGACTGCTACGGGCACGCCCTCGTCGCCACCGGGAGGATCGAGGCCCAGGTGGACCCCGTCATGGCACCGTGGGACGCCGGTCCGTTCCTGACGATCGCCACCGAGGCGGGCGGCCGCTTCACCACGCTCGGAGGGGACGCCACGATCCAGGGCGGGTCGGGCGTGAGCTCGAACGGGCGGGTGCACGACCGGATCCTGGAGATGCTGGCCGGCGGTTGAGGCCAGGCGCGCGGGGGTGGACGGCGCGTGCGCGGGCGGGCGGCGGGGCTGCCGCAGGCCCGTCCGCGCATGGACGCGGCACGGATGCCGCTTGGCCGGGTAGACCGCGGCAACCTAGACTTCCGTCCCGAGCAGTCACGCGAGGCGGCGAGGAGCGCGAGGAGCGACATGAGCGAGAGCAGCATGCAGGCCCGTGACCCCCGGAGAGGGAGCGGCACCGTCTTCTTCGTGGACGACGACGACCGACTCCGCTCCGTCACCTGTCGTCTCCTGCAGGCCCGCGGCTACAAGATCCTCGAGGCCGACGGCGCCGAGCAGGCGCTCGCGCTGCTCGAGAGCCACGACGGGCCCATCGACGTCCTCCTCATGGACATCAACCTGCCCGACGGATGGGGCGCTTCGGTGGCGCAACGCCTCCGCGAGACGCACCCCGAGATGGCCGTGGTCTACACGACCGGCTACGCGGACGTCGACCCGATCCTGTCCGGCGCGCTCAACGACGCCCAGTACGTGATCCGGAAGCCGTTCTCGACGGACGACCTGGTGGCGGTGCTGGAGCGGGCGATCGGGGGGAACGGCCAGCGGGAGGCGCGGGCGGAGGGGTGAGGGGAGGGGCTCTCTTCCGGGCTCAGCGGGTCCCCACGAGCACGGCGAGGATCAAGCCGGGAACCACACCCAACGCGATCCGCCCGATCGAGCCCCATATCCCGTTGGTGGTCTCGGCCGGCAGGACGATCTGGTCGCCGGCCTGCAGGTTGAGCTGATCGAGGGTCCACCCTTCGCGCATGGCTTCCTGCAGGGGCTCTCCGGCGATCACGGTCTCCAGGCCGCGCTCGATCCGAAGCTCCGCAAGGTCCGCGGCAGGTCCCGGACCTCCCGCGACCATGAGCGCGTCGCTCACGAGACTCTCGGCCGGTACGACGTAGAACCCGGGGGCGCCGACCTGCCCCTGGACCGAGAGGCGCATGAGGCCGCGCGCACGGACGACAGGATTCCGAATCACCCGACCGAGCTCACGCGTCAGGTGCTCCTGGATCTCGGAACGCAGCACACCGTGCAGCGCGATCTCCCCGAAGAGCGGGAGAACGATCCTGGGGCCCGACTCCACCGTCACCGTGTCGGGTAGGTCCGGCTCACCCTCCACGGACAACACGATTCGGTCGCCGACCTTGAAGTCACCTTCGGCGAGTCTCGCCCGAACACGATCGGCGCTGGCCCGAGCCGCCTCCTTCACCCGCTCCGAATACGCGGGTGAGGCCCCCACCTCGTCGTAGTAGGTGAGGAGCTGCTGGAGCTCGGCTCTCGTGCGAATGGAGCTCCCGGGCTCCGCGCCCAGAAGCGTCTGCGCCGCGGCGGGAGACTGCACCCATAGTGGCAGCAGGACCAGGCCAGCGATCAGGAAAGGTGTGCGCATGGCCGGAAGCTACGTGCAAAGGGCGGACCCGTCCAACGCCTCCGGCGATGACGACCGCTGGCCCCCCAAAACCATGGCGTAACCGCCACAGATTGCATGCAGAGTACCACAGGCGCTACCGTGCGCGCGCCAACGCTCAGCGGCATCATGCCATGTATTGGAACGTGCCTCAGGCCGTCGTGCTCCCGCGCATAATTCTTGCAACGCCCCACCCGAACGTTTCACGCCCACGGGGCCTCCGGGCGGGACCCAGACATGCAGACGAAACCGCAACCGCACCTCATGGAAAACGCTCCGGACTTCACCCCGCTCGTGCTCCTCGTGGACGACCAGGAATGGACCTCTCGGTCCATCGAGAGCATCCTGCGGCCGAAGGGCCATGTCGTGCTCAAGGCCTACACCGGGCAGCAGGCACTCGAGCTGGTGACCAAGGTCAATCCGGACGTCGTCATCGTCGACCTGCACCTTCCCGACATCGACGGCATCGACGTCCTTCGCAGGCTACGCGAGTCGCCCACGATCCAGCCGACGACGCCCCTCCTGATGATCACGGCGAGCGCCGTCGGCAAGGCCGAGCGGCTCGAGGCCCTCGGCGCGGGCGCGTGGGACATCCTCACGCACCCGGTCGATCCCAACGAGCTCGTGCTCCGGATGGAGACGTTCGTGCGCGCCAAGCAGGAATCCGACCGCACGCGTGAGGAAGGGCTCACCGATCCGGGCACGGGCTTCTACAACGTGCGAGGGATTCTCAAGCGCGCGAAGGAGATCGGCGCGGACGCGGTCCGGTTCGAGCGTCCCATGGCCTGCATCGCGCTCGGACCCCACCTGCTCGGCACCTCGTCCGACCCCGACCGTCCCGCGGCCGGGGCCGAGGCACTCATCGAGGGGCTCGCCCGCCGGATCGCGAGTGCGCTGCGATCCACGACGCGGATCTCGGATACGATCGGCCGGCTCGGTCCGGGCGAATTCGTGATCGTGGCGCCCGGCACCGATGAGCAGGGAGCCCTCCGCCTCGCCGACCGGATCCTGGAGGCCGCGGAGCAACATGCACGGGCCCAGGGAGCGACACCGTCGGACCTCGAGGAGCTTCGTTTGCTCCGAGCCGGCTTCTGTGCCGTCCGCGGCGCGGAACCCACGACGCCGGAGGACCTGCTCCTCAAGGCAACGATGGCGCTTCGGCGCGCGCAGGCAGACGAGGAGAGCTTCCGCGTCCGCGCCTACGAGGCCTGATCAGCTCGGTCCGCGCGACAGCAGCCTCACTCCCTCGTCGTCCTCCCCGTCTGCGATCGGCTGGTAATCCGGCAGATAGGTGGAGTAGTAGTACGCGTCGTAGGTCTGGGTCGGGTCGACGTCGTTCAGGATGGCGCCCAGGATGCGAATTGGCAGGCGCTGCACCTGCTCGAGCTTCGCCTGCGTGAGCTGCTTGTCCGTGGATCCCGTGCGCAGGACCACTTCCATGTTTCCGACCAGCGATCCGAGGATCAGCGCATCGCCACCGGCCGCGAGCGGGGGGCAGTCGACGATGATGACCTCGTAGCTCCGCTTGAGCGTGCCCATGAAATGCGCCAGGCGCGCGGAGGCGAGCAGCTCCGGCGTCGATGCTCCACGTGAGCCCGAGCCGACGAAGTCCAGGTTGCGGATATCGGTCTCCTGGATGATGTCCTGGCCGGAGCGGTCACGCAGGTAATCGACCAGTCCCGGTACCCGCTGACGTCCGAGGAGACGATGTGCGTCACCGCGCCGCGTGTCGCCGTCGATGAGGAGGGTTCGTTTCCCCACCTCGGCGAACGCCACGGCGAGATTGGACGAGATCAGCGACTTGCCCTCCCCCGCAGAGGGACTCGTGATCGCGATCGTGATCGGGCCCGCGGAGCCGTATGCGAATCCCGTATGGATCCGCAGCTCCCGGAAGGCCTCGAGTGCCTGCGCCGAGTTCGTGGCCCCCCGGCCCTTCCTCGCCATCTGGATGCGGGGAATGCTGCCGAGGATCTCGAGGCCGAACTCGCGAGGGACGTCGGAAGCGTATCGCACGCGCCGGTCGAACAGAACGTCGAGTGCGAGCACCCCGCCGACGGTCCCGCCTACACAGAAAAGGAAGATCAGACCCGCGAGGCGGACCCGACCGTCATCGGTCGGCACCTGCGGGACGGCCGCACGGTCCAGAATGCGCACATCCGGAATGGAGCTCGCCGCCGCTAGACGAGCCGTTTCGACCCGGCTTCGCAACTCGTTGTACAGGTTGCCGGTGATCTGGACACGCCGGGTCCTGCGGCCTTCTTCGATCGTTCGAGGCGGGATCTCCGCGAGCTCCGACGAGGCCGAGTCGACCAACGCCTGCATCTGGTTTTCCCGCACCGTCAGCTGCAGGAGGATCCCGCGCGTCACCCGTGGGATCGCCTCCTGCTCGAGCGTGTCGATACGGCGGATCAGGTCCTGCACCGGACCGAATTCGTCCGAGTATCGCTCCCGCAGGGCGCGCAGCTCCGTGCGTGCCTCGACGAGCTCCGAGAGGAGCGCTCGCAACTCGCTGGACTGCTGGGCGGCGGGAATCGCCTCGAGTGCCTCGATGCGAACCGGCGCTGTTCCGAAGCCGTCCACCACCTGCTGCAGCCGCTCCCGGTCGCCACGGAGCGCCTCGAGTTGGACCTGCATGTCGAAGTAGTTCCCGAACACCGGATCGCGGGTCTGCTCGAGACCCGGAGCGATCGGTGTGGCCTGATCGGTCGGGAGGGTGATGGTGTTCACGCGGAACGACTCGAGATCCCGCTCGGCGTCGGCGAGCTCGTTCTCGGCGTAGAGCAGCTGTTCCTCGAGAATGTCGACCATCTCGTTCAACCGCGCGCTCTTGAGATCGGCGGCAACCGAGACGTGCCGCTCCATCAGGGCGTTCAGGACCTCCGCAACATGCTCCGGGTCCGTGCCCGTGAGCGTCAGCTGAAGGAAATTGCCCTGCTGGTCGATGCGTGTACCGAGCCTCATCGCCAGCTCCACGCCGGCCTGTCGCGGGTGCACGATGCGGAACTCCACGTCCTTCCCGGGGGGGAGCGCACCCGCAGGCGGTAGCCACTCGATGCCGATATCGGCGCCCACCGGCTCTCCGACTGCTCCGCGCTGGATCAGCGCGCCTTCGGACGTGGAGAGCAGGAACGAACGCCCATCGGGCTCGACGCGGAACCGGTATGCACCCGGACGGAACGAGTCGGACAGCCGGAGCGAGGCGAACGCGTGCTCGTACTCCCGCGGGGCACGGATGTAGAGGCGCTGGTTCACCACGACCGAATCCAACACCGTGAAGGAGCGCAGCAGCTCGATCCAGGCGGACGCCTCGAGCAGGCCACTCGCGCGTATCGGCGTCACGTCGCCCGTGCCGCGATCCGGGACTCTATTCTCGAGCCAGAGGCTTCCCACCGCCGTGTACTCGACCTCACCGACACGCCATGCGCCAGCAGCGCCCACCGCGCCGATGACCGTTGCCGACAGGATCCACCATTTCCGACGCAAGAGCGCGTGGAGATAGCGCCTGGGGTCGAACCCGCTCCCCTCCTCGCCCGGATCGGCATACTCGGGTAACGGAGGTCGAGCTGCCTCCCCATGCGGGAGGGGGGGAGTTCCCTCTCCGTGCACATCCGCCAGACGGGTGTCGGGTCGGGGCGTCAGCTCGTGATCAGACATGGGCGCCACAGGGCCGGGGAAGTCGGGGGCCGTCGCGAACGGGCGACCGGCCGACCAGAGAAAGATCGCGCTCGAGCAAGCGCCACGCCACGCCGTACAGGCGCCGGGGCAGTCCGGTTCCGTTGTCGCACACATTACACAGTGTTGTAATGACGAAGCACACCGTTGCATGTGGCCCTTGTACGAACGCAACACCAAGCGAAGATTGGACACCCGGAAACGCTCCGCTTCCGTCCGCCCGACCTCCCGACGATGAATCCTCCCTCCCACCTCGGCGGCCACGCAGCCGCACCCGCGGGACCCGACCTCGAGCTGGTCGCCATCGACCCGGAAGTCCGGAGCTCGATCGAGGTGCTGGTGGTCGACGACGAGCACTCCCTCCGGGAGAGCTGCGCCTCCCTGCTCCGGAGCGTCGGGTTCTCGGTCACGGTCTGCGGACGCGGCGACGACGCGCTCCGGATGCTGAAGAACCGGCGCTTCGACATCGCACTCTTCGACCTCTACATGTCCCAGGTCTCGGGGCTCGAGCTGCTCGAGGCGACGCTCGACACGCATCCCGACACGATCGTCATCGTCATGACGGGCAACCCGACCGTGGAGTCGAGCGTGACGGCGCTCCGGGCGGGTGCCTGGGATTACCTGCCGAAGCCGTTCTCGGCCACCCATTTCGAGATCCTGGTGGGGCGGGCCGCCCATGCGGTCGTGATCGCCCGGGAGAGCCGGAAGGCCGAGGCGAAGAAGGCTCCGGCGGCCGAGGAGGAGCCGAGTCACGCCGACGGAATCCGCCTGTTCGGGCGCAGCAACGCGCTCCGGCGCGTCATCGCGCTCGCCGAGAAGGTGGCCCGCACCGACGCCTCGGTCTTCATCACCGGGGAGAGCGGGACCGGCAAGGAGGTCATCGCGCAGTACATCCACTACAACAGCCGGCGCCGGAGCCGCGAGCTCGTGCCGGTGAACTGCGCGGCGATCCCCGAGCACCTGCTCGAGTCGGAGATGTTCGGTCACGTGGAGGGCGCCTTCACGGGTGCCGTCCGCTCCAAGGAGGGCCTCCTCGAGGTCGCGAACGGCGGCACGCTCTTCCTGGACGAGCTGACGGAGCTGCCGCTCCCGACGCAGGCGAAGCTCCTCCGCGTGCTCCAGGACGGCGTCGTCCGCCGGGTGGGCTCGACCAAGACGGACGCCGTCGTGAACGTCCGCTTCATCGCCGCGACCAACCGTGATCCGATGCAGGCGATCGCGGATGGGACGCTGCGCAAGGACCTCCACTACCGGCTGCGCGTGGTGCCGATTCACGTGCCGCCCCTGCGGGAGCGGCCCGAGGACGTGCCGCTGCTCGCGCGCGAGTTCCTCGCCGAGTTCTGGACGCAGCACCGGGAAAACGGCGCCGCGGCGCCCACGTTCTCGCGCGAGGCACTCGAGACCCTGATGCGCGCGCCGTGGAAGGGGAATGTGCGGGAGCTCCGCAACGTGATCGAGCACATGGTCGTGCTCGCCGAGCCAGGCCAGGAGATCCGGCCGGACGACATCATCTTCATCGACGACGGCCTGCGGCCCGAGGACGGCGGGACCGCCCGCTTCTCCTCGTCGCTCATGACGATGGACTATCACAGCGCCCGCGAGCAGGTGCTCGCGCAGTTCGAGGTGGATTACCTCACCAACGTCGTGCGCACGTCGGCCGGCAACATCTCCGACGCCGCCCGCATGGCGGGGGTCGACCGGACCACGCTGTACCGCCTCATGGAGAAGCACGGCATGGCGCGGGACACCCTCATCCGCATGGCGCGGGACGGCACCGGAGGCTGAGGTGACGTTCCTGGAGACGCCGCAGCCGGTCGAGCACGCCTCCACGCTCGAGGCCGCGCTGCTCGAGACGGCGGCCCAGCGGGTCGCGGCCCGTCTCCACGAGCTCTTCCCGGACCGGGAACAGGACGAGCGGGAGCGCCTGCGCCGGCGTCTCGCCACGCTCGTCGTCGCCATCCGGCGGATTGCCGCGGGGACCAGCGCCTCGGTCACATCGGCGCCGACCTCGGTCGACGACGACGTGCTGCTCCGCCGGCTCGAGCACGAGATCCTGTGGCAGGCCTCCAACGCGGCGGAAGAGGGCGCGAGCGTCGTGCTGCTCCGGGCCTGCTCGAGCTACCGCCGCACGCACGCCGCCGCGTTCCCCGTCGAGGAGGAAGCCGAGGACCTGCGAGCGAGCATGCTCGGACCGAACGCCTTCGAGCTCCTCGTCGAGGTGGCGCACGACTTCCGCTCGCCGCTCACGTCGATCCTCTTCCTCTCCGAGACCCTGAGGGACGGCCACAGCGGCCCGGTGAGCGACCTCCAGCGCAGCCAGCTCGGTCTCGTGTACAGCGCCGCCTTCGGGCTCGCCTCGGTCGCGTCGGACGTGGTGGACCTCGCCCGCCGCGGCAAGGATCTCGTCGCGGACGAGCCGGAGCCGTACGCCTTCGCGGAGGTCTTCCGGAACGTCGAGCGGATGGTGCTGCCGCTCGTGCAGGAGAAGGGGCTCGAGCTCCGGATCGTGGCCCCGGAGCACGGCGGCGCCGAGGGCCATCCCCACGCGCTCACGCGCGTGCTCCTGAACCTCGCGACCAACGCGCTCAAGTTCACCGACCACGGCTTCGTGGAGCTCGGCGTGCGCTGGGTCACGCACGGACGGATCGAGTACTACGTCCAGGATACCGGCCGAGGGATCCCGGTCGAGCGCCAGGCGGAGCTCTTCAAGCCGTTCAAGAAGCGCCAGGGGCGGGGCGAGCGGGGTCACTTCTTCTCCGGGAGCGGCGTGGGGCTCTCGATCGCCCGCCGGCTCGTCGAGGCGATGGGCTCGGCGCTCGAGTACACGACCTCGGATTCCGAAGGGACGCGATTCTCGTTCGTGCTGCAGGTGCCGCAGAGGCGTTGAGGCGCACGTCAATCGGAGCAAACCCCGGCCGCACGCCTTCGTCGATCGCCGCAGGTCGTCCGGGACCCACCCACGCCACGCCGTCGCCCTGCTCGTCGGGCCGCGTGATCATCTCGACAGGCCCCCCCGAGACGTTTACGGGTGGAGGGGCGATCGCGCCGGAATCCGTGGAGGACGCCGGCGCTCCACGATGGGCCCTCCGGACCCGCGCCGGATCGCTCGTGTGGTACGCGTCCCACATCACGTAGGTAGACGCCCACAGGTCGGGCGCTGTCCACCCGCCCGCGCTCAGGTCGCTCACAAGACCTAAACTTATCTCTATCAATTCGTTGTAGCATTCGCCACGTAGCCGCCAGCCGTGGTGAACACGCCTTGCAGATGCCCGAGTCACCCGACCTGGCAACGGCTTTCCTGCAAGGTGACATAGACGCGTGAGCATTCCGACCACCCGGGAGCACTGGAGCGTGCGGCAGCGGGTCGCCGCCCCGCCACCGGTGGCGCTTCCCGGAGCCCTTCCCCGCAAGAACCTGCGGCTCGACCCGTACCCACGCCGGCGACAGCGTGGCCGCCGCGTCGAGCTCGGCGAGCGCATCCGCCGTATTTTGAACATCCTGGTGGCGCTCATCGGGATCGTAGTGGCCGCCCCGATCATGCTGGTCGTCGCGATCCTCGTGAGGCTGAGTTCCCCGGGCCCCGTGATCTACAAGCAGCCTCGGGTCGGGATCGATCGGCGCTGGAATCGCGGGCCGGGCTCGGAAAATCATCGCCGCAAGATCGACCACGGCGGACGGCTCTTCACGATCTACAAGTTCCGCACGATGCGGAACGACAGGGGCAACTGTGAGCAGTGGTCGTCGGAGCACGACCCGCGCGTCACACCAGTCGGCGCGTTCCTTCGGGCGACCCGACTCGACGAGCTACCCCAGCTCTTCAACGTGCTGAAGGGGGACATGAACATCGTCGGGCCGAGGCCCGAGCAGCCCCAGATCTTCTGCGAGCTGCGCGAGAAGGTGCACCGCTATCAGGAGCGGCAGCGGGTTCTCCCCGGGATCACCGGCCTCGCTCAGGTGAACCTGGGCTACGACCGTAGCCTGGACGACGTACGTCGTAAGGTCGACCTCGACCTCCAGTACATCGAGCGCCGCTCGCCAACGGAGGATCTCCTGATCATGGCGAAGACCATGCCGGTCATGGTCTTCCGGAAGGTGTGGATGTAGCCGGGCTCCCATGCACGGAGCCCCCCGGGCGTCCGCCCCGGCCGTCGCGCGTTGGAAGGAAAGGCTGCCCTACCTCGTGGGTGGGGCAGCCTTTCTGTGGCTGTTTCAGGAGCCGATCGTCACCCTCGGCCGAGACTGGTGGAACGATCCAGAGGCTGGACACGGGCTTCTGCTGGGTCCGCTTTCCGGTTACCTGATCTGGAAGTCCGGGTTGGCCGAGCGACGCGACGGCCAGAGGATCCTGGGGCTCGGCATCCTGGGTGGCGCCGTCCTGCTTCGCGTCGCCTCCGCGCTCGCCGCCGAGCTCTTTACGATGCGGATGTCGCTCATGGCGGCGGCAGCCGGGCTGATCGTCTACGCGTGGGGATTCCGGCAGCTCGTGCGGTGGTGGCTTCCGGTCACGCTCCTCGTGCTCTCGGTCCCTCTTCCCTCGGTGGTCCTTTCCTCGCTCGCCCTACCGCTCCAGCTCCGCGCGTCGGAGATGGGAGCGGCCATGCTCCAGTGGAGGGCGGTGCCTGTGCTGCTCAGCGGAAACGTGATTCACCTACCCGGGCAGTCGCTCTTCGTGACGGAGGCGTGCTCCGGTCTTCGGTCCCTGACCGCACTGATTTCGCTGGGCGTGCTCATGGGCGGCCTCTGGCTGCGAAGCCCGTTGCTGCGCGGGCTGCTCGTCGCGGTCGCGATCCCCGTGGCGATGGTGATCAACGGAGGGCGGATCTTCCTGACGGGCTTCTTCGTCCACTTCGTCGATCCGGCGCTGGGTGACGGGTTCATGCACTACACCGAAGGATGGGCTCTCTTCGTCGTGGCCTTCCTGGTCCTGGGACTGCTGACATGGGGTCTCTCGAGCGGCGAAGGCTGGGTGCGGTCGCGGCTCGGGCGCGTCGCCGGCGAGGAGATCCGCGCGTGAAGGCGCGGTGGGAGCGCTGGTCACCGGTCATCCTGCTGGTGACGGGATCCCTCCTCCTGTTCGGGGTGGGACGCCAGCAGCATCCCGAGCTGCGAGCGCCTCTGGCATCGGCGCTTCCCACGGCCATCGATGGCCTCCAGGGACAGGACGTGCCCGTCGGGGATAGCGAGGCGGAGGTGGCGGGTTTCACAGACTACGCGCTGCGTGTGTATCTATCCAGCGCAGACGACGAGCTCGCCATTGCGGGTGGTCTGTCGATCTACATCGGGTTCTACGACAGCCAGACACGCGGCCGCACGATCCATTCTCCGAAGAACTGCCTCCCCGGCTCGGGGTGGGAGGCCCTCACGTCGACGAAGGCCGACATTCCCGTCGAGAGTGGCGCGGTAACGGTCAACCGCTACGTCCTGCAGAACGGAGATGCGCGCGCGCTTGTCCTCTATTGGTATCAGGGCCGGGGCCGGGTGGCCCACGACGAGTACCTGGTGAAGTGGGACCTGCTCCGGGACGCCGCTCTCGAGCGACGCACCGACGAGGCGCTCGTCCGGATCGTCGTGCCCATCGGCGAGTCGGAGCAGGAGGCCTTCGAGGCCGCGCGCGCGGTGGCGGGGGAGTTGATCCCGCAGGTGGAGGCCGTGCTGCCGGCTTGAGCGCGGGCCGGCTATGAAGGCACCGAGAGCAGGACGGCCTGCGGGGGACTCGCCCCCCGCAGGCGCGTGCCTGCTTGCACCGCTCAGTTCAGCGGGCAGCCCTGCTCGTTGTACTTCTCGAAGAGGTCGCCCGCCGCATCATACCCGCCGCTGGCGAGCGCATCGTTGAAAGCGTCGATCACGGCACTGGTCGACAAGTCGTACGCCACGTCATCACTCGCGGAGCTGAGCAGCGCCGCGACGGCGTGGCGCCCGAGCCTCTTCACGCCACCACCGCCCTGCGACGCGACCTGCACGAGCGTCATTCCGGGGAATCCCGCTCCGAAGGCATCGGCGAACAGCATGTCCGGCGTGTAGGGAGAGGGATAGGAGTCGAAGTGGTGCTTCTGCTTCCAGTAGCCGGGCGTGCACCCCTCACCGCCCACGAGCGGAGGAGGCGGCGGGGTTCCCTCGTTCACGAACTTGAACCGCCCACCGTCATCGTAGTTGACCACGATCTGAGCGGATGCCGAGGGCGGTAGGGCCACGGAGTACGTGTCGTCCATGTACTGGGCGTAGTCGATGAGAGCGAGCTCCATCCCCTCCGTGGCATCGACCTCGGTGACCGTGAGCGTGGTGCTCACGAGCGGATCCGGCCGCGGGGAATCGGCCTCCCAGAAGTAGAACGTGTTCACGCCCCAGACGCATTCGGGGTACGCGTCGATGGTGAACGTCTCCCCCAACAGCAGCTCACCGGGGCCATCCGCTTCCACGGTGAAATCCGCCGTCGTGCCTTCGGGACCGACCTTGCAGATCCAGACCCTGGCCGGCTCACGCTCGACGACGTCGAACAGTGGCGCGGTGACCGGGTCGGTCGGCAAGTCGCCGGGACTGCAGGCTCCAACGGCGATCGCCGCAGCGAGACCGGCGCCCCTCATGATTCTGATCCTGGAGTTGCTCATCGGGTGAACGCTCCTGTAGGTGGACCAACTGCCAGTCCGGGGGGTCCTGAAAAGAAGCGTACCAGACGGCGCGCAGAGCACAGGATCACGTATATCATTGCGCACGCACCAGTTACCCGCTGACGCCCCATCTCGCCCCGCTACGTGTACGTGGCGATCTCACCACAATTCGCTGTACCGGCAGCACATCCGCCTGCGTGCGCGGCCCCCGCAGGCGAAACTATCTGGCCTTGACCACGTGCCGTCGGGTGGGCTCCCAGACAGGGTCACGATCGCCGTGAAGCGCGCGCAGGAAGGCGTGTGCGGCGGAAAGGTTGCCCATGACGAGATAGGCCGGAACCGCGAGCACGCGGGATAGGCGCGGGCGCTCAGCGAGGGTCCATCCCGCAGCCGCCAGCGTGAGCACCCCCACCGCTGCCGCGAGCACGAGGGCCGCAAGTGGGCTCGCCCGCGCGAGGATCGCGAGGCCCAGGAGCCCCGCTCCCGCCGCCCACGGCAACGCCCATCGGCACACCTTGTGGCTCAGGAGCTTCCAGGCGAACAACCCGTGCCGGAGCGGGTTCATCAGCGTCCGCTTGTGCCAGAGCGTCTCGATCCCACGCGTGATGGTGCGGACCTTCCGCCTGTATTCCCTGCGCAGCGCAGGCGCACGCGGCACGTAGCACACGGCGTCGGACACCGAGACCGCACGATATCCATGCTCACGCGTCGTGAGCGCTGCAGCGAAGTCGCGGCTCAACGACTCGGGCAGCGGCATCCGGTGGAGGTGCGGCCGGATGGCGTAGAAACAGCCCGAGGCCCCGATGATGCCGCCGGCGCGCGTCTCGAGATCCCGGACCCACATCTCGTAGCCGACGTACCCTCCTTCCCCCACGTTGCCTGTCGCCTCCTCCGTTCCGACGCTGACGTCGCGGCCCGAGGCACAACCGACCTCGGGATCCGCGAAGACCGCCACGAGCGGCTTCAATGCATCGGGCCGGATGCGGATGGAGGCGTCGGTGTTGACGATGATATCTCCTCGCAGGTGCCGCGCGGCGGCGTTCTCCGCCTTCGTCTTGCCGCCCCGCTCCTGCATCCGGAGAAGCTCGACCCCCTGGTCCGCGTAGGACTCCACGATCTCGTCGGTGCGGTCCGAGGAAGCATCGGAGACGATCAGGATCTGCAATCGGTCGCGTGGATAGTCGAGCGTGAGGAGGCTGCGGATCAGCTCCTCGATCTGCGCCTCCTCGTTGTAGGCGGGTACGCTGATGGACACGCTCGGCCATTCAGCAGGGGCGCCCGTCCGGTCACCGACGTGCGTGCGGCGCCGCAGCGCGCCCACGATCAACAGCAACAGGGGATATCCCAGATACGTGTACAGCACGAGCGCGATCGCGCCCACGACCAGAGCCATTGCGAAGGACTCCACGCTCACCTCTGCGAACACAGAAATCGATACACGGCGTCGTACTGCCGCACCCATGGATCCACGGCCCGTTCCCGCAGGAGGCGCTCACGTGCCAAGGCGGCGCGGCACCCAGCCTCCCGCGACTCGTCCAGGATCCGCCGGAGAGCATCGGCGATGCCCTGGACGTCGCCAGGCTGCACCAGGAGCGCCTCACGCTCCGACACCACATCCGGGATCCCTCCCACCGCGGTCGTGACCACCGGCACTTCCGCGGCCATCGCCTCGAGAAGGACCATCGGCGTCCCTTCGGTCCAGGAGGAGATCACGAGCGCGTCGTAAGCCCGAAGGAGCCGTCCTGCCTCCGGCACCGCGCCGTGCCACCGAACTCGGTCTCCGAGGTTCGCGTCGCGCGCGCGAGCTTCGAGCTCCTCGCGCATCGGGCCGGTGCCCACGAACGAGAGATGCGCGCTCGGGCGTCCGAAGGCCTCGAACGCGGCGAGCGCGACATCCGGCGCTTTTTCGGGTCCGAGACGACCGACCCAGCCGAAGATCGGCGAATCCGGGGGGAGCCCCAACGTCTCCCGCGCGGCCCGGCGATCGAGCGGCGGAGACGCCGGCGCCCAGGCATTCGGGATCACGTGCAAGGCGCGCTCGGGCACGCCTGCAGCCCGCAGCTCGGACCCCAGCCTCGGCGACACGCCGACCACTGCGTCGAAGCGACGGAAGGCGCGACGCTGCAGCCATTCGTAGGCCCGGTTCTTCCAACCGTTTCCGGTGAAGCCGTGCACGGTGGTCACCGTCGCCACCCCCGCGCGCCACGCCACCAGCCCTCCCACGAGATCCGACCGATACCCGTGGGTGTGCAGGACGTCGGCCCGCCGCTCCGCGAGTAGCGAGCCAAGCGCTTCGGCTTCCGCTCGATAGGCGCGCGCCCCAAGCACGAGCTCCACCCGCTCGACCGACGGAAATCGGCCCAGGGCGGCCCAGAACGGCTGTCCGCTCGGGTCGTCCGTGAACGAGCCGACCACGGTGACCTCGTGACCTGCCGCCGCCTGGGCCGGCGTGAGCGTCAGGAGAACCGACTCGAGCCCGCCGAACGGCGCAGGCGCAGCGAAGTGGACGATCCTCATGCGTCGCCGCCGCCCTTCCGGAGCCCCGATGCCCAGCATTCGAGCGCTTCCACGCCGATCCCCGCCGGAACGTTGAGCCGGGGGAGCGCGAGCGTGTCGGCCCCGCTCCTCACCGTCCCGCGATCCAGGGTGAAGCCGGCACGGTATCCGGCGGAACGCGCCGCCTCGACGACCCGTCGGTCGTAGCGACCGTACGGATAGGAGACCACGTCCGGCGGGCATCCGGTCTCGGCCTCCATCGCGGTACGGGCGGAGGCGAGCTCGTCCTCGAGGTCCGAAGGTTCGAGCACGCTCAGGTTCCGGTGCCGCATCGTATGCGCTCCCAACTCCAGGAGATCGTCACGAGCCACCTCCGTACGGAGCGCCTCCCAGGGCAACGGACGGAACGATTCCGGCACCGGGTGCGAGTCGCCTGCGAGCCCGTGTCGCTGGAGCACCCTCGCGCCGTCGCCGCACAGCAAGTCCAGGCATTCGCGCCGCTGCTCGGCGCCCAAGGCGCCGTGAAGCCCGAGGACGTCCCACCAGAACGGTCCGGGCGCACGCGAGGCGTCGACCACGACGAACACCGTCGCGGGCAGCGCCGCTCGCCGCAGGACCGGAAGCCCGTGCTCGAAGAAGCCACGATACGCATCGTCGAAAGTGAGCGCGGCCGTGCCGGCCACGGGCGCGCCCCGCTCGAGACGATCCAGGATCTCCCGGAGAGGCAGCACGCGATAGGTCGTGGCGATCCATTCCACCACCCGCTCGAAGTGCGGACGGGACATGTGCAGGGACACGTCCGCCACGCCGGTTTCCTCCGGTGGGACCACGTCGTGGAAGCAGAACACCTGGGCGCCGCCCCGCAGCCGCCGCGCCAGCCTCGGCACCCCTGCGGCCGAGAGCGCGCGGTAGATCGGATGTGACGCGGGCGGGCTCGTCGCCGCCGCCGTGGTCATGCCGGTACCGGTTCCCGTTCCAGCGCCGGGAGGTCGTGCTTGCCGTTGGGTAGCCTGGGCAGCGCCTCCATTTCCACGTAATGCGCGGGCTGCATGTACCGGGGCAACTCGGCGCGGCAGTAGCGGCGCAGGTCCGCGAGCGTGGCTTCGTCCTTCAGGACGACCCAGGCAACGATCGCCTGACCCCTCGTCCGGTCCTCGCGCGCTCCGACCGCCGCGTCCGCGACGAGACCCGAAGCGTGAAGGACATCGACGATCTCGTCGGGACCAACCCGGTAGCCCAGCGTCTTGATCATCCGGTCCTTCCGGCCGACGAAGTACAGGAAGCCGTCGGCGTCCCGGCGCACCATGTCGCCGGAGTGGACGGCCCGCCCCTCGCCCGTCACCGGGTGTGGCCGGAACACGGACGCCGTTCGCTCCGGATCGTTCCAGTAGCCCAGGGCGACTGTCGGCCCGGCGTGCACGAGCTCCCCGACCTCGCCATCCTCGCACAGGCTCCCGTCCTCCCGGACCACGAGGATCTCGGTCCCGGGCATGGCGCGGCCCATCGAGCCGGCGCGGCGCTCGATCTCATCGGGAGGAAGGAAGGTGCTGCGGAACACCTCCGTCATCCCGTACTGCAGGAAGAGGCGGGCGCCGGGATGGCAGGATCGGAGCCTGGACGCTGCGCTCGGCGGAAGGTGTCCTCCCGCGTTCTGGAGGATCCGCAGCGAGGGCATCGGGCGCTCAGTGAACTCGGGCGCGGCGAGGAGTTGCAGCCAGAGCGGCGGCACGGCGGCCAGAACCGTCACGCCGGCGTCGTGAAGCTCCCGTGCGACGTCGTTCATGATGGGTGAGGTGGGCACGACCAGGGTGGCGCCCACGTGAACGGAGCAGAGCACCTGGTTCTGCCCGTACACGCCGCTCGGGGGGAGCAGTCCCGCGATCCGGTCGGAGGGCTCGAGGCCGAGGTATCCCGCGACGGTGTCGATCGCCGCACGCACGTTGGCATGGCTGGCCACGACGCCCTTGGGCATGCCGGTCGATCCCGAAGTGTACGTGATCTGCGCCGGGTCGTCCGGACGGGCATCGAGGGGCCGGTACGGGGCCGAAGGCAGGTCGTCCACGGTGAGGACCTCTGCCGTCGTGTCGAGATCCCGGTGCCAGCGCCGAAGCACCGCAGTCGAGGTCAGGAGCGCCCGTGCCCCGGAGTGCTCGAGCACGTACTCCACCTGCCGCGGACGGAGGACGGCGTTCAGCACCACGGTCATCGCGCCGGTAGCGAGCACACCGAAGTAGGCCGCGACCGCATCTGCTCCGCGATCCAGCAGCACGACCACCCGGTCGCCCGGCACGACGCCCGACTCGCTCAGGATGGACGCCATGGCCCCGGCACGCCCTGCCAGCGACTCGTAGGTCGTTACCCGCCCCGGCTCGACGACCGCGTCCTTGTCCGGATCGGCCGCGACCGCGGCCGACAACATGGCGGCCACGTTCCCCCCCCTCATCGGCCCTCCTCGAGGCATGCTTCTCCGTTACGCCCGTGATTGGACGGTGTTAATCTACGTTCTGATCGAGTTTCGGCGGCACCGGGTGCCATTCCCATGCCATGGCCTGCCCGCCCGCAGGGTCCCCGCGTGGCGGGAGGAAGCGGGAGATTCACCGGACGCGACGTGTGGTACCGATCCCACACGTGGGGCGCGCGCACATCCCCTCGGGACACCTCCGCCCCGCCGATTTCACGAGCTGCGGCCGGGAACCGAACTTGCACGACGGCGCGGCCGAATCGAGACCGACCACACGGAAGAGCATGAGCACCATCGAGACGACGAGCCAGGACTGGTTGCGCATCGACGCCCCCGCGGAGATCGAGCGGATCGCCGCGTCGCTCCGCGATCAGCTCGCGCGGGACCTGAAGCGCAAGGGATTCGTGGTGGCCATGAGCGGCGGCGTGGACAGCTCGGTGGCCGCCGGGCTGGCCGTGGCGGCCGTCGGGCCGAAGCGGGTCTTCGGCCTCTTCATGCCGGAGCGCGACTCCGACCCGCGGAGCCTGGAGCTCGCGCGCGAGTGGGCCGACAAGCTCGGGATCGAGCACACGGTCGAGGACATCGCCCCGACGCTCGAGGCGGCCGGCTGCTACCGGCGCCGGGACGGCGCCATCGCGCGCGTGGTTCCCGGCTACGGTTCCGGCTGGAAGTCCAAGATCGTTCTGCCGGGGGACCGGCTGAACTCCGACCGGCTCAACACGTACTCGGTGGTGGTCGAGAACCCCTCGGGCGAGCAGTCGACGCACCGCCTGCCGCCGGCCGAGTACCGCGAGATCGTGGCCGCCACGAACTTCAAGCAGCGCGTCCGCAAGATGCTGGACTACTACCACGCGGACCGGCTCCACTACGCGGTGGTGGGCACGCCCAACCGTCTCGAGTACGACCAGGGGTTCTTCGTGAAGGGCGGGGACGGCCTGGCCGACACCAAGCCGATCGCGCACCTCTACAAGACGCAGGTCTACCGCCTCGCGGAAGAGCTCGGCGTGCCCGAGGGCGTGACGAACCGCCCGCCGACCACCGACACGTACTCGCTGTCGCAGAGCCAGGAGGAGTTCTACTTCGCGCTTCCCGCGCTGACCATGGATCTCGTGCTCTACGCGCACAACCACGGTCTGTCGGCGGAGGAGGCCGCCGCGGCCCTCGGGCTCGAGCCCGACCAGGTCCGTCGCGCCTACCGCGACGTGGAGCAGAAGCGTTCCACCACGCGCTACCTGCACCTGTCGGCGCTGCTCGTCGATCCCGTCCCGGAGATCGCGACGTACGGAGGAACGCCGGACTAGTGTGCGGGATCGCCGGGATCGCGCGGAGCCGCGGGCCGTCGCCTTCGCCCGAAGCGCTGCGCCGCATGGCGGCCGCCCTGCATCACAGGGGGCCGGACGGGCACGGCCTCTTCGTCGGCCGCTCGGTGGGGCTCGCGCACACGCGCCTGAGCATCATCGACCTGGCCGGCGGCGCGCAGCCCCTCGGCAACGAAGACGGCTCGCTCCTCGTCCTCTTCAACGGCGAGATCTTCAACTACATCGAGCTCCGTGGGGAGCTCGATGGGGCCGGCCACCGCTTCCGCACGCGCTCGGACACCGAAGTGCTCGTGCACGGCTGGGAGGAGTGGCGCGAGGGGCTGTTCGAGCGTCTGAACGGTCAGTTCGCCTTCGCGCTCTACGACCGGCGTCGCGAGGAGCTGGTGCTGGCGCGGGACCGTTTCGGTATCCGGCCCCTGTTCTACTCGGCGTCCGGCGGCACGCTCGTCTTCGCGTCCGAGGTGAAGGCGCTCTTCGCCTCGGGCGAGGTCGAGCGGGGCGTGGACCTCCGGGGTCTCGACGAGATCTTCACCTTCTGGGGCGCGCGCGCGCCCCGAACGCCCTTCCGGGGCGTCGAGCAGCTCCCCCCCGGCCCCTTCGCGCGCTGGC
>CAZOYA010000056.1:0-18940 GCA_964583815.1 uncultured Gemmatimonadaceae bacterium | reverse complement strand
CGGCCTTCACCTCGGCCGACGTGTTCACGTAGGTCACGACCGGCACGCCCGGATAGCGCTCCCGGAGCAGACGGACGTCCGCGGCCGTGACGGCCTCGGCGAGCGAGCATCCGGCGCGCATGTCCGGGAGCAGGACCGTCTGGCGCTCGTTGACGATCTTCGCGGTCTCGGCCATGAAGTGGACGCCCGCCATGACGATCACCTCGGCGTCCGTCTCGGCGGCCATGCGGGCGAGCGCCAGCGAGTCGCCGCGGAGGTCCGCGACGCCGTGGAAGATGTCCGGCGTCATGTAGTTGTGCGCCAGGACGACGGCTTTCCGCCGCGCCTTCAGCTCCTCGATCTCCTCGATGAGGGGCGCCAGCACGGCGATCTCCACGTCCGGCAGGATGCCGGCGAGGCGTTGCCTGGGGTCGATTCTGGTGGAAGGCGCGCTCACGACGACTCCGTGTGTGCGGGGCGCATCGGACTGGAGCCCCGGCCGGAGCCGGAGGCACGCTTGGATTACACCGGAGACGGCCGGTGGATTCGCCCCCGCCGGCGGTCCGCGTCCCGGCGGAACGAACAGCCCGGGAGTCTAGGCACGAAGCGCCCTCCCGACCAGCCACCATTGGGCTTGGAGCCGCGGACGCATTAGCTTCGAGGCTTCTCCGGATCCCCTCAACGGGCACCATCATGAACGTTCGCATCGGAGCGGCCGCGGTCGCTCTCGCCCTCGCCACGAGCGCCTGCTCGAACGGCGGTTCGGCGACCTTCGAGAACGCCGCGCTGGATTCCGACGACCAGAAGGCCAGCTACGGCATCGGCCTCAACGTCGGGTCGCAGATCGCCGACTCCCGCGACCGCCTCGACCGCGCCGCGTTCATGCGCGGCGTCGAGGACGCGATGCAGGGAGAGGATCCGGCCATTCCCCCGTCGGAGATCCAGCCCGCCCTCGAGGCGTTCGCGAGAGAGGTCCAGGCGGCGGCCGCCGAGGAGCGCCAGCGCGTGGCGGCGGCGAACCAGGAGGAGGGGGCGGCCTTCCTCGAGCGCAACGGCGCGCGGGAGGAGGTCACCACGACCGAGACCGGGCTGCAGTACGAGGTCCTGCGGCAGGGAGAGGGCCCGCAGCCCGGCGGAGCCGACCAGGTCCGGGTCCACTACCGCGGCTCGCTCATCGACGGCACGGAGTTCGACTCCAGCTACGACGGCGAGCCCGCCGTGTTCGGCGTGGGCGCGGTCATCCCCGGGTTCGCGGAGGCGCTCCGGCTGATGCCGGTGGGGAGCCACTACCGGGTCTGGATCCCCTCCGAGCTCGGGTACGGACCGCAGGGCTCCGGCCCCCGGATCGGCCCGAACGCCGTGCTCGTCTTCGAGATCGAGCTCCTGGAGATCGTCGAACAGGGGTGAGCGAGGCTCGGCGCCGGCGGCCTTCGCTTCGCCGGACGCCGACGCGGCACCCCCCAACGCGCTGACCCGCCATGTCGTTTCTCTCACGCCTGTTCGGCGGGGACCGGACCGCGCGTCCGGCCCCCCACGACGTCGAGGAGGAGCTTGCGCGTCTGGAAGCCGAGGCCGAGCGGGCGCGGCCGGGCTACCAGGGGACGCCGTTCAACCGCGCGGGAGACATCGCGCTCCGGGCGGGCGACCGCGAGCGCGCGATCGGCTACTACGGCCGGGCGATCGACGCCTTCCTGGAGGACCAGCAGAGGGAAGCGGCGCGCGGCGTCGCCAACAAGCTCATCCGCGTGCATCCTGGAGCGGTGCGCACGCTGTGCACGCTGACCTGGCTGGACCTGGCCGCGCAGCACAAGGCGACGGCGCTCCTCCACCTGCGCGACTACGTGGAGGCTGCGCGCCAGGCCGAGGAGCACGCGCGCGCCGCGGATCAGATGCATGCGATGGCGCGCGTGTCGCCGCAGGTCGAGTTCATCGACGCGGTCGCGGACGCGCTGGACGGCCTCGGCTTCGACGAGCGGGCGAGCGAGGTCCGCGGCTGGGCGCGCGCCGGCGGCTCCCCCGACGCGGTGCGGGACGACGAGGCGCTCGTGGACGCCTGCGTGGCGGCCGCCGTGAACTCCTCCAGGCGCGGACGCGCGGGCTGAGGCGGAGGGCCGCGTCCGGGTGTGGCGCGCTACCCGGGTCGTGACCCTCGGCGGCCGCGCCGCACCCGTGGGCCCGGGCCGGCGACGAACCCTGCCGCCCCAAGGCCTCGCGACCCCCCGCTGACCCCCGAAAAAAAACCGCTGACCTGCCGCCGCCGCGGTCGTAGCTTGGTACCGGCAGATCCATTCCGACGGAGAAGGGAACGATGTCCGGATCTCGCGTGCGCGCGCTCCTGCTCGTGACGCTCACGGCGCTCGCCGGGGCCTGCGCCTCGGCGACCGACCGACTCAACGAGGGCCTCGAGCTCCAGGCCCGGGGCCGGTACATGGAGGCGGTCCAGCGCTACGCCGATGCCGTCGAGAAGGACGGCACGCTCCGCGAGGCGCGCGAGCGCCTGGTGGCGGCCGGTGACACGGCCATGGCGATCGCGCTCGACGAAGCGGCCAGCTACCGGGCGCAGGGCGATCCGGTGCGCGCGGCGCGTCGCTACCAGCAGGTGGACGGCCTGCTCCAGACGATCCGCTCGGTCGGGGAGCGGCTGGATCCGCCCGTGGGGTACGACCGGGACCGGCGCGCGGTCTTCGACGAGGCCATCGAGTGGTGGATGGCGCTCGGGGACGAGGCCCGGGACGCGGGACGCTGGACGGACGCGCGGGACGCCTACGCGTCGGCCCGGGCGGACTTCCAGCCCACCCGCGCGCAGGCGCAGGCCTCGGTCGACGCGGAGACGGCGCTCCTGCTCGAGTGGGCCGAGGTCGAGCTCGCGGACGGCCGTCCGCGCACCTCGTTCGATCTCGCGCAGTCCGCGCTGGAGGTGCGGGAGTCGCCGGCACGCGACGTCGTACTCGGTGTGCGCGATCTCCAGCACCGCGCCCTCGAGGCCGGCACGCTCGTGGTGGCCGTGCCGCCGGTGACGGCCAGCGGAGCCTTCCGCGACGCGCTCGGGCCGGAGTTCGAGATCCTGCTCGACGAGGATCTCGCGCTGGATCACTGGACGCGCCCGCCACCCTTCGTGCGGATGGCCGACCACGCGGCGATGCGCTCGGAGCTGCGGGGTCTCCTCAGGGGCGTGCCGCAGACTCCGATGCTCGTGGGCCGCGTGCTCGAGCTCGTGGGGGCGGACGTCGCCGCCATGATCGAGCTCGTGGACGTGCAGGTGATCGAGGAGGACGTCGAGCGGATCGCGCACGAGACCCGGCTCCTCGACGGCGGGCGAGCGCGCGTGCGCGAGCCCACGCCCGTCACCTGGCACGCAGTGCGGGGCACGCGGACGTACCGGGCCCTCGCGGACATCGTGCTCGTGGACTACACGGGACGGGAGATGACGCGCTTCCGTGCCGAGGGCGGCTTCAGCGGTCCGTTCGAGCGGGGCGAGTTCGACGGGAACCACGACCGCCTGGAGCTCTCGGACGAGGAGCGGCGCTTCTTCGATCCGAGGCGCCAGGCCGAGCAGCACGCCGCGCTCCAGCAGGGACTGATGGACGAGCTGGCGGTCGCGATCGCCGCGGGCACCTGGGACCAGGTGCTGTCGCGGATCCCGTAGGCGGGCGCCGGCCGTTCGCGGCCGGGCGCTGCGGGCGGGCCGGGCCGGCTCGGTGCGGCCCGCTTCGCCCGCTCAGCGCGGCAGCTCGATCTCCGGGGCTTCCGGGTCCGCCCGGTAGAGCACGGCCGTGCGCCCGATCGTCTGGACGACCTCCGCGCCGGGAAGCGCTTCGCGGAGCGCCTCGGCGACGGACCGGATCGGCTCGGGCGCGCCCTCGAGCGCCTTTACCTTGAGGAGCTCCCGGGTGTGGAAGGCTTCCTCGACGGAGCGGACCACGCGGTCGGTCACGCCCTCGGAGCCGACGAGGACGACCGGCTTCAGCTTGTGGGCGAGGCGGCGCAGGTGCGCGCGCTGGCGAGAGCTCAGGTTGGACGTCATTCCGCAATCTGGTGGAGGGTGGCGAGCAGGTCCAAGACCTCGGCCGGCGTCCGGGCCCCGGGGTGGTCGGCGAGCAGGCGCGCGATCGTGCCGCTCGCGTTCGCGACCGCGAAGCTGATGCCGTGCAGGTTCCGGCGGGGGGGCACGCCCGGGATCGGTCGGGGATAGCCGGAGGCCCGAACTGCCCGTGCGCCCCCCGGGAGGTCGACCACGGCCACGGATTCGCGCGGCTGATCCCAGTCGAGCATCACGCCGACCACCCCCTCCATCGAGCCGGGATACCAACGCGTCCCCTCGTGCTCCCGCGCGGAGACCACGAGCGCCCCCGCGTCCAGCGCCCGGCGCACCACCGGCGCGAGCTGTCGCTCCCGGATCTCGTTGGGGGTGCCGAGGCTGAGGTTCACGAGGCGGGCCCCGTCCTCGAGCGCGAGCTCGATCGCGCGCGCGAGCGCCGGGACGCTCGTCGCGAGGGTGCGCTCGAAGACCTTCACCGCCACGAGCTCCGCCGCGGGCGCCTTCTCGTGGATGGCGGCCGCCACCGCGGTGCCGTGCCCGAGGCGGTCGACGTAGTCCTCGCCCACCCGGCCGTGCGGGTCGACCGAGAAGCCGCCGGCCACGGCGGGGAGGTGGGGGTGGGGGACGTTCACGCCGCTGTCGATCACCGCCACCCGGACGGGCGCCTCCGTCATCCGGCGAGAACGTCCAGGAAGAGGTCGCGGAAGCTCCGGCTCTCCACCTCGAGGCGCGCGGGCGGACCGTCCTCGACGATCCGGCCCTGTTTCAGGACCACCACGCGCTCCACGCGCCGCGCGAGGTCGAGACGGTGCGTGATGACGATCGTCGTGCGCGCGCGCATGAGCTCCGCGTAGCCCCTCAGCACCGTCGCTTCGGACGAGGGGTCGAGCGCGCCCGTCGCCTCGTCCATCACCAGCACCGCCGGGTCGGCGAGGAAGGCGCGCGCGAGCGCGAGCCGCTGGCGCTCGCCCGCCGAGAGCTCGCGGCCCCGCTCGCCGACGACGGTGCAGAGCCCGCCGGGCATCCCCTGGACGAGGGTGTCGAGCCCCGCCGCCTCGAGCGCGTTCCACACCGCGAAGTCGTCCGCGTCGGGGCGCCCGTAGAGGACGTTGCGCCGCACGCTCGCGTGGAAGATGAACGGGTCCTGCTCGACCACGTGCACGTGACGGCGCACGTCCTCGAGCGCGAGGGTGCGCAGGTCGTGGCCGTCGAGGAGCACGCGACCCTCGTCCGGATCGAGGAAGCGGGCGAGCAGGTCCGCGATCGTCGACTTCCCGCTCCCGCTCGTCCCGACGATGGCGAGGGTCTGACCGGGGGGGATGTCCAGGTCGACGCCGTCCAGGACCTCGTCGCCGCGGCCGAACCCGAAGCGGACGCCCTCGAGCGTGATCCGGCCGCGGGCCTCCGGCAGGCGGATCGCGCCGGGTGCGTCCACGACCTCGGGCGGCGTGTCGAGCAGCTCGTGGACGCGCACGAGCGAGGCCCGCGCGCTCGCGAGGTTCGCGTAGCTGCCCATGAGCCCCTGGATGGGCCCGAGCAGGCGCATCTGGTAGGCCATGAAGGCGACGAAGGTGCCGAGCGTGGTGGCTCCCTCGATCACGCGGAAGCCTCCGTAGAGGAAGACGACCGCCGTGCCCACGGAGAGCAGGAGGCCCGGCAGCCCGCCCGCGAGGTAGGAGAACAGGCGCATGGAGAGGAGCGAGGAAACGAAGTCGTCGTTCTTCTTCCGGAAGCGGTCCACCTCGCGCTCCTGGGCGTTCGCGCCGACGATCGTGCGCATGCCCTGGAGCGTCTCGATCAGGAAGGTGCCGATGTCCGCGCTCCGCTCGCGCAGCGTCCGGATGCGCTGCTCGAGCGCGCGGCGGTAGCGCACGAGCGCCCAGAGCGCCGGCGGAAGGGCCGCCACCCCCACGAGGAAGAGGCGCGGGTCCAGCCAGACGAGCATCCCGACGGTGCCGACGAGCGCGAGCGACTGGCCGAGCCAGCCGAGGGCGACCTCCCCGACCACGCGCTGGATCTCCGCGATGTCCCCGTTCACGCGGGAAACCGTGTCGCCGAGGGGCGTGCGGGCGAAGAAGCGCGGCGACATCCGCTGCAGGTGTCGGTAGAGGTCGCGGCGCATGTCGAAGAGGATGTCGGCGGAGATCCCCGTGTAGCGCAGCCCGCTCCACGTGTTCATCGCGAACGAGAGCAGCGTGACGCCCACGAACGCTGCCGTGACCCGGACGAGCATCCCGAAGTCGCCGGCGAGGATCGCGTCGTCGATGAGCAGCTTGGAGAGGTAGGGCACGACCAGCCCGAGCCCGGTCCCGGCCACCGACAGGAGCGCGACCGGCGCCAGGCGTGCCGCGTAGGGACGCACGTACGCGAGCGCGCGGGCGAGGTGCGGATCGATGGACGGGCGCTTCACGTCGTGGTCGTGCTCCCGGGGGTTCGCTCGGGGCGGGAGGCCCCGTCCGGATCCTCTCACACGCCGCCGCCCCGCGCCACCCCGCCCGCGGCGGCCGGCCCCGCCCCCTCGGCCCACTCGAGCAGGCCGGCGGCGAACGCGTACGAGAGCCCGCGCAGGAAGTCCGGGAGCGGGACGGGGGCGGCGCGCTCCTGGTACGCCGCCCAGAGGTCCGGCACGTCGCCGTGGTCGGCGGCGACCTCCACGAGCCTCCGGAGGTCCACCGGCCCGTGGTGCCGGAAGCGCCTCCCGTCACCGAGCGTGAGGTGCTCCTCGAGGACGATGCGCCGCCCCTCGACGACCGGCCCGGCGACGCGCGCGAGGCCGCCGGCCGGTCGCGCCGCGAGGCGCGGGGCTCCGCGGATCCGTTCGTACGCGGCCGCGAGCGCCGGGGGCGCGGGGTCCTCCCCGGCGGAATCGAGCTCGGCGCGCGCCGCCTCCGCGCGCTCGCTCCAGTAGGGATGGGCGTGCGCCGCGGCGGCCTCCCCGAGGTAGTCGGCGGCCTGGGCCCGGTAGCGCCGCACGACCTCGCGCTCGCGCCGCTCGTGCGCCTCCAGCGCCGCCCCGGCCATGCCGCCGTCGGCGAGCGCGGTGTTCACCGCGAGCGCGGCCATCCAGCCGGACGAGAGCGCCTTCTTCACGCCGTACGACGAGAGCGGATCGATGAACGAGGCGGCGTCCCCGCACACGACCAGGCCCTCGTCGCCGAACCGCTCGCCTTCGTAGAGCGTGGCGGGACAGGCCCACGCCGGCCCGACCGCCTCGGCTTCGTCCAGGAGCGTCCCGCAGCCCCGCCCGCGGCGGACGTGTCGCTCGAGGAGCCCCCGGAGATCCGTCGGCGGATCCAGCGCCGCATGCTTCGGGTCGAGCATCGCCGCGAAGCAGCGCACGTCGGAAGAAACGGGCACGGACCAGCACCATCCGTCCTCGTAGCTGTCGATGACGGTGTGACCGCGCACCTCCTCCGGCGCTCGGCCCCCGACCCGCCACCGGCCGACGACGGCCGTGGTGCGCGTGCGCTCGTCCGAGCGGCGCCCGAGCCGGCGCGCGAGGAAGCCGTGGCGTCCGGTGGCATCGACGACCCAGGGAGCGCGGAGCACGCGCGCGCGACCGTCGGGGCCGCGGCACGACACCGCCCAGATCCCCTCGCGGCGCTCGGCGCTTCGCGCGGCGAGGCCGTCCAGTACGGTCACGCCCGCACGCTCGGCGACGCCGCACAGCACGGACTCCAGCCCGCGGCGGTCGACGTGGAAGCCGTGCGCTCCGTCGCCGAAGCGCTCACGCCGCACGGGTCGGCCGCCCCAGTGGACGGTGTTGCCGACGTTCGGGACGAAGCCGGCGGCCTCGACCGCCTCGAGCGCCCCGATCTCCATGAGGAGCTTCCGGGCGGAGGGGGGAACGGACTCGCCGAGGGCGCCTTCCGGCGTCCGGGACGGCCGGATCAGGACGACCCGGCGGCCCTCCTGGGCCAGCACCGCGGCAGCGGCCGAGCCGGCCGGCCCGGCGCCGAGGACGAGGGCGTCCGCCGCGCCTTCGTCGACCCTGAGTCCGCTCAGTTGCGCGGCCGGCAGGCGCATCCCGCGCCGCAGCCCGGCGCCTCGTCCGCGCCCGCGAACGGGAGCGGGGCGCTGAGGAGCCGCTCCACCGGCTCGTCCGGAGCCGTGGTGCCGAGGGGCACCCCGGCCCGCGCGGCGAGCTCGCCCCACGTATCCACGCGGTCGCCCATCCCGTGTCGGACCTCGAGCGTCGTGCCGTTCGCGCTGCAGCGGTATTCGTACCAGGGCATCTCGTTCTCTCCTGCGGTCGCATCCGGGCGCGCGCGGGTCGAGGATGAGCCTGCGCGCGCGCTGCGCATAGTAGGCCCAGGCAGGTCGGGGGTTCCTCCGGAAGGCCCGCATGGCGCCGATCCCGACGCCTTCGAGGGTGTCGTGGCTGCTTCAGAACGTGGTGCCGGTGCAACATCGGCGTGGACGAGGCCCCGGCCCGTGCCGCGCGACCGACGCGGCGGCGGCGGACGGCCCCCGGGGCGGGCAGGCGGTCTAACGCGCTCCCGGGAAAGGCATTTGCGGCGACGAACGGCCGCGCGGGCGGCCGGGGCGCCGCGGTGGCGCCCCCCGGTCGGCACGCGCGTTGCAAACCCGCCGGCCCTGTGCGTTGCAAGACTCCAGGCGTGGAGAACGAATGAAGAAGCTCGCCACCCCGATCGTGCTCTGGACCGCGGCCCTGCTGATGCCGCTGCCGGCCGCTGCCCAGATCACGAACTACGAGGGCGTGCTGGGATCGCAGGAGTACCTCGACTTCCTCGGCGGGTCGGGCGTCGTCTCGCCGTGGACGGAACAGATGCCGAACGGAGCGTGGAGCCAGGTCTACGTGGGCCCCTACGTCGGCCGCTTCGCGACGAACGGCGTGACGTCCCCCAGCTTCAGCCTCGTGTGCGTGGACTTCGAGCACTTCGCCGGGGACCAGCGGGTGAACGTGACCGCCCTGGGCTCCGGGCAGAGCGACGCCGGTCTCGCGAACACCCGCCTCGGAGCGGGCGCGGGCAGCCTGGACACGTACCGGCGCGCGGCCTATCTGAGCTCGCTCTTCGAGTCGTGGCAGGATTACGGCACGAGCAGGAGCACCGTCTGGTCCGGCATCCACAGCGCGATCTGGACGATCACCAGTGGCGGGGAGGTCGGGGGCGATGCCGTCACCCGCGACTACTTCCTGCACCTCGCCGACACCGAAGGCGCCACCTACGCCGCCGACGGCTGGTACGTGCTGTCGGGCGTCGACGGACGCTACCAGGAGATGCTCATCCGCACGAACACCGTGCCCGAGCCCTCGACGTGGCTCCTCATGGGGACGGGACTGGCGCTGTTGCTCGTGTTCGGTCGCCGTCGCATGCGGAAGCTGGACGAGGTGGCCTGAGCATGGATCTCCGGTCCCGGTGACCCCCCTTCAACCGGGCCGGCTTCGAGCGGAGCGTGCGGGACCGGCGCTCCGCTCGTTCTTTTGGTGGCGGACGCGGGCAGGACCCGCGCGACCGCGAACGCATGGAGGAAGGGACGCATGAGCCGTAGCACACCGAACCCGTCGCCCTGGGCCGTCGGGGCCGTCTACCTCTTCGGCCTGGTCCTCGTGGTCTCGCCGCTGGTGGACCTGGCCACGACGGTCCTGCCGGCGCGGCCCGGCGACTTCACGTGGCGCTACGGCGCGCTCGGGCTGGCCGCCGGCTACCTCCAGACCCCCCTCCTCGGGCTGGTCCTGCTCCTCGCGGTGGCGTACTGGCAGGAGCGTCCGTGGGTGCTCCGCGTCGCCGGTGCCGCGGCGTGCGTCGCCTCGCTCGCGCTGGGGCTCGTGATGGTGGTCTTCGCGCTCGACGTCCTCCAGATGCGGGGGATGCGCGCGGAGGAGGTGCGCTCCGCGGTGCTCGCGGGCGGGATCCTGCAGGAGCTCAAGTACTTCCTGGCGGCGCTCGTGCTCGCTCCGCTCGGGATCGGATCGTGGACCACGGCGTCGCGCATGCGACCGGGTTCGTCGCGCGCGAAAGGTGATTCCGCCGCCCTGGCGGCGCCGCGCATCGTGGCCAGCGGTCGGAGCACCGCCTAGCGCGGAAGGTTCGGCCGGCGCGTCGGGCGGATCTCGCGCATGCGCGAATCCGTGTACCCCCCTCCGGCGCGTCGGTCGTTCCGCGCGGGGCCCTGCGGCCTCCCGCGCCGCTTCACCAGAAGGACCACGCTCCGGTTTCGAGGACCCACCACCCGAGCAGCCCGTTCGTGAGCGCGTGCGCGAGCACCGGTGCCCAGAGCGTGCCGGTACGGACGTAGAGCCAGGCGTACGCGATCCCCGCGAGCAGCCCCGCGAACCAGAGGTGGTGCTCGGTGGCGAAGAGCGCCGAGGAGACGAGGATCGCGCGCCAGCCCACCTCCGACGGAGCCACCCGGAGGAACGCCGGACGCTCGAGCCAGCGGAGGAGGAACGAGCGCCAGAACAGCTCCTCGAGCAGCGGTACGACGAGGGCCGCCCCAGCGAGCCGCACGACCGCGAGCGGCAGGATGACCCGCCCGTCCGCCCCCCGCGGGTCGAATCCCGTGCTCGCGCCGAGCGTGAGGCCGGGGAGGTCGAGGTGGATCCAGGCGCCGAAGACCGCGGCACCGATCACGGCGGCCAGCCCCCAGCCCGCGGGGTCCGGCAGGCGATCCGGCCCCAGCTCCCGGTAGCGAGGCCAGAGAACGATCAGCGCCGCGAGCGGAAGCCCGGCCTGCACCGCATACACCCACCGCGCGTCGAGGCCCACGCCCGCTGCGACCTGCTCGAGCAGCGGCCGCGCGATCAGGACGGCCATGAAGAGCGCGAAGGGCGCGGCGCGTGCGATCAGGGCCCTGTGCCGCACGCCTCCCGCGTCCCGCGGCCGCCCGGCCTCCGGAACCCCCGACTCCGGAAGCTCGGCCTTCGTCCCGCTCAGAAGATCGGCCCGCGGATCCAGGTGTCGGAGCGGGCCCACGCCTCCCGGAAGGCCGCGGCCGTCCGGTCCGCTTCGGCCTCGAGGCCCTGGCCGCGGAGCGCCTGCTCGAGCCCGAGGAGGGACCACCCGTTGTGGGGATGCTTCTCGAGCTCGGCGCGGAAGACCTCGGCGGCCTCCCCGTGCCGGCCCGCCTCGTTCAGCGCGTCTCCGAACCAGTGCCGGATGGAGAAGTTGAGCGGCTCGGGCTCGTCGTAGACGATCGTGTCCTCCAGCTCGGTGCCCCGGCGGAGCACCTCGATCGCCTCCGCCACCCGGCCCTCGGACCGGAGGATCTCCCCCTCGAGGATCGCCGACGTCACCCCGAGGAGCTGCTCGGGCGAGTGGCCGCGGAAGTTCGACCCCTCGGGCGCTTCCCGGATCGCCGTGCGGACGCGCTCGAGCTGCCGGCGCGCCTCCGCGGCGTCGCCGGTGCGGAGGTGCGCGTAGCCCACCGCGAAATCCCACAGCCCGCGGAACACCACGTGCTCCGGCGGCTGCTCGAGCTCGAGGATCTCCTCGAAGCGGCCGAATCGGAACAGGGTGAGCGCGTGGTAGAACTGGCCGCCCTCCATGAGCTTCGCGTAGTCCTTCCCCGCCTGGATCGCCACCGCGCCCTGCCCGTCGTTGGAGGCCGCGAACAGCAGCATGTGCAGGTTGTGCGACGGGTAGATCGCGAAGCCGAGCCCATGCGCGGCCTTCAGGTCCGAGTGCCACGCGTCGATGTTGGCGCGCACGGCGGCGCCCCAGCGCCCGATCCGGTTGAAGGTGTGCGAGGGCATGTGCTGGATGTGGCTCGCCCCGGGGATCGAGGCCCCGAGGTGCTCCGCGCACGCCTCCGCCTTGCCGGGCTCCACCGTCGGCTCGGTCGCGTGGATGTAGAGATGACACACGCCCGGGTGCCGGAGGTCCTGCGCGAGGACGGACTCGAGCACGCGGTGGATCTCCTGGATCGCCGGTTCCTCGATGTCCCACGTCCCGCGCCGCGGCTGCAGCAGCATGAGCGCCTCCCCCGCGAGGAAGCCGACGTCGAGGTCGGTCGGGAAGCGCCGGTAGACCTCGCCGATCGCCTCTGCCCACCGCTCGTCGAGCATCCGGCGCCGGTCGTCGTCGTGCGCGGGCTCGTAGCGCACGGCCATCGCCTCGATCATCGCGCGCTCGACCTCGGAGGCGTGCGCCCCGGCGAGCTCCTGCGCGCGGCGGATCGCTTCCCACGCCCGCGGCGCGTCGTCGGCGGTCATGGGCCCGTTCAGGTACGGCCCCCACGCCCACGCCTCTCCGAAGTAGCACATCGCGCACTCCGGGTCCCGCGCCCAGGCCTCCCGGAAGGAGCGCGCCGCTCCGTTCGGGTCGAACGCGTACAGGAGCTGGATCCCCTGGTCGAAGTACCGCTGCGCCTCCGGCGAGTCGGTCGTGACCGGCCGGCTGAAGGGGCCCAGCCCCCGGCCGTCGTGGTGCAGGGGCATCGGCTCGTCGAACCCGGGCGGTAGCGCTTCCTCGTGGCCGTGGTCCTGCGCGACGATCGGACCCGCGCCGAGCACGAGCGCGGCGAGCAGGGGGAGGGCGAAGCGGGACATGGGGCAGGCTCCTTCCGGGGGACGATTCGTGCGGTGAATGTGCGCGAGGGGCGCCCCCGTCGTCCAGCGCGGCGCCGGCCGCGACGCCCCTCTGGCCCCGCGCTCGCGCGCACCCCACGTTGTCCCCGATCGATCATCCCCCACCGGAGGAAGCGCGCATGCCGCCTGAGAAGGGACGCCCGCTCTCGAGACGGGCGTGGCTCACCACGACCTCGGGAGTGATCGCCGCCGGGGTGCTCAAGACCCAGGCCGACGCGGTGAAGCTGGTCGCGCAGGAGGCCCCCCCGCCGGACCCGACCAAGGTGCCGGGCCGGCTCACGTCGGAGCTGGGCTCGCGCGCGCCCGGGGAGCAGCCGAAGCGGTTCCTCCGCGCCTCCGACCTCGACCTCTCGAGCTCCTCGCGCAGCCCGCTCCAGGACTTCCACGGCATCATCACGCCGTCGGACCTGCACTTCGAGCGGCACCACGCGGGGATTCCCGACATCCGCAAGGAGAACCACGAGCTCCTCGTCCACGGGATGGTCGAGCGGCCCATGGTGTTCCGCATGGCGGATCTCATGCGCTATCCATCGGTCTCCCGCATCTGCTTCATCGAGTGCAGCGGAAACGGCGGGGGGATCTACAGCCGGACCCGCATGCCGACGGAGATCACGGTCCAGCAGATCGACGGGCTGATCAGCACGAGCGAGTGGACCGGCGTGCCGCTCGCGTGGATCCTGCGCGAGGTGGGCGTGCGCCCGGGGGCGAGCTGGCTGCTCGCGGAAGGCGGCGACGCGGCGATGCTCGCGCGGAGCATCCCTCTCGAGAAGGCCATGGACGACGCGATGCTCGTCTATGGGCAGAACGGCGAGGCGATCCGTCCCGAGCAGGGCTACCCGCTGCGGCTCCTCCTGCCCGGGTGGGAGGGGAACGCGCAGGTGAAGTGGCTGCGCCGTCTCGAGGTGTCGGACCGGCCGACGATGACCCGCGAGGAGACATCGAAGTACACGGATCCGCTCGCGGGCGGGCGCGCCCGCCAGTTCAGCTTCGTCATGGACGCGAAGTCCGTGATCACCTTCCCGTCCTACCCCTACGCGCTCCCGGACCGGGGATGGTGGGAGATCAAGGGGCTCGCGTGGACGGGCCGCGGGCTCATCACGCGCGTGGAGGTGAGCACGGACGGCGGCCGGAGCTGGGCGGACGCCGAGCTCCAGCATCCGATCCTGCCGAAGTCGACGGTGCGCTTCCGTCACCTCTGGAACTGGGACGGGCGCGAGGCGGTGATCCTGAGCCGCGCCACGGACGAGACCGGCTACGTGCAGCCGACCGTGCACCAGCTCTGGGAGGCGCGCGGCGACGGCACCTCCTACCACCAGAACCATCAGCGGGCCTGGAAGATCGCCTCCGACGGAGCGGTCACCTTCGGCCTGGGAGAGCTCGTATGAGGGCCGCGGGGCGCGGGACCACGGCGATGCTCGCGGGGGTGCTGGCCGCCGGCTGCGGTGCCTCCGCCGACGTCCCCGCCGGGGCGTCGTCGACCGCCGGAGCCTACGAGCTCCCGGACGCGGCACCGGAGCGGTTCTCGTTCGGCGCGCCCGCATCGCCCGACCGGATCGCGATGTGGGACGTGGACGTGAAGCCCGACGGCGAGGGGCTCCCCCCGGGGAGCGGCACCGTGCAGCAGGGCGAGCAGGTCTACATGACGCAGTGCGTCGCCTGCCACGGCGTCACCGGGGTCGAGGGACCGTACGACCGCCTGGTCGGCACCGATCCCTGGGAGGACTGGCCGGTCAACCGCGCCATCGGGAACTACTGGCCCTACGCCACGACGCTCTACGACTACATCGTGCGGTCGATGCCCCAGCTCGCGCCGGGAAGCCTCACCGCCGACCAGACGTACGCGGTCATCGCCTACCTCCTCCACCTGAACGGGATCGTGGAGGCGGACGCGGTCATGAACGCCCAGACGCTGCCGCAGGTGCGGATGCCCGCGCGCGACCGCTTCGTGGTGGACGACCGGACCGGCGGCGCGACGATCAAGTAGTCGGCGCCGCCGGAGGCGCCCTCAGCGGCGGTCGCCCTGCCCCCCACCCCCGGGTGGGACGAGTTGGGCCACGTCGGCGGAGAGGCCTTCGGCCATGTAGCCCATGAGCGCCTGGGTCGCGCGCGCCTGGTTGAGCGACGTGAACTCGATGCTGTAGACGACGCTCCCCTCGGGCTGCGCCGGATCGTCCTGGCGGACGGCGGTGAAGCGGAGGGGATCGCCGCGACCGAGGCGCTGAAGGTGCACGGGGAGGAGGGGCACGGTGGCCTGGACCGCCTCCCCCGCGCCCGCCGGTCCGCTCCAGACCACGTCCGCGGAGTCCGGGGTGTCGAAGTGCAGGACGTACAGGGTCTCGCCCGCGAGGGGCCACGGCGCGTTCGTGCGCAGGGACAGCGCCGGGGTGAAGGCCACCTGCGGGTGCTCGAACGTGAAGCCGAGGGAGTCGTTGACCGCCTCGAAGCGCGAGATCTCCTCCGGCGAGAGACGCTCGCGCTCGGCCAGGAGCGGCGCGAAGGCGAGGCTCAGCGTCAGGTTGCCGTTGCGCGCGTAGCCGATCGTGCGCGCGCCGCCGAGCTGGCCGTCCGGGAGGATCGTCAGCGGGCTGGGCGCGGTCCAGGGACGCATCTCCTGGACGTCCCACAGGTTCTCGGGTGAGTCCACGAAGCGGAATCCCTGCCGGGCCTCGGCGCTCTCGGCCGCCGCCGCCGCGCAGAGCGGGCTCTCGGTCCCCGCCGCGCAGGCCTCGAGCACCGCGCTCCGCACGAGGATGGCGCCGTCGCACCCGCCGACCTCCGTGGTGAGCGGGCCCGCCGCGTCGATCCGCGCCTGCGCCTCCGCCTGGACGGCCGCGATCGCCTCGTTCACCACCGCCTTGATCTCGTCCCGGCCGGCCGCGCGCTCCGAGCGGATGGCCTCGTCGTCGGCCTCGAGGAGCTGCCGGGCGAGCGCCTGGTCCCGCTCGAACCAGCGGGCCACCGCCGCCTCCGTCGCGTCCGTCTCGTCGAGCGGCGCCACGGCCGAGGGGTCCTCGATCGCCACGGCGCGTGCGACGTCGAGGAGCCGCTGCGAGCGGTCCGCGAGGGGGGAGAGCTCCGCCTGCAGGGCCGCCGTCCGCGCCACGACCTCGACGCACTGGCGGGAGCGCGCGAGCTCGACCTCCGCCAGCCCGCCCGGAGCGGAGGCGACGGCGGAGGAGTCCTGGGCGAGGGCGACGCCGGGGAGCGCCAGGACGAGAAGGGTGGGGAGTGCGCTGCGCACCATGCTGCTCCGGTGTCGGACGGTCGAGTGTTTTCCGGCGCGGTGTACACCACGGGCCCGCCCGGTGTTGCCGGCCCGGGTTCGGCGCTCCCGCGCGGCGGGTGGGGCTCCCGAGGGGACCGTGCAACCTTTTCGACCCGGATCTCGTCCATGAGGGAGTCCGGAACGATGAGCGGTCGGAGGGGGCGGCGGATCCGGACGACGGACGCCCGCGGTCGGGGGCGGGGCGGGGTGCAGGGGCGTACCGGACGGCTCCGGGTGGCGATCGGCCACCCGGGGCCGTTCGCATTCCCGGCCGGCCGGCGGGCCCGCGGGGTGGGGCGGCTCGCGCCGGCTTCCCCCGGAGCGGCGCCGGCCGCATCGTTGCGGGCATGATCCCGCTCCCGTCCGCTCGCGCGCTCCTCCTGGTCCTGCCGCTCCTCGGGGCGGGCGCGGGGTGCACGGACCCGGGGGTGCCGCTCCCCGACGACGTCCGCCTGTCGGCGGACTTCGAGGGCGCGAGCCTCCACTCCTGGCGGCCCCTCCGCGGCGACACGCTGGAGATCGTGATCCGTCCGGACGAGGGGGGCGACACGGGCTTCTGGTTCGCCTTCGACATCGAGGGAGCGGCCGGGCGCGACCTCGTCTTCCGTGTCGACGACCGCTGGAGCCTGTACGGCGACGCGGGGTGGGCCGCGCGGCGGCCGGTGGTGAGCGCGGACGGCGGCGACACCTGGACGCCCCTGGAGGAGGCCGGCATGCGGAACGGAGTCTTCACTTTCCGCCACCGGCCCGGCTCCGCCCTGGAGCGGGTCGCGGTGACGCTCCCCTACCCGTGGCGCCGCTGGACGGAGCGTCTCGAGGCCCTGGGGGCGGATTCCCGCGTGCACACGGAGGTCATCGGCCGGAGCCTCGGCGGGGAGCCCGTGCACCTGCTCGAGATCGCGGGCGCGCCCGCGGATGCGCCCCTGGTGTGGGCGCTCGCCCGGCAGCATCCGGGCGAGCCGGAGGGCTCCCACATGCTCGACGGATTCCTGGACTGGGTGCTCTCGCCCGATCCCGCCGCGGAGACGCTCCGGTCACGGGCGCGGATCCGGATCGTGCCGTTCCTGAACCCCGACGGAGTGATCCACGGGAACCAGCGCGTGAACCTGGCGGGGCTGGACCTCAACCGTCAGTGGGACGATCCCGACCCGGCGCTCGCTCCGACGATCGCGGCGGCACGCGCCCGGATCCTCGAAGGGGCGCAGGCCGGCGACCGGGTGCGGATCGTGATCGACTTCCACGGTGCCCCCGCCACGCGGGCCAACCATCTCATCTTCAATGCGCCCGCCGCGCTTCCGAGCGAGCTCGTGGACGAGATGGACGAGCTCGTGCAGGCCGTCCTGGCGCTCGCGCCCGACTTCACTTCCGTGCCGCCCACCGGCCCCCAAACCGTGGGCGGAGGCGACCGCGCGCGGAGCTGGGCCTGGACGGCGCTCGCCACCCACGGCCTGACGATCGAGGCCTCCGCGACGGATGCGCCCTACGGGCCGTACGGGGAGGAGCCGATGACGGAGGCGCGCTACCGGGCGCTCGGAGAGGCGGTCGGACGCGCCGTCGGGGCCGTGCTGTTTCCGGGCGAGCCCTGACGGGGAGCCGGCGCACCGCGCAGGCGCTTCGCGCCGCCCCGCACGCATCCGCGCCGCGCACCCGGGTCCGCCGCCCGCGACCCCCCCGCACTCAGCCGGTCCCGACCCCTCGCTCCTCCGCGAGCGCGACCGCGCACGCCCCGGCGTCGAGCAGGGGGGTCGGAACGCCGAGCCGGCGGCCGAGACGGCCGAGCGTGCCCGCGAGCGCGTCCATCTCGGTCCGGCGGCCGCTCCGCAGGTCGTGCAGCACGCTGGGATAGAAGTCCTCGGGGAAGGCGTCCAGCACCGCGCCCACGGCACCCTCGGCCTCCTCTCCGAGCGGGACGCCGCTCGCGCGCCCCACGTCGAGCACCTCCGCGATGGCCCTCCGCTGGAGGTCGGCCCCGAACGGGTGTGCGCGCACGCGCCCGATGGCCGTGTCGCCGATTCCGCAGAGGGCGGCGAGCGAGCAGACCACGGCCATCTTGCGCCAGAGCTCGACGCGGATGTCGTCGGCCGCCTCGACGGTCACGGGGGTGCCCTCGAAGAGGCGGACCACGTCCTCCACCCGCTCGGCGCTCCGTCCGGTCGCGGAGCCGACCACCAGCCGCTGGTGCGTGCCGCGGCGCTCCACGGAGCCGGGCGCCGTGCGGAAGGCGGTGAGGTACGCCACGCCGTCCACGATCCGGTCCGGCGCCACGCCGCCTTCGGCGAGCCGCTCGGCCGCGTCCACGCCGTTCAGGAGCGAGACGACGACGGCCCCGTCCCGGGAGAGCTCCGAGACGGTGGGCGCGACCTCCTCCAGGGAGTACGCCTTCACGGCCACCAGGACGGCCCCGACCCCTTCGACCGGCTCGTCCGGACCGACGAGGCCGGGGCGGACCGTCCACGCGCCGTCCGTCTCCTGCACCGCGAGCCCGTGCTCCCGGATGCGGTCCGCGTGCGCGCCGCGCGCGAGGAGCACCACGTCCCGCCCGGCCCTCGCCAGCACGGCCCCGACGTAGCCCCCGAGGCCGCCCGCGCCCACCACCACCACACGGCCGTTCTCCGGACGCTCAGGCATCCGTGACGCATCCCCGCGAGGCCGGGGCCACCGTGCGGACGTACTTCATGAGCACGCCCCGGGACACCGGGAGCGGGGGCTCCCGCCACGCCTCCGCCCGGCGGCGCCGCTCCGCCTCGGGCACCTCCCATTCGAGGCGGTCGCGCTCCGCGTCGATCGTGATCGGATCTCCGTCCCGTACGAGGGCGATCGGCCCCCCGGACTGCGCCTCGGGGGTCACGTGGCCGACCACGAAGCCGTGGCTCCCGCCCGAGAAGCGGCCGTCGGTCACGAGCGCGACGGAGGGGCCGAGCCCGGCTCCCACGATCGCGGCGGTGATCGTGAGCATCTCCGGCATCCCGGGACCGCCGCGCGGTCCCTCGTAGCGGATCACCACCACGTCGCCGGGCCGCACGCGCCCCTCCCGGAGCGCCTCCAGCGCGGCTTCCTCGCGGTCGAAGACCCGGGCCGGGCCGGTGAAGCGCGTCCCCTCCTTCCC
>CAZOYA010000055.1:8560-19056 GCA_964583815.1 uncultured Gemmatimonadaceae bacterium | reverse complement strand
CCCTTCGTGATCCGCAGCGCATTTGCGTAATACACCTTCTTCAGCACCGCGTCCGGCAGGTCGATGCCGTACAGCTTCCAGAACGCGTGGTAGTCGCGGTAGTAGTCGAAGTACTCGTCCGCGGTCTCGAAGACGCGCCAGTAGTACGGGTACTCGGAGGGCTGGAAGCTGTCCTTCCCGAACAGGATGCGGTCCTGGTACCGGATGAAGAAGTCGCGCGCCGCCCGCGGCTGGCGCCCGAACTCGTACAGCACGGCGCCGACCTCGTAGTACACGTTCGGGAACTCCTCGAGGAGCTCGGCCGCGCGCGCGAGGTCGTTGCCGTGCCAGCCGAAGTGGGCGGCGATGAACGTGGTCTCCGGGTGCTTGCGGAAGACGTTGTCCCGCTCCGTCATGAGCGTCTCGAAGTCGACCTGGTCGGGACCGTAGTTCCGGCGGTCGGGAAAGAGCGCGAGCTCGAGCCAGCGCTCGTTCTGCATGTCCAGAGGCTCGAAGAAGGCGGGGGGCTCCGCCGTGTGGATGAACACGGGGATGTCCAGTCGCGCCGCCGCCTCCCAGATCGGATCGAGCTCGGGGTCGTCCACGCGCAGGCGGCTTCCGTCGGCCTTCCGCACCGTCATGCCGAAGCTCTTGGGGACCTCGCCGATGCCCACGGCGCCCGCCGCGACGTCCTCCTCGAGCTGGCGCACCGCCCGCTCGGCCCATCCCGGCGTGCCGACGCCGCGGAAGTCGATGCCGGTCATGACGCGGAACCGGTCGGCGTGGTCGCTCGCGCGGATGGCCGCCATCGCTTCCCGGAGCCGCTCGCCCGAGACGTTGTCGGCCGCGATGTAGAGCTGGACGTTGAGCTCGTCGAGGGATCCGATCATCTCCTCGATGGTGCCCGGCTCGGCGAGCCCGCGCGCGTGCCCGTGCACGTCGATGACCGGGAAGGCCGCCCGGGGCGTGGGCGTCTCCTTCGTCACGAGCATCGACTTCGGATGGTAGTCCGTGATGAGCGGCGGCGGGAACTCGGGCGCCATGCACATCTGCGGACGGATCTCCGTCATCCCGGAGGGGCAGGACTCGCCCTCCTCGATCCGGACCACGTCCCGCCCGCCCATGTTCTGGGCGGCCGCGGACCCCGTGCCCAGGGTGGGCAGGAGGAGCAGGGCCAGCACGGAGCCGGTCGCGAGCGGTCGGAGCTGGGAACGCGTCGTGCCCATGGACATGTCTCTCGGGTCGCGGGTGGGGAAGTGGCGCCTTCTACCCGCAGCCGCGGCGCGCGATCCGGCGCCGTCGGCCGGGGGACTTGAGCGCCGACGCCGATCCTGTGAGCATGGAGGCGTGCCGTGTCCGCGGCACCTCGAGGGCACCCGGGAAAGAAGGCACCGATGAGGAAGAACCCGACTGGATCCGACGTCACGATCGCCCAGCTCGGGAGCTTCCCATGCCTTCTCCATCCACACCCCTCGTCAGGGCCGAGAACCTCGGCCTGATCCTGCCCGACGGCCGCCGACTCCTCGGCGGCGTCGACCTCTCCTTCGGCCGCGAGGGGACCGGCCTGATCGGCGCCAACGGCGCCGGCAAGTCGATCCTGCTCGATGCGCTGGTCGGCGTGCGCCCCCCGGACGAGGGGGCGGTCACGCGGGCCGGACGGCTCGCGTACGTGCCGCAGGCCACCGCCGGCCACCGCGCGGCGGTGGCGGGCGAGACCGTGGCCGACCGCCTCGGAGTCCGGGAGCGCCTGGACGCGCTCGCGCGCGTGCTCGCCGGGGAGGGACGCGCGGACGACCTCGACCGCATCGGCCCGGACGGCTGGAGCCTGCCGGAGCGGGTGCGCGCCGAGCTCGCGCGGCTCGGCCTCGAGCATCTTCCCCCGGAGCGGCCCATCGACGCCGTGAGCGGCGGCGAGGCGATGCGCGTGGCGCTCGCCGGCGCCTTCCTCCAGCGGCCCGACCTGCTCGTGCTCGACGAGCCCACGAACGATCTCGACGCGCCGAGCCGCGAGGCGCTGCTCGCCGCGCTCTCGCGGTGGAGCGGCGGGCTCCTGGTGGTCACGCACGACCGGAGGCTCCTGCGGCGGGTCGACCGCATCCTCGAGATCGTGTCCGGCGGCGTGCGCGAGTACGGCGGCGCGTACGACGCGTACCGGGAGGCGCGGGACCGCGAACGGGCCGCCGCCGAGGCGGAGCGCTCGGAGGCGGAGGCCGCGCTGCGGCGCGCCCGCGCCGAGGCCCGGCGGGTGCGGGAGCGGCAGGAGCGGCGCGCGGCCCGCGGCCGCCGCTCGAGGCGCGAGGGCGGCATGCCGAAGATCCTCCTGAACGCCCGTCGCGAGGGGGCGGAGGGCACAACGGCCCGACTCGCCCGCGTGACGCGCGGCGTCGAGGAGGCGGCGGAGGAGCGGGCGCGGGCGGCGAAGGAGCGCGTGGACGAGGTGGCCGTGCCGCGGCTCGACGTCGCGCCGAGCGGCCTGCCCGCGGGCCGGGACGTCCTCGTGCTCGAGGACCTGACGTGCGCGGCGCCCGGGTCGGACCACCCCCTCTTCGAGGCCGTGAGCCTCGTCGTGCGCGGGCCCGAGCGCATCGCGATCACCGGCCCGAACGGGAGCGGCAAGACGACCCTCCTGCGGACCGTGATGGGCGAGCACCCGCCGCTCGGCGGCCGGGTGGACCTGCGCCTTCCTCCGGACCGTGTGGCCTGGCTCGATCAGCGGGCCGAGGTGCTCACGGCCGGCCAGACCGTCCTCTCGTGCTTCCGGATCCGGCACCCGGAGTGGGACGAGGGCGAGGCGCGGCACCTGCTGGCGCGCTACCTCTTTCCCGGCGACGCGGCCCTCGCGCCCGTGGAGCGCCTGAGCGGGGGCGAGCGGATGCGCGCCGCGCTCGCCTGCCTGCTCGGGGGTGTTCGGGCGCCCGAGCTTCTGCTCCTCGACGAGCCTACGAACCATCTCGACCTGGAGACGCTCGAGACGGTCGAGCGCGCCGTGGCGGCCTACGACGGAGCCCTGCTCGTGGTCTCGCACGACGAGGACTTCCTGGAGGCGATCGGGGTGGACCGGCGGATCCGGCTCGGCCCGCCGGGACCGTGAGGGGTTGTGAGGGGCCGGGGCGGCCGGGGGACCGCTTCCTACGACCCGCTCTCCGCCTCGTCGTCCCAGTCGGCGGGGGGCGCGTCCGGCAGCTCCACGACGAAGGTCGACCCCTCGCCCGGCGTGCTCGTGACCGCGAGCGTGCCGCCCATGAGGCCGATCAGCTTCCGGCAGATCGCGAGACCGAGCCCGGTGCCGCCGTGCTCGCGCGTCTCGGACTGGTCCACCTGCGTGAACTCCTGGAAGATCGTCTCGAGGTGCGCCGGCTTGATGCCGATGCCGGTGTCCGTCACCTCGAACCGGATGCCCGGGGCGTCCGCGCGCGGCGCCGCGCTCATCCGGACGGATCCCTGCGCCGTGAACTTCACGGCGTTCGAGAGGAGGTTCAGGATGACCTGCCGCAGGCGCGTCTCGTCCGTCCGGATCGTGGAGATCTCCGGATCGACGTCGAGCGCGTACGCGAGCCCCTTCTCCTCCACCATCGGCCGCACGGACTCCGAGAGCTTCTCGAGGCAGGCCCGCACGTCCACGGCCGTGGCGTGGAAGCTCAGCTTGCCGGCCTCCACGCGCGACAGGTCGAGGATGTCGCTGATGAGGGAGAGCAGGTGCTCGGCGGCGCGGTGCATGCGCTCGAGCCCGTCGACCTGTCGCTCGCTGAGCGCCCCGAACACGCCCTCGCGGAGGAGCGAGTTGTAGCCGAGGATCGCGTTGATGGGCGTGCGCAGCTCGTGGCTCATCGTGGCCAGGAACTGGCTCTTCATGCGCGAGGCGCGCGCGAGCTCGGCCCGCTGCGCCTCGAGCTGGACGTTCCGCTCCGCGAGCTCGCGCGTGGCCTCCGCCACGCGCCCCTCGAGCTCCGTGTTGAGCTGCCGCAGCTCGTGCGCGAGGTGGCGGATCTCGTGCTCCTGCGTGAGGTCGTGCAGCACGGTGACCACGGCCGTGGGGTGGTCGTGGTCGTCCAGCACCTTCGTGCTGAGCGCCGACACCGGGAACGGCGTGCTCCGCTCCGGATCGAAGAACGTGAGCTGCCGCTCCTGCCGGGCCGCGGGCTGGAGCAGGAACTCGTTCAGGAAGCCGGCCAGACGGGCGGCGTTCGCCCGGATGCTCTGCAGGCGCTCGTCCGCGTCGGGCCCGGCGCCGACCTCGAGCAGCCGCTCGGCCTCGGCGTTCATCAGGGTGACGTTCGTCTGGCGATCGGTCACGAGGATCGGGATCCCCGCGTTCTCGATGATGATGTTCAGGCGCTCCGACTCGCGGCGCGCCCGGTGCTCCGCCGCGACGTAGCGGTTCACCTGCACCTCGAGCTCGTGCGTCGCCTCCGTGAGGTCGGTGATGTCGCGGAGGATGAAGAGCGTGCCGCGCGGGCCGCCGTCCGCCTGCTCGAAGGGCCGCGCGAACACCTCGAACATCAGGTCCGATCCGTCCGTCGGATCGACCAGGAGCACCTCGCCGGACTGGACCGTGCCGTGCCGATCGAGCAGGGCCCGCGCCCGGAAGGCGCTGAAGAAGAGGTTGTTCTTCTCGATCGCGTGGCGCCGGCCGCCGCTGTCGTCCGGATCGGTGACGAAGAGCTCGTCGGCGCGCACGTTCGAGAGCAGGATCCGCGTCTCCTGGTCCACCACGAGCACGGGGTCGGGCAGGGCGTCGAGCGCGACCCGCGTGTGGCGCCGCTGCTCCTCGAGCTCCCGCACGCGACTACGGAGCGCGTGCAGCTCGGCTTCCCGCGCCAGACCCGCCGCGGCACGGTCGAGCGCCGTCCGCACGCGGCCGAGCGCGGGATCGCTCGAAGGCGCTTCGACGGCCACGGCCGCCACGAAGGCGCGCTCGGGCGTGCGCGCGCGCACGAGGGTCACGTTGCGCCACGCGAGGGACCCGAGCGGAAAGCCCGAGGCCTCGTCGTCGAGCACGTCGTCGACGCGGTCCCGAACCGTCGGCGCGGCGTCGCGGCAGCGCTCGAGGAAGGTGCGCATCTCCCGCTCGGGGACGTTGAGGCCCCGTCCGCGGAACTCTCCCTCGAAGCCCGCCACCGCCAGCACGCGCTCGAAGGGCGTGCACCGGCCCACCCACTCGACCAGCTCGTCGAGCAGGGTATCCACGGGGGAACGGGCGATCTCGTTCCGCTCGGGCAGCACCGCGGACTCCCCGGGGCCGGTGCGCATGGTCGCGTCAGTCGCCCGGCTGGTTCAGCCTGGCGCGCAGCTCGACGTTCTCCGTCCGGACGCGCGCGAGCTCGTCCGTCAGCTGGGACAGGGCCGGACGCGCCGCCCACGCCGTGGCCCCGATCTGGTTCGAGTACTTCAGGTACGTCTCGACCGACGCCACCACGATCCGTGCCTCGACGCCGATCAGGTCGATGCCGACCAGCGTGACGCGGACGTACGCGTCGATCACGATGCCCTTGTCGAGCACCCGGTCGAGGACATCGACCAGGCTCGAGCCGGCGGGCGCTCGCTCTACCGCCATCTATTCGATTCTCCGTTCGAGGATCGGGCGCGGCCCGGCATCCACCGGGCGGCTCGTCCCGATCGCCATCCTCCCTCCCTCACTCGGTCCCGCGCTCCAGCCGCTCCAGCCGCTCGAGCCGGTCGGCGATCCGCTCCATGCGGATCGACAGATCGTCCGTCACCGCGGCGCGGGCGCTCGAGCTGAGACGCGGGTCCGTCTTCCACCAATCCAGACCGATCGCCTCGGCCTTGTCGACCGAGCACACGAGCAGCCGGATCTGCACCGTGAGCAGCTCCACGTCCGCCAGCCGGATGCGGATGTCTCCGGCGATCACCAGTCCCTTGTCGAGAATCCGGTCCAGGACGTCGACGAGCCCCTGCGACCGATGGGGCCCCAGCTCGTACTCCTCCGCCACGATTCCTCCGTTTCTATCGTTCGCCCGCGGAGCGCCTGGCGCAGGGGCGTGAGTCCGAGCCGCCCTTCACAGGAGCCGGCCTAGGGGTCCAAGGTCGAGGTTCAGGTCCTCTTCTTTCAAGCCGAACGTCTCGCGCAGCTCCTCCATGCGCTCGCGCATGCGCAGGAACGCGATGCCGAGCCGCTCCTCCTCCTGCGCGGAGAGCGTGCCGGCCTCGAGCCGGCGCACGGCCTGGTGCTCCAGCACCCGGCGGAGGAACTCGATCAGCGCGAGGACCAGCTTCGCGAGGCCGGCTTCGAGCTTCTCCGGGTCCGCGTCCAGCCGGCTCGGGAGCGCCTGCATCACGCGATCGATCTCCTCCTCTAGCGCTCCGGTGTCCGTCGGCGCTTCCCGTTCCACGCGCTCGAGCCCGGAGGCCCCCACACCGGTGTCGCGCGGGCCGGGAGTCACGACGTGAACGAGTAGGGAGGCCAGGGCCCCGTGACGTGGACCCGGCATCCCTCTCCCACCGCGTGCGCGAACGCACGCACCGCGGAACGGTAGCGCTCCTCGTCGCCGCGGCGCACCAGATGGGCGCACGCGACGAGCCCCGGCGCATCCAGCGGGCGCACCCGCTCGTCGTGCGCGAACCGCTCCGCCGATCGGTGGAGGCGCTCCGTGAGCTCGTCCTGCAGCACGCGACGCTCCCGGTGGACCGCCTGCCGCCGGGCCAGCTCGCGCAGGTAGGTCCGCCCGTCGCGGTACGGGGCCTCGGGCGGCTCCGGCGCCGCGGCCTCCGGAGGATCGGCTTCAAGGATCCGGACGCCGAACTCGATGCGCCCGCGTACCGTCGCCATCGCCTCCGCGAGCTCGTCCCGGCGGTCGACGATGCGCGCCACCAGCTCGCGGCCGCCGGCGCTCCAGCCTCCGAAGCGGACCGGGAGCGGCGTCGTGTGGTCCATCGCCGCCACGACCACCGCGTGGTGGGCGGAGATGCTGTCCAGGTCCTGGCGGGGCGGGGTCTCCGCCTCGGAGGCCCACACGAGGAACGGGCCGGCCCCGAGCGGCCTCACCGGCTTTCCGAAGAGCCCGGCGAGACCGCTCGGCGGCTCGTGGCCCGCCGGCACGATGCAGTAGGGATGGAGCCCCATCAGGCGCCTCCATCCCGGGCCGACCTCGCCGCCGCCGTGCCGTCTCCGAGCTCCAGGCGGTGGAGGCGGTCGACGGAGCAGAGGAGCAGGCGAAGGTTCACGTGCAGCAGGTCGATGTCGGCCACCGAGATCGTGAGCTCGCCCCCGAGCACGACCCCCCGGTCCGCCACGCGGTTCACGAGCTCCACCAGCGTGAGCTCGTCGTGCTCGGCGAGGGACGTCCGCTCAGCCATGCGCCGCCGCCTCCCGCTCGACGAAGCGGTAGGGCGCCCACGGACCCGTGAGCCGCGCGTGGATTCCGCGTCGCTCGAGCGCGCCCAGGCGCTCCTCGGCCCTCGCGCGGAGCCCTTCGGCCCGGTCGACCCGCACGAGCAGCGCGGCGCTGAGCACGACCGGGAGCTCGTCGGCGCGGCGGGGCAGCTCGAGCTCGGCCGCGTCCTCCGCGAGCGGGCGGAGCTCGTCGAGCAGCGCACGGGCCTCGCGGCGCGCGACGCGGCCCGCCTCGCGCCGCGACTCCTCCTCGTGCTTGCGCTCGAGGAGATAGCGACGTCCGGGGGAGGCGGCCCGGAGCTCCTCCCGGGCGACGCGCGCGGACTCGGACAGCTCGGCGAGGTGCTCCACGAGCGTGCCGGCGTCGTAGTGCACCTTGAGATCCCACTCGCGGAGGTCGCGGAAGCGCTCCAGGCGCCCGGCGATCTCCTCGGCGCGTCCGCGCGCCTCGGCGCGGAGCACGTCTTCCGACGAGAAGATCGTGAAGAGACGGGCGGGCAGGATCGTGGCATGATCGGCATACCAGGTGACCACCTTCTCGTGCGCCGCGCCCTGCCGTGCGACCCAGGACAGGTCCTTCAGGCGCGCCTCCAGAGCCGGCCCACCGTAGCGCTCCGCGTCCACGTCCGCCACTGCCGCCGCGAATCCGTCCAGCTCCAGCACGCGCACCGGCGCACCGTCGAGCCCCGCGACCGAAGCCGGCGGCGTGCGCGTCTCGCGCGGCACGAACCCGAAGAGATAGACCGAGCGGCGGCTCACGAACACCTCCAGGCGTCCACGAACGCACGCAGCCTCTCGGGTCCGACGGGTGGGGGGGTCACGTGGGGCGCCTGGATGTGGGGAACGCTGTCAGCTTCCGCCCGCCTGGAGCCGGCGGCGGTGGCACCGGGAACCCATCGGTTCTCGATCACGGCGGCCACCGGGGTCCGCGCGCCCACGAGCGCGCGGACGAGACGTCCCGTTTCCCGGCGCGGAAGCGGCTCGGCGAGGGTCACGACGACGACACCCGCCCGGACCTCGTCCTCGAGTCGCTCGATCACGGTCCGGAGACGCCTCGCGAACTGTAGAAGGTCGCTCGCGAAGTCGTCAAGCCGAAGGACGGACCGGTAGCGAAGGAGCACACGGAGCGCGGAGCGGGTCCATGCGAGCGCGGTCTGCGGCATCTCGAGGAGCCGCAGGAAATGCCCGGTGGGCGCCGTGTCCACGACGAGGAGGTCCGCGTCGTCGCCGGCCTCGAGCATCGCATCCAGGGCGAACACCTCGTCCAGCCCGGGCGGTGCGACGTCGACGATCGACTCGAGCACGCGCCGGTCCAGCGCCGCGGAGGTGGACAGGCCGAGCCGCTCGAACACCTCGGCGATGCGTGCGCGGTAGCGCGCCCGGAAGGACGCGAACGCCCGGTCCGCATCGAGCTGACGGACGGTGAGGCCGCCGAGGCGGACCGGCTCGCCGCTCCCGACCGGCCGCGCCAGGACCTCGCCCAGGGAGCCCGCCGGATCGACGCTGAGCAGGAGCACGCGCCGGCCCCGCTCCGCGGCGGCGAGCGCGAAGGCCGCCGCGCAGGTGCTCTTGCCGACGCCGCCCTTCCCGGCGAAGAAGAGCGTCTCGCGGTCCGCCAGGGCGGCGAGGAGCGCACCGCAGGAGGCGCTCGGGCGCCCGGTGCCCGGCGCGGCGGGGTGGCCGTCGGGTCCGGGCGACGGGGCCGCGCCCTCGCCCCAGGCGCGGAGCCCGTCGCACCCCAGGAGACCGGTCCGGAGCGGGACCTCGAACGAGGCGGCGGAGCCGCGCTCCGCCAGCGCGCCGAGGCCCCCGCCCACGCCCACGACCGCGCCGAGCGGGTAGCCCCGCCCCCGCAACTCGGAGAGCAGTCGGTCCGTCTCGGCGGCGACGACCGGGCCCTCGCGCGTCACGACGACGAGCGAGGCGCGCTCCCGCAGCGCCGTCTCGAAGGCCGCCACCCGGGCGGAGAGCTCCTCGGCGACCGCGTGTCCCGCGAGCAGGATCCGCCGGCCGGTCAGCGCCTCGCCCACCACGGCCGCCTTGTCGGCCATCGCGCGCATCGCCGCGAGCCATCCCTCGACGAGCTCGCCCGAGCGCAGCAGCCGGAGCGTGTGCCCGGTGGGGGCCGTGTCCACCACCACGCGCCCGGGGGCGTCCGCTTCCGCCAGGTCGGCGAGGCGCAGCGCCGCCATCACCTCGTCCATCCCCGGGAGCGCGTGGTCGAGGAACTCCTCGATGTCCGTCCGATCGAGGTAGGTGCCGCGGTCGAACAGCTCGGCCACCGCCTCGCGCACGTCCCGGAACCAGAGATCCGCCATACCGGCGGCGTCGAGCTCCTCGATGCGGAGGCGGGGGGTGCAGGGGCTCGGCCCCGCGGCTTCCGCCATGTCGAAGAGGTCCCGGAGCGAGTGCGCCGGATCGGTCGAGAGGAGGAGCGTCTCCTCGCCGAGGTCGGCGGCGCGGAGCGCGAGGGCCGCCGCGGTCGTGCTCTTGCCCACGCCGCCCTTGCCGAGCACGAGCACGAAGCGGCCGGGGAGGGCCGCGAGAAGCGCGTCGGCGCTCAGCCGGGCTCTCCCGGGTCCTCCTTCGGGTCCTCCTCAGGGCCGTCGAGGGGCGGCGGGCGGAGCTCCGGGTCGGGCCCCGAGATCTCGGCTCCGCCGGACGAGGAAGACCCGGAGAACCCGTAGGGAGCCCACTCCTCCTCCATGCCCAGGCGGACCCGCCACTCCCGCGCCTCACGCAGCCGCTCGACCAGGCCCGCCTCGCGGCGCAGGTACTCGTCCTCGTCGATCGTGCCGATCTCGAGCTCCATCTGGAGCGCGAGCATGTCCTCCTTGATCCGCTCGTCGTCCGTGAGCTCCCTGTGCGCCACGCCCTCGACCTGCCGGAGGGAGAACTCGACCAGCGCCTTCGGCCCGGTGACCGGCCAGAACAGGAGGTGCTTCAGGATGCCCAGGGCGTCCCCGCCTCGCTCAGCTCGCGCGCTCGAGCTTGAGCTTGATGTTCACGAAGTTGTAGGGCGGCCAGGGCCCCGTGTACTTGAAGGACAGCAGGCCCTGATAGCGCTCGCTCAGCCGGCGCACGGCCTCGTCGAACTCGTCCTCCCGTACCCGCTCGATGAGGAAGGCGGCGTTCAGGATCATGCTGTCGCCGATGAGCTTGTTCG
>CAZOYA010000055.1:0-8550 GCA_964583815.1 uncultured Gemmatimonadaceae bacterium | reverse complement strand
CGGCTGGAGCTCGGAGTACAGGTGCGAGACGAGGTCGTTTGCGCGCTCCTCGAGCGCGGCCTCGATGAGGCGGCCGAGCTGGACCCGCGCGAAGTAGGTCGAGCCCTTCGTGGTTCCGGCGATCTCCTCGCGCAGCCCGCGGATCGCCTCGTCCTCGGACTCCAGCTCGGCCACGACCCGCTCCCGGTCCCACACCACCTTCAGGCCCAGCTCGAACTTCCCGCGGATGGTCCGGAGCACCTCGCTGAACGCCGTTCCGGTGCTGCGGAGCAGCTCGACGACGTCCGCGTCCGTGCGGAAGATCGTCCCGAACGACATCGGGATCACCGTGTGATCGCGGAGCACCGTCTCGTTGACGAGCTCGTGCGCGAGGAGGTTCTCGCGCGTCGGATCGTAGAGCTTCACGGGCGTGTCGCTCACGACGGCGGCGAGGTCGCCGTAGTGCAGGGTGTAGACCCGATGCTCGCCCTCGCCGATCCCGATCGGACCGAGATCCAGGCGGTCCTGCGTCTCGACGATGCAGTAGACGTAGCGCCCGAGCTCCGGCGGGCCGTCGGCGTCGTTCTCCCCCGGGCGCGCCGCGGGACCGGCGCCCGCGTCGGCCCGGCTCTCCGCCGGTTCGCCCGACCCGGGCTCGGCCCAGGCGGAAGGGACGCCCGTCCGGCCACTCTCCACGCGCGTGTCTCCGTCGCTGCTCATGCCATCTTCGCTGTCGGATCTCGTTGCGAGGATCCGGGTTCCGCGGCGCGGTCCCACCCCCGTAGCGGCCTCACGTTGGACGGGCGCCGCGTGCGTGGCAAGCCCGAGGCCTACGGGAATGTCCGGAAACGGCGGCGCCGGAGCGCTCCCCTCCGCCCTCAGGCGTCGGCCGCCGCGGCGCCGCTCGAGGCGAGGCGTCCGCGGGCGATCTTCCCCAGGTGCGTCCGCGGGAGCTCGGCGACGAAGGCCACCTCGCGCGGGTACTTGTACGGCTCGAGCCGCTCCTTCGCCCATCGCTGGAGCTCCGCCGCGAGCGCCGCGGGATCGAAGGGCGGTACGGCCACCACCCACGCCTTCGGCACCACGAGCCCACCGGAGGTCTTCACGCCGACCACCGCCACCTCCCGCACCGAGGGGTGCTCCTGCAGGCAGTCCTCGAGCGCCTTCGGCGAGAGCCACCGCCCGCTCACCTTGAGCATGTCGTCGGCGCGGCCCTCGTAGGTCACGTACCCGTCCTCGTCCATGCGCACCATGTCGCCGGACGCGTACCACTCGCCCTGGAACGCGCGCACGGTCTCCTCCATGCGCTGCCAGTAGGCGATCGCGCGCGACCCCCCGCGCACCCACAGGCGTCCCACCGTGCCCCGCGGCACCTCGAGGCCGTCCGGGTCACGCACCTCGATCTCGAAGCCCGACACCACGCGCCCGAGCGAGCCGGGACGCACGTCGTCCAGGCGATTCGACACGAAGATGTGCCACATCTCCGCCGTGCCGAGGCCGTCGAGGAGCGGCACGCCGAAGCAATCGTCCCAGCGCCGGTGGAGCTCGACGGGGAGGGCCTCGCCCGCCGACGTCGCGAGGCGCAGGCTCGAGAGATCGCGGTCGCGGGCCGTCGGATGCCCCACGAGGTGGTTCACCATGGTGGGCACGTTGACGAGGATCGTCGGGCGGAAGCGCTCGATCTTCTCGAAGAGCGTGTCCGCCGTGCATCGCTCGGGGAACAGGGCGCTCGTCGCGCCGACCGAGAACGGAAAGAGGAGGTTGATGCCGGTCGCGTATCCGAAGAAGAGCTTCGGAACGGACAACGTCACGTCGTCGGGCCCGATCCCGAGCACCTGCTTGCCGTAGCACTCGGTCGTGTTGGCGTAGGAGCGGTGCGGCTGCACGACCGCCTTCGGCAGGCCGGTCGTGCCGCCGCTGAAGAGCCAGATGGCCGGGTCGTCCGGGTGGGAGGGGAAGACCGGCACGTCGGGGTCCGCTGCGTCCCATTCCGTCGCGAATCCTTCACCCCCCACGCGGATGAGCGACGGAACATGTCGGGCATCCGTCCGTGCTTCCTCGAACGCCGCCGCGCGGTCCGCCGGCACGAACGCCGCGCGCGGCCGGACGTAGTCGTAGAACTCCCGGAGCTGCTCGGCGCCCAGGTCCGGGTTCACCATGACCACCACGCCGCCCATCCGAAGGATGCCGAAGAAGGCGCCCACGAACTCCGGACCGTCCGGCAGCGCGACGAGCACGCGCTCCTCCGGGCGGACCTCCCGGTCCAGCAGCAGGCGGGCGTACCGGCCGGACGCTTCGTGCACCTCCGCGTACGTCATCGACCCGCCGTCCCAGATCAGGGCCCGCCGCTTCCCCATCCCCTCGCGCAGGCGGTCGCCGAGGAAGTAGTCGAAGACGTTGAAAGGGACGGGTGGCGCGAAGGTCACGGGAGCGGCTCGCGGAGGGCGGTGCGTGGGGGCGGGGGGGCTCAGAATAGAGCCCGGCGGCGAGAGCGGGCAAACCAGGGGCATTCGCGCGGCGGGTCTGCCGCGAAATGCGTGACTTGCCGCGGGAGCCGCACGAGATTCGGGTGCATGAGTCACGAGCAGAGCCTGGCCCGGCTGGCGGAAGCGTTCGGTCTGCGGGACATCTACGCGTTCGGGAGCCGGGCGCGGGAGATCGTCGCGCGCGTCCGTGGAACCTCCGGGGATCCCCGTCCCACGCCCGGTACCGAGCGGTCGGACCTGGATGTGGCGGTACAGCCCCTTCCGGGACGCGCGCTGGACAGCCGCGACCGCGTCCGGCTCATGGCCGCGCTCGAGGACCTGTTCGACGTCCCGCGCCTCGACCTCGTGGTCCTGTCGGAAGCGTCGCCCCTGCTCGCCGTCGACGTGATCCGCGGAGAGCTCCTGTACTCGGCGGACCCGCTCGCGCAGGCCGAGCACGAGCTGTACGTGTTGCGTCGCGCGGCGGACCTGGCTCCGTTCCTGCGGGCACGGGCTCACGCGATTCTCCACGAGGGGGCGCGGTGACGCCGGGCGCGGTACGACCCGAGGTGGTGGCGGAGCGAACCGCGTGGATCCGTGAGATGCTGCACGGTGCCCGCTCGCTCCCGCTCGCCGATCGGGGACGATTCGACAGCGATCCCAGGAATGCGGCGGCCGCCGAATCGTTCCTGCGGCGAGCACTCGAGGCGATTCTCGATCTTGGGCGCCACGTGCTGGCGAAGGGATTCGGCCGCGCGCCTGCAGAATACAAGGAGATCGCGCAACAGCTGGTCGAGGAGGGCGTGCTCTCGGCGGATGCCGGGGCGCTGCTGCGAGACATGGCCGGTTACCGCAATCGCATGGTCCACTTCTACGACCGGGTCGATTCCGCCGAGCTGTTCGAAATCTGCCGAGATCGGTTGACCGACGTGGAGAGCGTTCTCAGCGAGCTGTTGGCGTGGATCCACGATCAGGCAGGCGAACGCCTGCCTCCGGACGGCGTGGCGGGCTGAGATGGATATCCGCGAGTCCGTCGGAGCGTGGCGCCGAACCTTTCGGGCGCTCCGGCGAAGCCCCGCGTTCTTCGGGGCTTCGGTGCTTTCCCTCGGGATCGGGGTGGGCATCTGCACGGCGGCCTTCGCCGTCGCGCGGGCCACGTGGTTCGCGGATCCGCCCTACGAGGAGCCCGCACGCCTGGTCGAGCTCTGGTCCACCGAGCGTCCGGGGAGCACGCGGGCCTTCGACGCCGTGCCGGCCGATCGCCTTCGGACCTGGTTGCAGGTGGAGTTCCGGACCCTGGAGCGCCTGGCCGCGGCCGCCCCGCTGACGCTGGTCCTCCAGGAAGGCATGCCGCGGCGGGTGGAGGCGCACGCCGTGACGGGCGCCTGGTTCCGGACGCTGGGAACCCCGCCCCGACTCGGGCGCACGCTCGGCGCGGCGGACGCGGATCCAGTGGCCGAGCCCGCCGTGGTGCTCAGCGAGACGCTCTGGGAGGAGGACTTCGGCGGCGATCCCGACGTGCTGGGCCGGACGGTGCGGCTCTCGGGCGAATCCTACGTGGTGGCCGGAGTGATGCCGCGACGGTTCGAGCGCGGTCGCCACGCCTGGGTGCCCGCCGACGCGCCCCTGGAGCCCGGACGACCGAATGCCTGGTTCCCGGTCGCGCGTCTGCGGGGCGGAGCCTCGCTCGAGGATGCCGCCCTCGAGGTGGGCCAACGGGCGGCGGCCGAGCTCGCCGACGACCCGACCCGGCACGGAGGCATGGGCGCGGTGGCGATCCCCGTCGGCGCGATGGAGCGGGCGGCGAGCGGCAGCCCCTGGATGCTCGCGGGCATCTCCGGCGCGGTTTTCCTGCTCGCACTCACCAACCTGTCCTCGCTCTTCCTGCTCCGCGCGGTCGAGCGCGCGAGGGCCTGGGCGATCCGCACCGCGCTCGGTGCGCGCCGCCGACAGATCGCGGCCGAGCTGGCGCTGGAGAGCTCGGTGGTGGCGTTGGCCGGCATTGGCGTCGCGCTCGTGGTGGCGCGGCTCGGAGCCGGAGTGGTGGGGGCGACCGGGGCGGGCGGTTCGTCCACGGCCGCCGCTTCGCTCGGCGGACCCGAGTTGGTCATCGCGACATCCCTGGGCCTCCTGTCCGCCGCGCTCGCCGGTCTCGAACCCAGCCGCCACATGCGCTCCGGCGACCTCGGGCCTCTGCTCCAGACCGGCGGTCCCGCTGCGACGCTCGGAGCGGCCGGGCGGAGCAGCCGCAAGCTCATCCTGGGCACGCAGATCGCGATCGTGGTCACCCTGACCTGTGTCGGCGGCGCGTTCGCGCTCGCCCACGCGCGGCTCGCGAGCCTCGATCTCGGCTACGAGGTGGACGGGCTGGTTGTCGCCGTGCCGGACTACACCGTCCGCCCGATGACCGACGACGAGCAGTGGGCGCTCGGGGAGGCGGTGGCCGGGCGGCTCGAGGGTCACGGTGCCGTCGAGGACGTGGGCCTCTGGAGGATGGCCGGCGTGCGGTATCCGGCCCGTCCGGAGTGGAACGCGGTGTTCGAGGGCGGCGCGACGGATCTTCACGTCCGCTCGGGACTCTACCGCTACTACGACGTGAGTCCGGGCTTCTTCCGGGCGATGGGCATCGACATCGTGGCGGGACGTGGCTTCGGTCCCGGCGATGCGGCGGGCTCCGCCCCGGTCGGGATCGTGTCGGCGGGTGGCGCGCGCGCCTGGTGGCCCGGCGAGAATCCGATCGGGCGGCGCATCAAGCTCGGCCGGGAGGGGACGTGGATCACCGTGGTCGGCGTGGCGGAGGACGCGGCCGACCTGCACCGACTCGCGAGGGCCTTCTCGGTCGGCACGATCACGCGAAGCCACCAGCACCTGCCTCTGCTCTATCGGCCGGCGGCGCAGCGGGCGGCGGCGCCGCCCGGCTGGGTCGTGGACGGCACCACCCTCGGGTTCGAGGGCGTGGTGGTGGCGGCGCGGTCCAGCGCCGACGCGAAGCCGGCCTCCGACGCGCTCGTCGCGGCGGTCGCGACGCTCGCCCCCGGACTTCCGCTCCTGCACGCGGGTCCGTTGCTGGAGTGGCAACTGGATGTCGGGAGCGCGGCGGAAAGGCGTGCGAACGGCCGGTTGGTGAGGTCCGTGGGAGCCGCCGGCATCCTCCTGGCGCTGCTCGGCATCTTCGGCCTCGTGGCGGACGACGTCGCCCGAAGAGCCCGCGAGATCGGCATCCGGAGAGCGCTCGGGGCGGGCGGCGGCGACGTGCGAAGGGTGGTGGTGCGACAGGCGTGGCTCGTGACGCTGCTCGGAGGCGCCGCCGGCGCCGCCGTGGTCCTCGCGCTCGACCAGGTGATGCGTAGCGCCTTCCGGGTGTACCTCGATTGGCAACTCGTCGGCGTCCGATTCACCGACCCGCGCGTCCTGGCGCCCGCGCTCGCGATCCCCCTGCTCGCGGCCGCGGCGACCGCGTGGACGGCGGCGCGGCGCGCCGCCCGGATCGAGCCGGCCGACGCACTGCGCGCGGACTAGATCCGCCGGACCCGTCGGAGCGCTCGGGCGCGTCCGTGGCTTGTCCGTCGGAGCGTCGTGCGTCACGATACGCGGCCCGTGCGCTTCGCCGGAGCCGCGCCGGTGCTCGCCGGGCACCGTCCGTTCCACCGCAGCAGACGCCCCCATGCCCGTCCACCGCTTCGCCCACATGACCTGGGAGGAGGTCCGCGACGCCGATCCCGGGCGCGCGGTCGCCGTCCTTCCCGTGGGCGCGGTCGAGGCGCACGGCCCGCACCTGCCGCTCGGCACGGACGTGGTGATCGCCGAGGCGATGGCGCGCGCATGCGCGGAGGCGCTCGACCGGGCCGGGCGGACCGTGTTCGTCCTCCCGCCGCTCTGGTACGCCGCGGCGCCCTTCGCCCGGGGCTTCCCGGGCACGATCGGCATCGAGGCGGATACGCTGCGCGACACCGTCCTCCAGATCGCTTCGGCGCTCGGGCGGCAGGGGGTCGCGACGCTCGCGATCGCGAACGCACACCTCGATCCGGCCCACCTCGCTTCGCTGCGGGAGGCGGCCGGGGAGTCCGCCGACGGGCGCGCCCGCATCCTCCTGCTGGACCTCACGCGCCGGCACGTGGCGGAGCGCCTCACCGAGGAGTTCCGCACCGGCGCCTGCCACGCCGGCCGCTTCGAGGGGAGCATCGTGTGCGCGGAGGCTCCCGAGCTGTTCCGCGCCGACGTCGCCGCGACCCTGCCGCCGAACCCCTCCTCGCTCTCGGAAGCGATCCGCGCCGGGAAGAGGTCGTTCGAGGAGGCCGGCGGCGCGCGGGCGTACTTCGGATGGCCCGCGGAGGCGAGCGCCGAGGAGGGACGGGCGAGCGTCGAGGTCCTCGGGACGGTGCTGGCGGAGCTCGTGCTCGCGGAGGCGGGCGACGGAGGGCGGGCCGGGGACCGGGCGGCCGGGGCCGACGCGGCCGGTGGCGGGAGCCCCGCGCCGTGAGCCTCGAAGGCCGGGTCGCGCTCGTGACGGGCGCCGGTCGCGGGATCGGCGCCGCGGTGGCCCGCGCGCTCGCGGGCGCGGGCGCCCGGGTGGCCGTGCTCGCCCGGACGCCGAGCGACGTCGAGGGGGTGGCGGGCGGCATCCGCGCGGCCGGCGGCGAGGCCCTCGCCGTCACGGGCGACGTGACCGACGAAGCGGCGGTGCGGGACGCGGTCGCCGAGGTCGGGCGCGTCCTGGGCCCGATCGACATCCTCGTGAACAACGCCGGCTCGGCCTCCGCGAACCGCCTCGGCCGCACCGACCTCGGCGAGTGGAACCGGCTCCTCGCGGTGAACGCGACGAGCGCGTTCCTGTGCACGCGCGCGGTCTTCGACGGGATGCGCGCGCGCGGCCGGGGCCGCATCGTGAGCGTCGCCTCGATGGCCGGCCTCGAGGGGAAGCGGTACGTGAGCGCCTATACCGCGGCCAAGCACGCGCTCGTGGGGTTCACCCGGGCGGTCGCCGCGGAGGCCGCGGGCTCGGACGTCGTCGTGGCCGCGGTGTGTCCCGGGTACGTGGACACGCCGCTCACCGAGGGAACCGTCCGTCGCGTGGTCGAGCGGACGAGCCGGTCCCCCGAGGAGGCCCTGCGCGCGGTCCTGGACGCGGCGGGCCAGCAGGAGCTGGTCGGGCCGGACGCCGTCGCGGGCGCCGTGCTGGAGCTCTGCCGCTCGGGCCCGGAGGCCAACGGCCGACTGGTCGTCCTGGACGGCAACGGCCCCGCGTGGAGCATCGACGGGCTGGCCTCGCCGCGGCAGGGTGGCCCCGCCGGCGCGGGCGCCGCACCCGCCCCATCGTCCCCCCGCCCGGAAACGCCATGAGCTTCGAGCGCGTGAACCCCGAGTCCCTGGGGAAGCCGCACGGCTGGACCAACGGCATGCTGTCGCCGTCCGGCGGGCGCGTCCTCTTCGTCGCCGGCCAGGACGCGGCCGAGCCGGAGGGAACGGTCACCACCGACGACTTCCTCGAGCAGTTCGGCCGCGCGCTCGGGAAAGCGCTCGAAGTCGTGCGGGCCGCCGGCGGGACGCCCGAGAACGTGGGCCGGCTCACGATCTACGTCACGGATCTCGACGCGTACCGTGCCGCGCGCCCCCGTCTCGGGGAGGTCTGGCGCGCCTCGATGGGTCCGCACTATCCGGCGATGGCGCTCGTCGAGGTGCGCCGCCTCGTCGACCCGCGCGCGCTCGTCGAGATCGAGGCCACCGCCGTCCTTCCCGCGACCGATCCCGGTTCCTGACGGGACCGGCATCCGCCACCCCGCACCCGCACGCACCGTGATCCGACCGACCTCCTTCCTCCACGAGCACGACGCCGCGACGGGCGTCACCACCCTCACGCTGAACCGCCCCGAGCGGCTCAACGCGCTCACGTTCGAGGTGTACGACGAGCTCCGGCGCACCTTCTACGCGCTCTCGGACGACGAATCCGTGCGGGCGATCGTCGTGACGGGCGCGGGGCGCGCGTTCTGCTCGGGCGGCGACGTCGAGGACATCATCGGGGCGCTCTTCGAGCGGGGCCTCCGCGGGCTGCTCGAGTTCACGCGGATGACCTGCGATCTCGTGTTGGCGATCCGGAAGTGCCGCAAGC
>CAZOYA010000054.1:0-19240 GCA_964583815.1 uncultured Gemmatimonadaceae bacterium | reverse complement strand
GCATCCCGGCGCCCGCGGCGATGGCCTGCAGGGGCTGCTTGAGCTCGTGCGTGAGCGTGCGGGCGTAGGCCTCCAGGCGGTCGTGGATCTCCCGCCGCTCGTGCTCCTCCGTGTCCCGGTACACGCCCACGGTCACGTCTGCCACGGTCGAGAAGAGGTCCGCGAGATGCAGGAACACGTCGGCCACGGCCCGGGGATCGGCATCGGGGTATCCGTCCACCACGCGGCGGGCCCGGTCCGCCACGATCCGCTCGAGGCCGTGGTACTCCTTCAGGAGCTCGAGGACATCGTAGCCCTGCTCCCGCCGGACCCGTGCGTGCTGGCGGAGCGCGTCCGGCACGAGCTCCCTCGGACCTTCCGGGGAGCGGAGGGCCTCGCCGATCCCCGCTACCACGACCGGCAGGTGGTCCTTGATCGCCTGTCTCGGGAGCATGCGCGCCGGCCTGAGCGCCGCGTGCTTCCGGATCCACTCGATCCATTCCTCGACGAGGAGCTCCGCGTCCTCGTGGATCGTGCCGGCGACGTGGTCCCGGAGGGCGCGCTCGACGGGGTCGTGGCGATCGGGCGGCACCATCCGGTCTCCTGAAGGGGGAAGGCACCTCATGCCGGCTGCAAGCGGCATACCGGCCTCCCCCGGGGCTCTACCCGGCCCCCTTGACCCTCACGTAACGTGAGGGCGCATCGTCCGATCGGGCGCGGCCGAGAGGGTCGCGCCGGGACCCGCGAGGAGGGTGGGATGTCCCGCACGTGGACGGTCAGCGAGGTGGCCCGGATCGCGGGCGTCAGCGTCCGCACGCTGCACCATTACGACGAGATCGGATTGCTGGTCCCGTCGAGCCGGTCGGCGAGCGGCTACCGGCTGTACGCGCCGTCCGATCTCGAGCGACTCCAGCAGATCGCGATCTATCGCGCGCTGGGCTTCGGCCTGACCGCGATCGCCGCGGTGCTGGACGCGACGGCGGGCGACCGCCGCCGAGCGCTCGAGGCGCAGCGCGATCTGCTGCACCAGCGGCGACGCGCCACGGACGCGATGATCCGGGCCGTCGAGCGGGCGATCGATGCCCTCGAAGGAGGAGGAGCCATGGACGAGGAGCGGATGTTCGAGGGGTTCGAGCCCCTCGCCGAGGACGCGCCGGAGGAAGTGCGGGCGGCCCACGCGGAGCACGCGCGCGAGGCCCACGAGCGGTGGGGCGAGACCGATGCCTATCGCACGTCGATGCGGCGGGCCCGGAGCTACGGCCGGCGCGAGTGGGAGCGCATCCGGGCCGAAGCCGAGGAGACGGAGCGCCGCATGGAGGAGCTCCTGCGCGGCGGCGCGGACCCGGAGGGCGAGGAGGCGATGGCGGGCGCGGAAGCGATGCGCGCCCACATCGAGCGCTGGTTCTATCCCTGCGCCCCGGCGATGCACGTCGGGCTCGCCGACATGTACGAGTCGGATGCCCGCTTCCGGGCCCACTACGACGAGCGGGCGCCGGGGCTCGCGACGTTCGTCGCCCGCGCGATCCGGGCGAACGCCCGGCGCTGAGCGAAGGGCCGGGCGGGAAGAGGGACGGGGCGGCGCGGGGGTGGGCTACTCGCCCCCGCGCCGGCCGCCACCCCGCCCGCCGCCGCCTCCGCGGAAGGCGCCCTGTCCGCCGAACGTGTAGGAGAGGCTCAGTCGGATGCTCCGCGTGGTCTCCGTGCTCCGGCCGATCTGCACGTGGGTCGGGTCGCGGGTCTCGAAGGACGACTCCTGGAGGCCGAGCGGATCCTCGAACGACATGCGGAGCGAGGCCCGGCGGTCGAACAGCCGGTACCGGAAGCCGAAGTCGGTGGAGAAGCGGCCGTCCGAGCGACCCTGCGGCATGTCGACCGGGGGCGTGTAGGAGAAGCGCCCCTCGACCGCGAAGTCGTCGGTGACCGAGCCCTCGAGGTTCATCCGGGTGCGCCAGCGGAAGGCGCTGCTGCGGAAGTCCTCGGACAGGTTCGTCGCGTCCTGCACCTGGCGGGAGCCCTCCAGCGACACGAAGCCGCTCACCCGACCGCCGCGGCGCATCCACGCGGTGACGCTCGCCCCGTAGCGCTCCTCGGACGCCACGTTGTCCCACGTGCGGGTCGAGACGCCGTTCTCGTCGACCTGGGTGATCTGCGCCCAGCCGTTCTCGCTCCGGCGGTAGTAGGGCGCGAGGCCGAGCCGCCCGAGTGGGGTGTTCCAGGACACGTCGAGGCTCACCGAATGCGTGTACTCCGGCTCCACGTACGGATTGCCCACCCGACGGTTGAGCGGATCGGTGGAGCGGTCGATCGGATTGAGCACGTTGCTGTCCGGCCGCCCGATCCGCCGGGAGTACGAGAGCCGGATCTGCCGCTGCTGATCGATGCGGGCGGACAGGCTCGCGCTGGGGAACAGGCTGTAGTAGTCGTTCTCGAAGACCTGCCCGTCCGGCGTCTCGAAGCGGGTGTCGGCGCGCTCGCCGCGGAGCCCCACCTGCACGCCGAAGAGGCCGAGCTGCCGCTGCAGCGTGAGATAGAGCGCGTGGAAGGTCTGGGCGTGGTCGAACCCGAGCTGGCTCTCCGCCGGGGTGCCGCTCTGGGTGAGGCGCAGCAGGCGGTCGCTGCCGGTGTCGCTCGCGTCCAGGTGGTAGCCGACCTCGAAGCGGCCCTCCTCCGTCCAGGGGCGGGTGTAGTCCACCTCGAAGGTGATCTCCCCCTCCCGCTCGCGCTCGTCCTCGAAGGTGAGGTCGGCGGGGAGCTCGTCGGGATCGGAAGCCATGATCTCCTCGAGCTCCTCCCACGTCTCCTCGTCCTGGCGGCTCCGGTCGACGTCGAGCTCGATCTCCAGCTCGTGGCGTCGCCGCTCCCACTCGTACGTGAGCCCGGTCTGGAAGCGCCCCGAGACGCCGCCCCCGTCGAGCGCCGACGCGCGCCGGTAGATCGACGTCGGGCTCCGCAGCTCGTCCATCCGCGTCGTGGTCGTGAGCCCCTCGGAGCTGTCGTCGCTCGCGTTCACCCGTCCGCCGACCCAGAGCCGAAGGCGGTCCGTGGGCTGGTAGCGGACCTCCAGGTCGAGGTTGCCCGAGTACCCGTCGCGGCTGGACCACGAGTCCTGCTGCACGAAGTTCGTCGGATCGGCGATGAGGTTCTGGCGCAGGTCGAAGCCGGAGGACTCCCGGTCGGACCGGTTCACGTTCAGGCCGCTGTTGAACGTCCAGGGGCCCCGCTGGAGCGTGCCGCGGACCCCGCCGCCGAGCTGTCCCCTCGTGCCGGCGTTGAGGAAGGCGACGCCCGTGAGGCCGATCTCCACGCCCTCCCGGAGGACGATGTTCACGATGCCGCCGGACCCCTCGGCCCGGTAGCGCGCCGAAGGATTGTCGATGATCTCGACGCGCTCGATGTTCTCGGCCGGGAACTGCTCGAGGAACGCCGTCAGCGACTGCCCGTTCATCGGAGCGGGCCGCCCGTCGATGTAGATCTGCGTGCGGGCGCCGCGCATGGTCACCTGTCCGTCCAGGTCGACCTCGAGCTCGGGCATGCCGCGGAAGAGGTCCGACACCGCCACGCCCTCGGCGCCCGGCATGGCCGTCACGTCGTAGCTCGTCCGGTCCGGCTCGAAGGTCACCACGGGACGGTCGGTCGTGACGTCGATCGCCTCGAGCTCGAGCGCCTCCACGGCGAGGCCCAGCACGCCGACGTTGTGCTGCGCGCCCGGGGCGAGGTCGAAGGGGCTCGTGAGGACGGTCTCGTACGCGAGGCTGGAGATCCGGACCACGTAGCGGTCGGGCGCCACACCCGTGAAGAGCAGGCGACCGGCCGCGTTCGTCACCCCGGTGCGCACCACCGACGAGTCGCTCGCGAGCAGGAGCGCGACGTCGGCACCGGCCAGGGGCTGTCCGCTGCCCGCGTCGCGGACGGTCCCGAGCACCTGCCCGGTGGCGGGTTCCTGCGCGGCGACGGCATCGGGAAACGACAGCGTCGGGGCGGCGGCGAGCACGGCCACCGCCAGCGCGACACGACGAAGGGCGGCGAATCTCATGGAAGGCGCTCTCGAGGGAGGAGGCGGACGCCGCACGGGCGCCGCCGTCCGTCGGATCCGGGAGTCGGTCGACCGCCGGCCCGCGTACCTGCTACCTACATGAGACGCGCAACTCGTCCCCGATGTTAGCCCGCGGCGCCCGTGGCGACGTCCGGCGGACGAGCGGCCGCCCCGGGGCCGGAGCCCTCCGCCGGGCCGCCCCCGTCGTTCGTCCTTTCGCCATCGCCCCGGCGCGGCTTATGGTGCCCGCTCCACGCCCGCGAACGGCGGGAGCGGGCCGCGCCCGCGCGAGGAGCACCAGCAGCCGGGAGATCGCGTGAGCGACGAGCAGCCGCAGACCGGATCCACTTCGTCGGCGACGGCCCCGGACGCCGGGGCCCCTGCGCGCGAGCACGACGCCGGGGCGCGGACGGGGGCAGGCGACCGTGGCGGTGCGCCCCCCGCCCCCGGGGCGGGGTCCGGCGGCGGCCGGCCCGCCGCCGCGTCGGCACCCGCGGCGCCCGACGCGGGGGGGCTCGTCCACCTGCTGGCCGGTCCGGCGGCGTTCGCCCTCCTCGTGCTCCTGCCCCTCGGCGGGCTGCCCTTCGAGGCCCGGGGGGCGATGGGGCTCCTCGCGTGGATGGCGTGGTGGTGGATCACGCGGCCGGTCCATCTGGCCGTGACGGGGCTCCTGCCCCTGGCGGTCGCCGCCGTCTTCGGGCTGGCCCCGACGGAACGCGTGGCGTCCTCGTACGCGCAGGACACGATCCTCCTGCTGCTCGGCGCGAACATCCTCACGAGCGTGTGGGTGAAGTGGGGGCTCGACCGCCGCATCGGGCTCGCCTCGCTCCTCGGCGTGGGCACGAGCGCGACCCGTCAGATCCTCGTCTGGTTCCTCGTGAGCGCGGCGCTCTCCGGCGTGCTCCCCAACACGATCGTGGCCGCGACGATGATCCCGATCGTGGTGGCGATGCTCCGCTCGATCGGGATCGAGGACCTGTGGAACAGCCGGATCGGAACGACGCTCGTGCTCGCGGTCGCCTGGGGCACGAGCGCGGGCGGGGCGGCCTCGCCCCTCGGAGGTGCGCCCAACCTGCTCACCGTGGGCTTCATCGAGGAGTCGATCACGGGGCGCGAGTTCCTGTTCCTGACGTGGGTGACCCGGTTCCTGCCGCTCACCCTCGCGATCGTGCTCGTGATGTTCCTCTTCCTGCGCTTCGCCATGAAGCCGGAGGCGACGAGCCTCCCCGGCTCGAAGGGATGGTTCCGGGAGGAGCTCCGGCGCATGGGGCCCATGAAGGCGGAGGAGAAGTGGGGGCTCGTGCTCTTCGGCGTCGCCTGCGCGCTCGCGTTCGGTCGGCCGCTGTTCGACGAGCAGGTGCCCGGGCTCACGCCCGCCTTCGCCTTCGTCACGCTCGCGGTGGCGAGCTTCGCCATCCGCACGCGCCGCGGCCCGCTGATCACGTGGCCGTTCGCGCAGGAGAAGATGTACTGGGGGCTCTTCTACCTGTTCGCCGGCGGGATCGCGCTCGGCCGGATCCTGGACGACTCCGGAGCCGCTGCGGCGTTCGCCGATCTCCTGGTGCCGTGGGCGGGGGGTGGCGGCTTCACTGCCGTACTCGTCTTCGGCGTGCTGACGATGGTCATCACGCAGGTGACGAGCAACACGGCCGCGATCGCGATCGTCGTGCCCGTCACGATCAGCACGTTCCAGTCCCTCGGGATCAACCCGGTGCCGTTCGTCTACGTCGTGACCGCGATCGGCAACTGCGGGCTCGTGCTGCCGTCCTCGTCGGGGGGGCCGGCGGTGGCGGCCGGCTACGGCGTGAACCTCCGCACGATGGCCGTGATGGGCCTCGCGGCATCGGTGCTGCTCGTGGCCGTTCTCGTGGCGCTGGGATTCGCGCTCGCGAGGTGGTGGCCCGCCTTCGGCGTGGCCTGAGGCACCAGGCTCGGACAACCGACCGATCGGGATTGTTGACGTCCGGGGATTCCGACCCGTATTCTCGCCTGAGCCGGGAATGCGCCGGTCCGCCCGTACTTGCACGCCGGCGGAAGGTTCCGCCGTGTCCAGAGGAGCAGCACCCAAGCACCACCCCGTTTCAAATCGACAGAAGCGCGAGCAGGCGGATGGAGCTCCGGCCCCGCCAGGCCGGAGACGCGACGTGTTGCCGGTACACCCCAACCCAGGAGGCTTCCATGAAGTCACCGGTGTACGATGCCCGGCCAACGGGCACACGGAGGTCGCCAGGCGTGCGCTTCGCGCTCGCCCTCGCGGTCCTCGCGCTCCTGGGCCTCACCGCGCCTGCGGTTCAGGCTCAGACCGGCCAGATCACCGGCCGGGTCACGGACGCCCAGTCGGGCGGTCCGCTCAGCGAAGTCCAGGTCTACCTCGTGGGGCAGGAGCTCGGCACCCTCAGCCGGGCCGACGGACGGTTCCTCATCCTCAACGTGCCCGCGGGCACGTACGAGGTCCGGGCGGAGCGGATCGGCTTCGCCTCGGCGACCGAGTCCGTCAACGTCACCGCCGGCGGCACCGCGACGGTGGACTTCTCCCTCGGCAGCCAGGCGCTCGGCCTCGACGAGATCGTCGTGACCGGGACGGCGGGCGCGGCGCGCCGCCGGGAGATCGGCAACGCGATCACGCAGATCAACGTCGCCGACGTGCCCGAGCGGCCCGTCGCGGTGACGGACCTGCTGCAGGGCGCGGCGCCGGGCGTGGACATCATCGGCGGGAGCGCGGAGGCCGGTCAGGGCAAGAAGATCCGGCTGCGCGGCAACTCCAGCGTCTCCATGACGAACCAGCCGATCATCTACGTCGACGGCGTTCGGATGCGCAGCGATCCGCTCCCGATCGTGAACAGCCTCGACACGGGGAGCGGCCGGGGCGCGCGGGTGTCGGTGAGCCCCCTCGACCAGATCAACCCGAACGACATCGAGCGGATCGAGGTCATCAAGGGCTCCGCGGCCACGACGCTGTTCGGAACCGAGGCGTCGGCCGGCGTGATCCAGATCTTCACGAAGCGCGGCTCGACGGGCGCCCCGGTCTGGACGGCCGAGGTGCAGCAGGGCACGGGGTGGATCCAGAAGTTCAGCGTGAACGGCATGAACTACCTGGGCATGGAGCACTTCATGCGCGACGCCTGGTGGGGCGGCGGCTACGACGGCGGCGAGCTGTCCGAGCCCTGCGTCACGGACGATCCGCGCTGGGAGGGCGTGAACAGCAGCGAGACCGGAAGCTGCTCGTGGCCCGGCTCCATGTGGACCCAGAACTACAGCCTCTCCGTCCGCGGCGGCGGCCAGGACCTCCAGTACTTCATCTCAGGCGAGTACCAGGACGACGCCTACATCCTGCCACGGGACGAGCTGGAGCGGTACAACTTCCGGGGCAACTTCACGATGACCCCGATCGACAACCTCCAGATCCAGTGGAACACGGGGTACTCGCAGCAGTGGCAGCAGAACACGTCGACGGCGAACAATGCCCAGGGCGTGACGCTGAACGCGTTCCGGCAGGAGCGTAACTACTTCCAGACGGCCGACCCCCGCCGGATCGCCACCACGCTCGAATACGACATCCAGCAGGAGGTCGAGCGGCTGACGACGGGGCTGACGCTCACCTACACGCCGATCACGGACCTGACCAACCGGTTCACGGTCGGCTACGACTTCACGCAGCAGGAAGGCCGGAACCTCCGGAACTTCGGCTTCGAGCAGTACCCGCAGGGCTCGCTCACGAACGACATGTTCCAGAGCCGGCTCCTCACCTTCGACTACGTGGGGACCTATTCGTTCGGCATCACCGAGGCCATCCGCTCGAACTTCTCCTGGGGTGGCCAGGCGGTCGGTGACGACGAGCGTCGCGTGCGGGCGTACGGCGAGGACTTCCCCGGCGTGGCCCAGCCGACGATCACCTCCGCGGCCCTGACGTACGCGCAGGAGGACCGCGAGAAGGTCTGGAACGCCGGCTTCTTCTTCCAGAACGTCTTCGACATCAGCAACAAGTACTTCATCACCGCGGGCGTGCGCGTGGACGGCAACAGCGCGTTCGGCTCCGGCTTCGGCCTCCAGGTCTACCCGAAGGTCAGCGGGTCCTGGGTGGTGAGCGACGAGGACTTCTGGGGCGAGGGTCTCGGCTCGCTGAAGCTGCGCGCCGCGTACGGCCAGTCCGGCCGGGCGCCCGGCGCCTTCGACGCGATCCGCACCTGGGAGGGCGTCGGCTTCGCCGGGATCCCGGCGTTCGTGCCGGACAACCTCGGCAACCCGGACCTCGGCCCCGAGGTGACGGCGGAGTGGGAGCTCGGCTTCGACGGCGCGTGGTTCGAGGACCGGCTGGCGGTGGTCTTCACGTACTACAACCAGAAGACGAACGACGCCCTCATGGAGGTGACGAGCATCCCGTCGCAGGGCTTCACCGGGAGCCAGCTCCAGAACGTCGGCACGCTCGGAAACCAGGGTGTGGAGCTGCAGGTGGACGCAGCGTTGGTGCAGGGCTCGGACTGGGGTATCGACGTCGGCCTCGGCGTGACGACGAACAAGTCCGAGGTCATCGACATCGGCGGCATCGCCGACTTCGACGCGCTCGGCGGCCGCATCATCGAGGGCCAGCCGGTGCCGGTGAACTACGACCGCCGGGTCGCGAACCCGGACGGCGTGGACGGAACCTGGACGTACGTCGACAACGGCGCGGACCAGATCATCGGCCCGCAGCTCCCGACGCACTTCATCACGCCGAGCCTCACCCTGCGGACCCCCGGCAACATCACGCTCACCGCGCGCGGGGAGTACCGCGGGGGGAACATGATGGAGGTCAACCCGATCGCGGTGGACCGCTCGGTCCGCTCGCCTCTGTGCGCGCCGTACTACGTGCAGTGGGACAACCCGGTCCTGCGTGACGACACGCCGAACCTCTGGCGCGAGCGGTGCTCGCCGTCGGGCGGCGAGGACTACTGGATGGACGCGGACTACTTCAAGCTCCGCACCGTGACCGCGACCATCCCGGTCGGATTCGCGTTCCCGGACCGGATCTCGAACGCGACGCTCACGCTCGCGCTCAACAACATCTGGGACTGGTACCGCGAGATCCCGTGGTACGACGCCGAGATCCCGAGCAACGCCGCGGCGACGACCGACGCGATCGGTGACGCCACCGAGCGCCTGCCTGGTCCGGCCACCTTCCGGATCTCACTCCGGGTCACGTTCTGATGGGGGCGCGAGAGATGAGAGGCTTCGGAAGGAGGACCCTCCTGCTCGGGGTGCTCGGCGTGGCCGGGCTCTCCGGCTGCGAGGTGACGAACCCCGGCCCGGTATCCGACGAGGGACTGGTCGCGGAGCCGGAATCGCAGCAGGCGCTCGTCACCGGCGCGGTGCGCCGGATGACGGAGCTCGTGGGCGAGGGGAGCTACACGATGGCGCTGATCGGCCGGGAGATCTTCCCCGGCGGCCAGACCGGCGCGGCCGGCCACGACGTGATCATCCAGGGCGGGCACATCCCGCCCGAGACCGCCGGCTCGTCCGACGAGAGCGCCGCGTACTGGAACGACGCGCAGCAGGCCCGGTTCATCGCCGAGACGGCGATCGCCCGCTTCACCGAAGTGGGCGCCTCGGACGACCTGATGTGGCAGGCGCACATCTGGGCCGGCTACGCCTACCGGGTGCTCGGGGAATGGTGGTGCGACGCGGTCATCGGGGGCACCAACCCCGAAGTCGACGACCAGCCCGGCACGTTCGAGGAGGGCACGACCACGTACTTCGAGCGCGCCGTGGCGAACTTCACGGCCGCGCTCGGATACGCGGCGAACGACAACCAGCGGTTCGCGGCACTCGCGGGACGCGCCGCGGCGCACGTCTGGCTCGGGAACTGGGCGGACGCAGCGGCCGACGCGGCCGCGGTCACGGACCCGACCTTCGCGTTCCGCCAGCCGTTCGACGACGACGAGCAGGCGTACTACAACGCGATCTTCTGGGCGAACGCCTACACGCCCTACTCCTCGTACTCGCTCGATTTCACCTGGTACAAGGACTACGCCATCAACACGGGTGATCCGCGCGTGCCGTACATCGAGGATCATCCGGACAACGAGTTCACGGTGGGCAGCCTCGACGGCTTCGGTCAGGTGCCGTGGAGCAACCAGGGCAAGTACACCGGTCGTACGTCGTCGATGGATCTCGCCGACTACTGGGAGATGCGGCTGATCATGGCGGAGGCGATCCTGCAGCAGGGTGGGGCGCCGGCCGACGCGATCGCGCTCATCAACGAGGTGCGGACGCGGGCCGGCGTGGCGATGGACGCGATCCCCGCCGGCGGGGACGCGGACGCCGCCTGGACCGCGCTCAAGCGCGAGCGGGCCATCGAGCTCTGGCTCGAGGGTCGGCGGCGTCCGGACGAGCGCCGCTGGTCGACCGACGGGTCGGGCGGCACACTCGGCACGGAGCCGCCCACGCCGTGGGAGGACCTCACGCCGCTGTTCAGCGCGAACCCGCGCTCGTACTGCTTCGACATTCCGGCGGCCGAGCGTGATGCGAACCCGAACGTCCCGGCCGCGACCGGCTGACGGCGGGGGTAGGACCGCAGGCCACGAGGGCCGTGGGGCGATCGCCCCACGGCCCTTCGTGCGTTAGACCTCCGCCGCGAAGATGGACCCCTTGCCGAGCGAGGCATCGGGCGATACTTGTTCGAACGAGGGGTGGGTGAGGTGCCCGGCGGCTCTCGCGGGCCTTCCCCCGGACGGTTGGTCCCGCGACGAAGCGAGGGGCGGCATGGGCGGAAGCGATCTCTTCACCGGCACGCTGGATATCCTCGTCCTGCGCACCGTCCGTGTGGGCCCGCTGCACGGCTACGCGATCGGCAAGGCCCTCCGCGACCGGACCGAAGGCGTTCTCGACGTCGACGAGGGCGCGCTCTATCCCGCGTTGCACCGGCTCGAGCGCCGCGGCCTCCTGGAGTCGGCCTGGGGCCGCACGGAGACGGGCCGGCGGGCCAAGTTCTACCGCCTGAGCGAGGACGGCGCGGCGCATCTCGACGCCGAGTCGGCGCGCTGGCTCGAGTACGCCGAGGCCGTGCGCACGATCCTCGACGGCGCCCCCGGGAGCTGAGCGGCGGCGGGGGCGCGACCATGGACCGCTGGCCGTTCCGCCGCGAGCCGTCCCCGGGCGAGCTGCGGGGCGATCCCGGAGGGGACATCCGGGAGGAGATCGAGCTGCATCTCGACCTGCTGGCGGGGGAGCTCGAGCGTGCGGGACTCACTCCCGAAGCCGCGCGTCGCGAGGCCGAGCGCCGCTTCGGGGACCGGAGCGGGGTGGAGCGAAGGCTCGCGCGGGAAGCGCGAAGAAAGGGTGGACGATCCAGAGGGAGGTGGACGATGGGCGAGCTGGGGCGGGACGTCCGGTACGCGATGCGCGGGCTGGCGCGGAGCCGCGGATTCGCGGCGGTGGCGGTGCTCACGATCGGCATCGCGGTCGCGAGCAACACGGCGATCTTCTCGGTGCTCGATGCCGCGGTGCTCCGCGCGCTCCCCTTTCCCGACCACGACCGGCTCGTGTTCGTGGAGGGCTATCAGCTCCAGGACGGGCAGCGGGCCGTGCGCATGGCGTCGATCCCCGAGTTCCGCGACTGGCGCGCCGGGAGCCGGGCCATCGATCCCATGGTCGGCTACGACGTGAACACCGTCACGTTCTCCCAGCCCTTCGGGGTCGCGGAGCGCGTCACCATGGAGCTCGTGAGCGAGGGGTACTTCGAGCTCCTCGGCGCCCGGGTGGCGCTCGGGCGCACGTTCACCGCGGAGGAGTACGCGACGCCGGACGCGTTCCCGGTGGCGGTGCTCTCCCACGGCCTGTGGGAGCGTCGGTTCGCGGGGGATCCGAGCGTGATCGGCCGGACCTTCACGATCGACGAGCGCACGATGGAGGTGGTCGGCGTGCTCGAGGAGGGCTTCGCCGGCGCCGGCCTCGAGACGGAGCTCTGGGTGCCGCTCTCCATGATCGGGCTCGTGGGCTCCCCGGAGCTGCTGGAGTCCCGGGGCTCGCGGTTTCTGCCGGTGGTCGGGAAGCTCGTGCCCGGAGCGACCGCGGCCGGGGCCGAGGCCGAGCTCGACGGGATCGCGCGGGAGCTCCAGGCGCTCCACCCCGACACGCACGAGGACCGCTTCGCGCAGGTGATCCCGATGCGCGAAGGGTATCTCGGCACCACCGGGCGCCTGCTGTGGATCCTCTTCGGCGCGGGCGCGCTCCTGCTCCTGGTCGCGGCCGCCAACGTGGCCAACCTGCTCCTCGCCCGCGCGCATGCCCGCACGGGGGAGCTCGTGGTGCGGCGGGCGCTCGGCGCAGGACAGCGCCGGCTCGCGTCGCAGGCGCTCGTGGAGAGCATCGTCCTCGCCACGCTCGGCGGGATGCTCGGGCTCGCGCTGGCCGTGCGGGGTCTCGGCATCATCGCGGCGTGGATTCCCGAGGGGGTGCTTCCCCTCTACGCCGTGCCCTCGCCGAGCGTGCGCGTGTTCGTCTTCACCCTGGTCGTGCTGCTTCTCGTGGGCGTCGTCGCGGGCGTGGCGCCGGCGCTCGCCTTCGGCCGCGGGGACCTGGCGGGCGCCCTCCGGGCCGCCCGGGTGACCGGCACCGGCTCCCGCGCGCAGCGGGCCTTCGTCGTCACGCAGGTGGGGCTCGCACTCTTCCTCCTGGTCGGGGCGGGGCTGCTCGCGCGCAGCTTCCGCGCCCAGCTCGCCGTGGATCCGGGGATGGCCGTCGAGGGCGTCCACGTCTTCCGGGTGCAGCCGCCGCGCGCCCGCTACCCGGACGAGGCGGCGCTCGGGACGTTCGTCGACGAGATCCTGCGCCGCGTGCGCGAGGTCCCGGGCGTGTCGACGGCGGCCGCGTCGTCGGATTTCCCCTTCCGGGGCCGCTCCAGCGGGTCGTACGTCGCCCGCCAGGACCTTCCGGAGGACCTCGTGCGCTATCACCGGCACGCGGTCACCCCCGGGTACTTCCAGCAGCTCGGCGTGGAGCTCCGCGAGGGCCGCTTCCTGGGGCGGGAGGACGACGAGTCCGGGGCGCCGCTGCCGGTCGTGGTGACGGAAGCGTTCGTGGACCGGGTCTTCCCCGAGGAGCCCGTGGGGCTCGGGCTGCGCTTCTGGGTCGGGCCCCCGTCCGACCCGGACAACCTCGCGGAGGTCGTCGGGGTGGTGGAGAACGTCCGCTACCGAGATCTCACGCAGGACATGATGGCCGAGCCGAACAGCCCCGACGTCTTCTTCCCCCTCGCGCGGGTGCCCTCGCGCACCCTCGAGATCTCCTACCGGGTGGACGGGACCGCGGGCGGCACGCCGGGCGCCGTGCGCGAGGTCGTGCGGCAGCTGGATCCGGACGTGCCGGTCTTCGAGGAGGGCACGCTCGAGGAGGCCTACGGCCAGCAGACCGCGACACCGCGCTTCGCGGCCCTCCTGATGGGGCTGTTCGGCACGATCGCCGTGATCCTCGCCTGCGTGGGCATCTACGGCGTGCTCGCCTTCGCGGTCGGTCGGCGCGCGCGGGAGATCGCGGTGCGCCGCGCGCTGGGCGCGGGGGCGGTCGACGTGGCGGGCCGCGTGATCGGACAGGGGCTCGCGCTCGCGGCGCTCGGCATCGTCGTGGGCGGCGGCGCCGCGGTCCTCGCCGGCGGGATCCTGGAACGGTTCCTCTTCCACGTCGAGGCGACCGATCCGCGCACGCTCGTGACGACCGTCGCGGTGCTCCTGCTGGTGTCCGCGGGGGCGGCGGCCCTGCCCGCGTGGCGGGCCTCCCGCCGCTCCCCGGTGGAGGCGCTCTCCGCCGAGTGAGGCGGGCGGGACGCCGGTCGGCGGCGCCGATCGCGCGCCCCCCGGCGTCCCGCTCGCCCTTCCGGATTGGCCGCTCCCGCGACCCCTCCCTACATTGGCGACCCCGCACCCGGACGGGCCCCGGCCCTCCGGAGGTTCGTGCCATCCCGGAGGAACGTTGAAGCGGATTCTCGTCACGGGCGCCGGCGGCCAGATCGGCGCCTGGCTCGTCCCCCGTTTGCGGGAGCTGTACGGATCCTCCCGCGTGCTCGCGACGGACCTCCGCCCCCTGCTCCCCGAGGTCGCGGAGTCGGGCCCCTGCGCGGTGCTCGACGCGACCGACGCGGGCGCGCTCGGCGAGGCCGCCGTCCGCCACCGCGCGGACACGGTCTTCCACCTGGCGGCGATCCTGTCGGCGGCGGGCGAGCGGGATCCCCTCCTGGCGTGGCGCGTCAACATGCGGAGCCTCGAAGCGGTGCTGGAGGTCGCCCGCGAGCGGTCGTGCGCGCTCTTCACGCCGAGCTCGATCGGCGTCTTCGGGCCCGCCACGCCGCGCGATCCCGCGCCCCAGGACACCGTCATGCGGCCGTCCACGATGTACGGCATCACGAAGGTCGCCGGCGAGCTCCTCTGCGACTACTACCACCTCCGGCACGGCGTGGACACGCGGGGTCTGCGCTTCCCGGGGCTCATCTCGTACGGGCAGCCGCCGGGCGGGGGGACGACCGACTGGGCGGTGGACATCTTCCACCAGGCGGCCCGGAGCGGGCGCTACACCTGCTTCCTGGGCCCCCGCACGCAGCTCGACATGATGTACATGCCGGATGCCATCCGGGCGATCATCGAGCTCATGGAGGCCGACGGGGCGCGCCTCACGCACCGGAACGCCTTCAACGTGACGGCCATGCAGCTCACCCCGGAGTGCCTCGGCGCCGAGATCCGGCGGCACGTGCCGGCCTTCCGGCTCGAGTACGAGATCGACCCGGTGCGGCAGGCCATCGCCGACTCCTGGCCGATCCGCATCGACGACGGCCCGGCCCGGGAGGAGTGGGGCTGGCGGCCCGAGTACGACCTGCCCCGCATGACGGTCGACATGCTGAAGCACGTGGGCCGAGCGGTCGCCGCGCGCGGCTGACGGACCCCCACCACGCGACGAGAGGAGAGGAGCACGCATGCCGACGGATCGGCTGGGGAAGGTCCTCGAGGAGCACGTCCGGGGCCTGGAGCGCGCGGGCACCGCCAAGGGCGCCGAGACGGTCGTGGTCGAGGTGAGGCCGTCCGCGGGGGACCGGGGGCCGCGCTTCCTCCTCGAGGGGCAGGGCGCGAAGGAGTTCATCCGCATGAACTCCAACTCCTACCTGGGGCTCGGGTTGCATCCCGAGGTGATCCGCGCGGAGGAAGAGGCCACGGCGCGCTTCGGCGCCGGGCCGGGCGCGGTGCGCTTCATCTCGGGCACGTACCGGCACCACGTGGAGCTCGAGCGCCGGCTCGCGGCCTTCCACGGGCGCGAGGCCGCGATGGCCTTCTCCTCGGCGTACGCGACGGTCGTGTCGACGATCACGCCGCTCGTGACCGACGAGACGGTCCTGATCTCGGACGAGCTCAACCACAACTGCATCATCAACGCGATGCGGCTCGCGCGTCCGGCCGGGAAGGCGATCTACCCGCACAACGACGTGGAGGCGCTCGATCGGGCCCTCGGCGAGTGGCGGGGGCGCGCGCGCCGGGCCGTCGTGGTCACCGACGGCATCTTCTCGATGCGGGGGGACCACGCGCCGCTCGACCGCATCCTGGAGATGTGCCGCGCGCACGACGAGGCCTATCCGGAGAACGTGGTATCCGTCGTGGACGACTCCCACGGGGTGGGCGCGTTCGGCGTGACGGGCCGCGGCACCGAGGAGCACACCGGCAGCGGGCCGTGCGACGTGCTCGTGGGGACCCTCGGCAAGGCGTTCGGCGTGAACGGCGGATACGTCACCGGGAGCGCCGCGCTCGTGCGGTTCCTGCGCGAGACCGCCCCGATGTACATCTACTCCAACCCGATCACCGTCGGGGAGGCCGCCGCGGCGCTCCGCGCGGTCGAGATCGTGGACTCGGAGGAGGGACGGCGCCGGCTCGAGCGGCTACGTGCCCTCACGCGGCGGTTCGAGGAGGGGCTCGGCCGCATCGGCATCGAGACGATCCCGGGGGAGCATCCGGTCGTCCCGCTCATGATCCGGGACACCGCGCGCACGGGGGCGCTGGTGCGTCACCTCTTCGAGCACGGGGTGCTCGTGACCGGGCTCGCCTACCCGGTGGTGCCGCGCGGTGACGAGGAGATCCGCGCGCAGGTGGCGGCCGACCACACCGAGGCGGACATCGACCGCGTGCTGGAGGTGCTCGCGGCCTTCGAGGGGTGACCGGCCGGTCCCGCCCCGGAGGTGGGGCGGAACCGGACCGGGGTCCGAATCAGTTCGTCCGGGCGCGGAAGACCTGGTGACAGGCCCCGCAGGTGCCGCCCACTTCCTGGACGGCCTGCTGGATGGCGGACTGGTTGCGCATCTCCGCGGCCTCCAGCAGGTGCGCGGTCGCGGTGCGGAACGCCGCCACGCGCTCCTCGAACTGCGCATGGTTCTGCCAGACGGCCGGGAGCGCGCCCGACCCCTCGGCCGAGCCGTTCCGGAAGGCGTCGCCGAGGATCTCGCCGAGCCCGTAGAGCGCCCGCGCGTAGTGCACGGTGTGCGTGGGGTGCCCGACCTCCGCCACGGCGCGAAGCTGCGCCACGTTCGTGCGGATGGCCTGCATGACGTTCTGCCGATAGGTGACCGCGGGCGGCGCGTCCTGCGCCGAGGCCGGGGCGGGCATGCCGAGCGCGAGGGCCGCGGCTCCGGCCAGCGCGGCTCCCCGGCCCATCCGGACGAGAGCTCCGATCACGTGGTGTTCTCCGGGTTGGGGCGCGCCTCGGATCGGCGCGCCGTGGTGGCTCCGTTCCAAAGGCGACCACGATACCGCGCCGCGGCGTCGCGCGCGAGGGCCGCCGGCCCCGCGGGCCGTCAATTGAAGTCCCCATCGCCTCCGCCGCCGAACCGCCCGCCCGTGCGCATCCGCGGGTTCACGACGTTGTTGAAGATCGAGCCGAACGTGAAGCTGAAGCCGACGTCCACCGAGTACTCGTAGTCGGTGCCGACCTCCACGCGGCCCGTGAGGCGGTCCTCGAGGTCCACCTCGGCGATCGGCAGGTAGATCTGGTCCTTCACGCGGGCGACGTTTCCGCGAATGTCGAGGTTGAAGCCGCGGAAGAGCCGGATCTCGAGATTGGTGAAGACGTCCACCCGGTGTTGCTCGATGTCGTCGAGGTAGTGTGATCCCTCGACGGAGAGCACGAGCTCGCCCCAAGGTTGCCGGAAATCGGCGGAGATCTCGAGGCTGTGGTGCGGGCGGGTCTCGGCGAGCTGCCCGAAGATCGTCGTGTCGGCGTACTGGTAGGCAGCGGCCCCGATGCGGTAGAGCGCCGTGATCTGCCGGCTGGTGGCCTCCGCGTAGGGATAGAAGGAGTACTCGAGCGCAGGACCGCCCGTGGCGAAGAGGTCCTGGTTCGCGCGGCTGTTCCGTCCGAGCTCGCCGGTGAAGCCCCACGACCAGTGCGGGCCGAGGCTCCACACCGCGGTGGCCGAGCCGTTGACGAAGGTGGCGCTGGAGACGCGCGTCTCGCCGTCGTCGAACTCGAACTCGTCGCGTTCGTGCTCGCCGAAGAAGTTGAAGTCGATCTTGAACTCCTCCGTCGTCCGGCTCGCGGAGAAGGAGCCGTCGAAGGACCTGGATTGCTCCAGGGTTTCGCCCGAGACCTCGCCGCTCATGCTCGCGCGGAAGACCCACAGGTTCCAGGGGTCGACGACCTGCGCCCCGGGCTCGGCGGGCTCGGCGTCCAGCTCCTGGAACTCGAGCTCGACGGCGTCCGTCTGCTGTGCGTGCGCGAGGTAGCGCACGAGCCCCATGCCGAGGACCTGAGCCATCCCCGCCCGCACCTCGGCCTCCGTGTCCGTCTGCCGCGAGACGTAGCGCAGCGTATCCGCCCTGCCGGCCAGCTCCTGCAGGCCGATGAAGCGGAGCGTGTGCTCGTCGCCGCCCCCGGCCGTGTTCTGCTGGGTGACGAGGACGTGGACGTGCGCCACGCCGGGGTCCCGGACGTAGTCGACCACGGGGATCCGCTCCCGCAGGTAGTCGAAGTCGCAGCGCTGGCAGTCCAGGTAGACCCGCAGGGGACCGGTCACCTGCGCGTGCGCGGCCGTGGCGGAGGCGAGGAGGAGGAGCGCGGCCAGGAGCGGCGACGCCCCCGCGAGAAGGGGACGCCGCGCCATGGCGCCTCGCTTCGGATTCCTGGGGATCGGCAACGTGATGTACCCGGGCTGCTGGGAGAATCGCCTGACCTTCCAAGCTACGCGGGGTGCGCGCGGAACGGGGTACGCGGCTCCCACGAGGTGTGTAAGGATCTGGTAAGGGGCCGTGCCCCGTGCGCGGGAGGGAGGCGCACCGAGGACGGACGGGGCCGCGTCAGGCGCGCAGCCGGTACCCCTTCTTCCGGATCGTGAGGATGTGCTCCGGTCGCCCCGGATCGTCCTCGAGCTTGCGCCGGAGCTCCGCCACGTGCACGTCGACCGTCCGCGTCTCGATCTCGGCGTTCTGGTATCCCCAGACCTCGCGCAGCAGCTCGGAGCGCGAGGCCACGGCGCCGCTCCGGCGGAGCAGCGCGACCAGGAGGTCGAACTCCTTGGGCGTGAGCGTGACGGGGGAGCCGTCGCGGAGCACGGTCCCCGAGGCGGGGTTCACCTCGACGTCGGCGAATCGCCAGACCGGCAGGCGCCGCTCGACGCCCCCCCCTCCGTTGGCGCGACGGAGCAGGGCGCGCACGCGCGCGAGGAGCTCCGCGGTGCTGAAGGGCTTCGTGACGTAGTCGTCCGCGCCGCGGTCGAAGCCCATCACGATGTCGGCTTCCTCCGCCCGCGCGGTGAGCACGAGCACGGGCGTGCGATCTCCGGCCTTGCGCAGGCCTCCGAGCAGCTCGAGGCCGCTCACGTCGGGGAGCATCAGGTCGAGCACGACGAGGTCGGGAGGGCGCTCCGCCAGGAGATCGTTCGCCGCGCGTCCGTCCTCGGCCACGTCCACGTCGTGCCCCTCGAACTCGAGGGTCGCGCGCAGCCCGAACGCGAGGTCCTCGTTGTCCTCAACGAGCAGGATGCGCGCCAAGGGCGCTTCCTCCTTCGGATGCGGGAAGCCCGCCCGCTCCGGCGGCGCTCCGGCGCGAGGTCGGCGAGGGATCGGTCGCCGGAGCGCGCGCGGCGACGGGCGCGCGCCCATCGCCGCCCGGGGGTCCGGCCTCGGCCCGCGGGAGCTCCACCACGAAGCGCGCGCCGCCGCCGTGCGACGCCTCCTCCACCCAGGCCCGCCCGCCCAGACCGTCCGCCAGCGTGCGCACGACGGCGAGCCC
>CAZOYA010000053.1:0-19370 GCA_964583815.1 uncultured Gemmatimonadaceae bacterium | reverse complement strand
CTCGCCGATCCCCTCGATGCAGCTCTGCATCGAGAACGTGGACCAGTCCGGCGGCTGTGCCTACGGCTACTCGTGCGTCTACACGGACTCGCTGAGCTGGGCGTCGCCCACCGAGCCGCTGCCGATGGTGCGGGATCCGCGCGTCGCCTTCGACATGCTGTTCGGGGCGGGCGGCACGCCCGAGGAGCGGGCGGTCCGGCGGCGGACCGCGAGCAGCATCCTCGACTGGATCAACGACGACATGAAGGCCCTGCGCAGCCAGCTGGGCCCGAACGATCACCAGCGTCTCGACCGCTACCTCGAGAACGTCCGGGAGATCGAGCGGCGGATCCAGGGCATCGAGGCCCAGAACACGAGCGGCGAGATGCGCGAGCTGCCCGAGGCGCCTCCCGGAGTGCCGGACTCTTTCTCCGAGCACATGCAGCTCATGTTCGACCTGCAGGCGCTCGCCTTCCAGTCCGACATGACGCGAGTGTTCGCCTTCAAGACGGGGCGCGACGCGTCGGCGCGGGTCTACCCGGAGAGCGGCAGCGAGACGCCGTTCCATCCGGCCTCCCACCACGGCGGCGTGGAGGAGCGGATCCTCGACTTCGCCACGATCAACCGGTACCACGTCAGCATGCTCCCGTACTTCCTGGAGAAGCTGCGCTCGATCGACGAGGGCGGCAGCAGCATGCTCGACAAGACGATGATCGTGTTCGGCTCCCCGATGGCGGACGGGAACCTCCACAACCACCGGCGCTGCCCGCTCATCGTCCTGGGCAAGGCCAACGGCCAGCTCGACGGCAACGTCCACCTGCGCGCCCCCGACGGGACGCCGATGGCGAACGTCATGCTGACCCTGATGCACAAGCTGGGCATGGACGAGATGGACAGCTTCGGGGACAGCACCAGCGAGTTTTCCTTCGGCGCGCCCGCGTCGGCCGCCGCCATGGGCCGCCGCTGAGCGGCCGGAGGAGGAGGATGAGAAGAGCCAGCCACGCGTTCCCGGGGCGCGCGCTCGCCGCGCTGGCCGCGGCCCTGATGCTCGCGGCCGCCGGGCCGCCGGAGGCGCCCGTCGCCGACGCGGCGATGCGCGGGGATGCCGCGGCGGTGCGCGCGCTCCTCGAGCAGGGCGCCGATCCGAACGAGGCGCAGGGGGACGGCATGACCGCGCTCCACTGGGCGGCGGAGCGGGGGGACGCGCAGCTCGCGAGCGCGCTCCTGGCCGCCGGTGCGCGCCCCGACGCGGTCACGCGGCTCGGCGCCTACACGCCGCTCCACCTGGCGGCGCGAGGTGCCCATACCGAGGTGGTCCGGGCGTTGCTGGAGCACGGGGCCACCCCGTCCGCGCCCACGTCCACGGGCGCGGCCACCCCGCTGCACTTCGCCGCGCTCGCCGCGAGCCCGGACGCGGCGCGGGCGCTTCTCGAGCACGGCGCGGACCCCGACGCGCGCGAGACCGAGTGGGGGCAGACCCCGCTGATGTTCGCCGCGGCGAGCGGCCGCAGCGCGACGATCGCGGCCCTGCTCGAGTACGGCGCCGACCCGAACGCGATGGCCTGGGTGCTCGACATGTCGAAGCGTGCCGAGGAGGACGCGCTCGACCAGCGGAAGCAGGAGGAGGCGCGCGCCGCGGGCGTGGCGCCCAACGCCCCGCGCGGCGTCGCGATGACGCCGCCGAAGCCGGTGGACCGCGAGCGGAACCGGCCGATGCCGGCCGAGCCCGAGCCGCGCTCGTGGTCCGAGGCGGAGCTCATCGGGGGCTACGGGGGGCTGACGCCCCTCCTGATGGCGGTCCGCGAGGGCCAGGCGGAGGCGGCCCTGGAGCTGCTGGACGCCGGCGCCGACCTGGAGCTCGCCAGCGGGGGCGACGGCACGACGCCGCTCGTGATGGCGACGATCAACGGGCACTTCGACCTGGCCCTCGCCCTGATCGAGCGGGGCGCGAACGTGCACGCGCGCAACGACTCCGGCGCCGGGGTGCTCTACACCACGCTCAACACGCAGTGGATTCCGAAGGCCCGCCATCCGCATGCCGCGGACTACATGCAGCAGCGGTCCACGTACATGGACGTGCTGCGCGCGGCGCTGGATCGGGGCGCGGATCCGAACGTCCGCCTGGTGAAGCAGCTCTGGTTCACCTCCTGGGGCGGTGACTACCTCGGCGTGGACCGGATGGGCGCCACCCCGTTCTGGCGCGCCGCGTACGCGCTCGACATCGACGCGATGAAGCTCCTGGTCGATCACGGGGCGGATCCGAACATCCCGACCATGAAGCCGCCGGAGCGGCGGCGTCGGGGCGGGGGCGGGGAGGAGGGACCCGATCCCTCCGGGCTGCCGCCGGTGCCGGACGGAGGCCCGGGCGTCTACCCGATCCACGCGGCCGCGGGTGTGGGCTACGGAGAGGGCTTCGCCGCGAACATCCACCGGCACGTGCCGGAGGGATGGATGCCGGCCATGCGGTACCTGGTCGAGGAGATCGGGGCCGACGTGGGCGTCCGTGACTACAACGGCTACAACGTGATCCACCACGCGGCGGCGCGCGGGGACAACGAGATGATCCTCTATCTCGTGGAGAAGGGTGCCGATCCGCTCGCGGTGAGCCGCCGCGGGCAGACCACCGTCGACATGGCGAACGGGCCCGTGCAGCGCATCAGCCCGTTCCCCGAGACGATCCGCCTGCTCGAGAGCATGGGCGCCAAGAACAACCACAACTGCCAGTCCTGCTGAGCCGGGGCGCGTCCTCCCGGGGCGCGTTCACGAAGGGGCGACGAAAGGGGCCCGGGCTGCGTCGCAGCCCGGGCCCCTCCGTTTTCGGCACACCGCGGGTCGCGACCCCGCGAAGGACCGCGGTCGGCGGTCAGCGGTCGGTGCCGTCTCCGTCGCCGCCGCCCGCGCCACCCCGGGCCGCGAGGATGGAATCGAGGCGGGTGCGCGCGCCCTGGTCGATGCTCACGAGGAAGGTGATGCTGTCGTACTCCTCCTGGGTCATCCCGTGCTCCTGGTAGAGCGCGGCGAGCCGCTCGTCCATCTCCTGGCGGAGACGGTCGCGCGCCTGCTCCTCGTGCACGCGCGCCTTCTGGGCCTGGAACTCGTCGCGGGCCGTCGTGATCGCCGTGAACAGCGCGGCGTACTGCTGCAGCTTTTCCTCGCTGAGCTGGGGCGTGCCCGGTTGGGCAGCCTGTACCGCCTCCTGGGCGCGCGCTGCCGCGGGAGCGGCCCCGATCGCCAGCGTCGCCGCGAGGAGTGCGGCCCCAGCGAGCCGGGCGCGCATCGAGCGGGTGTCCATCGTGTCTTGCCTCCAACGTTCGTGTCGCGCGTACGTGATGCCGCGTGGTCGTTACACCCGGCCTCGGCGCGGTGTTGCGTCGCGACGGCTGCCGACCGGTCGGACGGACCTTTATCTTTCCGCGTCGGTAACGGTTACGTGACTCCAGCGGAGGGTGACATCATACCGATCTACGAGTACTCCTGCCAGAGTTGCGGGAACGCTTTCGAGATGCTCGTTCGGCGTGACGAGCAGGCCCGCTGCCCCTCCTGCGACAGCGAGAAGGTGGAGCGGAGGATCTCGACGCCGGCCGTCCAGTCGAGCGGCACCCGCGACCTGGCCATGCGAGCCGCCCGGAAACGGGACAAGGCCCAGGGCCAGGAGCGCGTCGCCGCCCAGCGCGAGTACGAGCGCAACCACGAGCTCGACCGGCAGGGACCGGGCTGGTGAGGGGCGCGCGCGGCTGACGCGGCCGCTCCGAGCCAGGCGCGGGGCCCGTCGACTCCAGGTCGGCGGGCCCCGTCGCGCGTGCGGCGGTGGGGCGTTTCCGGGCGCGGCGGCCGTCACACGACGGTGGCCCGCGCCCGTCCGGGCCGGGCGCCAGCGCCCGGGGGGCCCCCGGAGGCCACGACCTCCGGTAATTCCCGTGCCCCCGTCCCCCTCGGCGACGCCTGTCTCTCAACGTTTGCGGGGGGTCGCGGGTCCTCTGGGTATCGGCTCGCGCTCCGTACGATCACGGACGGTCACCCGTTCTGGCACGGGGAGTGCGGGTCCGGTATAATGCAAGCAGTGCGCGAAGGTACACGAAACGACGACTCCGCCCCCCACGGCAGGACGCGTGGATGGCCGGAGAACCAGGACCAGACAGCATCCGCGCACCGCGGCGAGGGAAGCCCATCGGCTCGCTCCGCCGGGGTGCCTGCAAGGCCCCAGGGGAGGCGGAATGAAGACAGTCTCCGTGACGCTCGCGGCGATCGGCGCGTTCATCTTCTACTCCGGCGGCATCGCCCCGACCGGGGCGCCGGCGACGGGGGACGTCGCCCCGCCGGACGTGCACGATGCCGCGCTCCCCGTGCTCCAATCCAACACGGAGATGATCGAGGAGTATTGCGTCCGCTGCCACAGCGACCGCCGGCTCCAGGGCAACCTCTCCCTCGAGGACTACGACGCGGACGCGCCCGAGACCGCCGCCGCGCTCAGCGAGAAGGTGATCCTCAAGCTGCGCGCGGGGATGATGCCGCCTCCGGGCGCCCGCCGGCCGGGCGGCGACACGCTCATGGCGCTCGCCGCTTCGCTCGAGCAGCAGATCGACGAGGTCGCGCTCGCGAATCCGAACCCGGGCGGCCGTACCTTCCAGCGCCTGAACCGGGCCGAGTACGCGCGTTCGGTGAAGGAGCTGCTGAACCTGGACATCGACGCGGGTGACTACCTCCCGCTCGACACGAAGAGCGCGAACTTCGACAACATCGCCGACGTCCAGCTGCTCTCGCCCACGCTCATCAACTCCTACATGAACGCGGCGGCGGAGATCAGCCGGCTCGCGATGGGCAACCCCAACGCATCGGCCATCGCCGTCACCTACACGAACCCCGGATACGCCTCGCAGTGGGAGCGCGTCGAGGGTGCGCCCTACGGCACGCGCGGCGGCATCAGCGTGGTCCACAACTTCCCGGCGGACGGTGAGTACACGTTCCGCATGACCTTCGAGGCGACCACGACGGGCGGCGTCTACGGCGGGACGTACAAGGGCGAGGACATCGAGCTCTCGATCGACGGCGAGCGGAAGGCGGTGATCGCCTTCGACCGCTGGATGTCGGTGGCCGACCCGAACGGCGTCATGATGGAGTTCGAGGAGCCGGTCTTCGTACCGGCGGGCCCGCACCGCGTGACCGCCGCGTTCCTCAAGCAGAACGAGGGGCCGATCGAGGACGTCCTGTCCCCGCACGACTGGTCCCTGACGGACCGGCAGATCGGCGTGAGCGGCTACGGTCTCACGACGCCGCCGCACATGAAGGACATGATCGTGAACGGTCCGTTCGAGGTGAGCGGCGTGTCGGAGACGCCGAGCCGCGCCCGGATCCTGTCGTGCCGCCCGGAGCAGCCCTCGGAGGAGCGCACCTGCGCGGCCCGGATCATCGAGCGGCTCGCGCCGCAGGCGTTCCGCCGTCCGATCACGGACCAGGATCGCGAGGCGCTGATGGGCTTCTACGATCTCGGGGACGCCGAGGGCGGCTTCGAGGTCGGCATCCGCACGGTGGTCGAGGCGCTGCTCGCGAGCCCTGACTTCATCTTCCGCTTCGAGGAGGCGCCCGAGGGCGTCCAGGTCGGGGAGGTCTACGCGATCCGGGACATCGATCTCGCCTCGCGGCTCTCCTACTTCCTCTGGGCCCTGCCGCCGGACCAGCAGCTCATCGACCTGGCGGCCGAGGAGAAGCTCTCCGATCCGGAGGTCCTCGATGCGCAGATCGACCGGATGCTCGACGACCCGCGGTCCGAGGCGCTCGCGACGCGCTTCGCCGCCCAGTGGCTGCGGCTCGACGACCTCGACAAGGTGCATCCGGATCGCCTCATGTATCCGGATTTCTACGAGCAGCTCAAGAACGACATGCGTCGGGAGACGGAGCTCCTCTTCGATCATGTCGTGCGCGAGGATCGGAGCTTCTTCGACCTCTACACGGCGAACTACACGTTCCTGAACGAGCGTCTCGCCCGCCACTACGGCATCCGGGGCGTCACCGGCGACGCGTTCCGTCGGGTCGACTATCCCGAGGATCGGCGTCGCGGCCTGCTCGGACACGCGAGCATCCTGACCCTGACCTCCCATGCCGGCCGGACCTCGCCGGTGCTGCGCGGCAAGTGGATCATGGAGGTCGTCATGGGCACGCCGCCGCCGCCGCCGCCGCCCGGGGTGCCGCCGCTCGAGGAGACGTCGGACGCGTCCCAGGAAGGGCGCGTGCTGACGACGAAGGAGCGCATGGAGATGCACCGGGCGAACCCGACCTGCAACGCGTGCCACCGCTTCATCGATCCGATCGGCCTCGCGCTCGACAACTACGACGTCACGGGTCGGTGGCGGATCAAGGAGGGCGGGGTTCCGCTGAACACCGAGGGTGAGCTGTACGACGGAACGCCGATCACGAGCCCGACGGCGCTGCTGGACGCGCTGATGGAGCGGGACGTGCTCCTCGTGCGCTCGTTCACGTCCAACCTGATGGCCTACGCGCTCGGTCGCCGGACCGAGTTCTACGACCAGCCGACCATCCGTGCGATCGCGGAGCGGGCGGCCGAGGAGGACTACCGGATGTCCGCCTTCATCAAGGGGGTCGTCGAGAGTGACGCCTTCCGGATGCAGAAGGCCGGCGCGGTCGCCGACGTGGCGACGAGCCGGCAGCAGGAACGGTAGGAACGGCAGTAGCAACGAGAGAGTGGAAGTCCAGCACGATCATTTCGCGGTAACCGCCAGGAGAGCCTGACATGCAATTCATCACCGGAAAGCACCTCCCTCGCCGGACGTTCCTCCAGGGTATGGGTGCCTCCTTCGCGCTGCCTTTCCTCGACGCGATGTCCCCCGCGGGCCGGCGCGGGTGGGTGGGCGCGAACGCGGAGCTGGATGCGACCCGGCTCGTGGCGATCGAGATGGTCCACGGCGCGGCGGGGTGCAACGAGTGGGGCGCCTCGCAGAACCTCTGGTCGCCCGCCGAGGTGGGGAGCAACTTCGACCTCGGTCCGACCTCGCTGTCGCCGCTCCAGGAGTGGCGGAAGTACCTCACGATCGTGAGCAACACGGACGTGCGGATGGCCGAGGCCTTCGAGCCGAAGGAGATCGGCGGTGACCACTTCCGCTCCAGCGCCGTCTTCCTGACGCAGGCGCACCCGAAGCAGACCGAGGGATCCGACGTGTTCGTCGGCACCTCGCTCGACCAGATGTACGCGCAGCAGTACGGGCAGGGCACGCCCATCCCGTCCATGCAGCTCTGCATCGAGAACATCGACCAGTCGGGCGGCTGCGCGTACGGGTACACCTGCGTGTACACGGACTCGATCAGCTGGGCTTCGGCCACGGAGCCCCTCCCGGTGATCCGCGATCCCCGCGTGGCGTTCGAGCAGCTCTTCGGCGCGGGCGGCTCCCCGGAGGAGCGGGCCCTGCGGCGGCGGACCGGCGCGAGCATCCTGGACTGGGTCACCGGGCGCATCGGGGAGCTCCGGCGCGAGCTCGGCCCGAACGACCGGGCGCGGCTCGACCGCTACCTCGAGAACGTCCGCGAGCTCGAGCGGCGGATCCAGCTCGTGGAGGCGCAGAACTCCACGGGTGAGCCCCGCGAGCTGCCCGAGGCGCCGGCCGGCGTGCCGGACTCCTTCCGGGAGCATGTCGAGCTCATGTTCGACGTGCAGGCCCTCGCCTTCGAGTCGGACATCACGCGCGTCTTCTCGTTCAAGATGGGCCGCGACTCCTCCGCGCGGGTCTACCCCGAGAGCGGCAGCGACACGCCCTTCCACCCGGCTTCGCACCACGGTGGGCAGGAGGCGCGGGTCCTCGACTTCGCGAAGATCAACACGTACCACGTCAGCATGCTGCCGTACTTCCTGGATCGCCTCAGCAAGATCCAGGAGGGCGACAGCACGATGCTCGACAAGACGATGATCATGTACGGCTCGCCGATGGCGGACGGGAACCTCCACAACCACCGTCGCTGCCCCTTCATCGTGCTCGGCGGGGCGAACGGACAGCTTCCCGGCAACATGCACCTGAAGGCGCCGGACGGGACGCCGATGGCGAACGTCATGCTGAGCCTGATGCACCGCCTCGGCATGGATCACATGGACAGCTTCGGCGACAGCACCGGCGACTTCTCGTTCGGAGCGCCGCCGGTCTCCGCCGCGATGGGCCGCTGAGCCGCACGGGCCGCAAGGAGACTCGATGAGGAACCGACTGCAGAGTCACGCCCTGGGCGCCCTGCTGGCGACGCTCCTGCTGTGGGGCGCAGCCCCGCCGGAGTCGCCGACGGCGGACGCCGCGATGAGGGGCGATCTCCAGGCGCTCGAGCGCCTGGTGCGGGACGGCGCCGATCTCGACGCCGCCCAGGGAGACGGGATGACCGCGCTCCACTGGGCGGCGGAGCTCGGCCGGGCGGACATGGCCGAGCTCCTGGTGGGTGCCGGGGCCAACGTGGACGTGACGACCCGGCTCGGGGCCTACACGCCCCTCCACATCGCCGCGCGTGGCGGTGATGCCGGGGTGGTGCGCGTGCTGCTCGAGGCCGGCGCGGACCCGTCCGCGCGGACGACCACGGGCGGGGCGCAGCCGCTCCACTTCGCCGCCGGCACGGCGAGCAGCGAGACGGTCGAGCTGCTGATCAGGCACGGCGCGGACGTCAACGCGCGCGAGGAGCACTGGGGGCAGACCCCTCTCATGTTCGCGGCGTCGGGCGGGCGGTTGCCGACGGTGGACCTGCTGCTCGAGGCGGGCGCCGACGTCGACGCGAGCAGCTACGTGATCGACATGGTGGAGTCCGCCGCGCAGGACCGGGCGGGCGAGCAGGCGCGCGCGCAGGCGCTCGAGGAGTTCCGGGGCGGGCGCACCGCCGGTGGCGAGGGATGGCTCCCGAGCCCCCAGGAGATCCAGGCGGCCGTGCAGCGGGCCCGCGCGGTGACGCAGGAGGCCGTGGCGGCTTCCCGCGCCACCCTGCGCGAGGCCTTCGCGCCCCCGCAGGAGCAGGTCGACAACCCGACGCCGGACCGGAACGCCGAGCAGACGCCGGCCGCGGAGGCACCCCCGGCCGAGCCGGCGGAAGACGAGTACGACAGCTCGTATCCGGCCCTCGTGGGGGCGCAGGGCGGCCTCACACCGCTCCTGCACGCGGTGCGCGAGGGCTACGCGGACGTGGCCTTCCGGCTCCTCGACGCGGGCGCCGACATCAACGAGGTGAGCGCGGGCGACCAGACGAGCCCGCTCCTCATGGCGGCGCTGAACGGTCACTTCGACATGATGTTCGATCTGCTCGAGCGCGGGGCGGATCCGAACCTCCAGAGCCATGCCGGTACGACGCCGCTCTTCGCGGTGATCAACACGCAGTGGGCGCCGAAGGCGCGCTACCCGCAGCAGCAGGCGTACCTCCAGCAGGAGGCCACGCACCTGGACGTCATGCGGGCGCTGCTCGACGCCGGCGCGGACCCGAACGTGCGGCTCACGAAGCACCTCTGGTTCATGGAGTACACGTTCAGCCATCTCGGCATCGACATGCGGGGCGCCACGGCCTTCTGGCGGGCGGCGCACGCGCTCGACGTGCCGGCGATGAAGATGCTCGTGGAGGCCGGGGCCGACCCGAACCTGCCGACCCTGAAGCCACCGGAGCGACGCCGGCGCGGCGGTGACCAGGCCGATCCGTCGGGCCTGCCGCCGGTGGAGCCGGGCGGGCCGGGGGTCTTCCCGATCCACGCCGCGACGGGCCACGGGTACGGCACGGGCTACGCCGGCAACTCGCACCGGCACGCTCCGGACGCCTGGATGGACGCGGTCGTCTACCTCGTCGAGGAGGTCGGCGCGGACGTGAACCAGCGCGACCACGAGGGCTACACGCCGCTGCACAACGCCGCCTCGCGCGGGGACGTGGAGATGCTCCAGTACCTGGTGTCGAAGGGGGCGGACCCCATGGCGGTGAGCCGGCGGGGTCAGACCACCGTCGACATGGCGAACGGACCGGTCCAGCGGATCCAGCCGTTCCCGGCTGCGATCGCCTACCTGGAGAGCCTGGGCGCGAAGAACAACCACAACTGCTATTCCTGCTGACGGGCGGAATGCCCGACCCCGCGGGCGCTCTGTCGCCGCGGGAGGCTGCGGGATAGGTTGTACGGTCGGGGTCCGGTGCATCCGCACCGGGCCCCGCTTTCTCTCGTGTGAGAGCCGGTCGAGAACACCAGGAGGGGATGTATGAAGAGCAGCACGCTTCGGACACGCGCGGCGACGCTGACGATCGCGGGGTTGGCGCTCGCGGCCGCCGGCGCTTCGGCCCAGCAGTCTCCGGCCCATGCGCACATGGGCCACGTCGCGGACGCGTTCGGGAACACCCCGGACGGGCAGGGCCTCCTCCCGGTCGCGCTCGCCGAGGCGGGCGTGGCGCAGCAGCACGCCGAGCTCGCGCTGCGCAACACGGAGGACCTGGCGGCGATGCAGCGGCACGCGGGGCACGTGCTGCACGCCCTCGATCCGTCGCAGATGGAGCAGGGCCCGGGCGCGGGCTACGGGGTGAAGCGGGCCGCCGAAGGGGTCGTGCAGCACATCTCGATGGCCGGTGAGCACGAGAGCGCGTCCGAGAACGTGGCCCTCCACTCCACGCACGTGGCCACCTCGGCGCGCAACACGATCGAGCGCACGGACCGGGCGGTCGCCCTGGCCCACGAGGTGATGCATGCCACCGACGCCGCGACGGCGGCCGAGGCGCTCCAGGAGCTGGCCACCCTCACGGGCCAGATCGTCGACGGCGAGGATGCGAACGGCGACGGCCGGGTGGGCTGGCAGGAGGGCGAGGGCGGCCTCCGGCAGGCCGAGCAGCACATGAACCTCATGAAGCAGGGGGAGGGCATGGGCGGGCGCTGAGCCCGCTGCCCGCGTCGGTCGCGGCCCTCGCGGCCGCGGCGCACGCGGGATCCATCCTGCTGACGAGGAGAGGGCGTCCCCCGGTCTGCCCGGGGGACGCCCTCTCTCGTTTGCTTCCTGATCCGTCCTGCGCGCGGAGCGTGCGGCCCCGCGCCGCCGCTCAGGTCCCGCCCGCGACGATCTGCACCGACACCGTGTCCGCGCGGTTCCCGGTCGGCGTGTAGAGCGTCCCCACGACCTGGTAGTCGCCCGCGTCCGTGTAGACGTGGCCCGCCCGGCCCGCCATCTGAACGGTGCTGCTGCTGACGGTCTCGGTCGTGTCGGCCACGCCGTCACCGAACGTGACGATCACGCCGATGATGGACGTCCCGGTGCCCTCGAACGCGAAGTAGATCGAGTCGCCCGTCGCGGCGGACTCGGCTTCGGCCTGCATCGTGAACGACAGGGGCCGCGTGCCCGTGATGTCGTCGTCGAGACAGGCCGCGAGCGTCGTGGCGGCGAGCAGGAGAGAGAAGATGGTGACCGGTCGCTTCATGTAGGGCTTCCCTGGGGCCGGCGGTGGGGCTGCGATTTCGGGGGGAATGAATAACGTCCGTGCGAGGCGTCCGACAGACCTGCGGGGGACGCGACGGAGGGCGCGATCTCCTGGAACGAGCGAGGCCGCGGAAACCTGACGGTCTCCGCGGCCTCGGTCTCTCTCCACCCGAGCGGATCCCTCTCGGGACCCGCCGTGCGGAGCGGGGCTCGGCACGCTGGCCGGCCCCGCTCCGGCAGGCACCTGCCTAGTTCACCACGGGCAGGTTCGGGTTCGCCTCCCGCTCGGAGTTCGGGATGTCGAAGCACCGGAGCCGGTTCGGGTCACTGTCCGCCGCCGCCTCCGCCTGGGCCTGCGCGAAGATGTCGGAGACGTTCTCGAAGGGCTCGTACTGGACGTCGCCGCCGAGACTGGCTCCGTCCTCCCACCGCCGCAGGTCGCCCCAACGACGCGCCTCACCCCACAGCTCGATCCCGCGCTCCCGCATGAGGTGCGACATGACCTCGGGCACGGTGGTCGGGGTCGTGGTCCAGCCCTCGTAGCCGTCGAACACGCCGAGGACGTCCGGAATCCGGCCCAGGGGGCCGCCGAGGTCGCTCGTGTAGCTCGCCCGGAGCGCGTCGATGATCGCGAGCGCCCCGGCCGGGTCGTCGTCGTTCAGCAGCGCCTCCGCCTCGATCAGGCGCATCTCGGCGCCGCTCGCGAGACGGAAGGCGTCGTCCCCGCTCGTGTACTTGGCCTGGTTGAGCCAGGGGGTCTGCCCGTAGCCCGACAGCGCCGCGTTGGCATACGGCAACGTCGGATTCTGCGGCAGCACCTTCACCCGCGGATCACCCGTCAGCTCGTAGTACCCGTCGAAGGGCGGGGGAGCGTTCGGGTTCTCCGCGACGCCGACGAGGCTGTCGTCACTCCCGCCGTAGTACGTGTACCACATCGTGTACGCACGGTAGGGCGAGGCGGTGGCGCTCGCGTAGTACAGCATGTTCCGCGTGTCCTCTTCCTGCGCCACGGACATCAGGTCGAACGACCAGTCACGATCGGCGATCATGCCTGCGTCCGCGGCCGCCCCGGCCCAGTCCTCGAGCCAGACCCGCACCTGGGCCCGGCCCGCGTACGCGGCGAGCACGAGATCGGCATCGGTCGCGTTGTTGATCGCGTCCGTGAAGAACTGCTCGGCCCGCTCGAAGTAGCGGATGCCGGGCTCGGCCGGGCCGCCGTCGAAGACGGCCTCGCACCAGTTCTCGCCGAGGACCCGGTGGGCGTAGCCCGCCCAGACCTGGGCCTGCTGCACCACGCCAGGATCGGCCTCGTCCTCCGTGCCCTCGAGACCCGCGAAGATGTCGAGCGCGGTCTCCGCGATGAAGCGGGCCTGCACGGCGAGGTTGAAGTGGCCGCCGAACGATCCGGGCTCGAAGTACCCGCCCTGGACCAGCACGGCGTGGCCGTGCGCGCCGGTCTGGCCACCGGGGAAGATCTCCCGCGCCGGCAGGGCCGACGTGTAGGAGATGTTGTTCATCGCCTCCTGGAGGCGACGGCCGGCGCCGTTGACCAGCGCCTCGTGCGATTCCTTGTCGGACAGGAAGTCGTCCTGGACCGGCCCCGGGTTCGTCACGTCGCACGCGCCCATCACGAGCGCGGACGCCGCCACGATGACCGCGGTCGTCGTTCGCTTGTTCATGAATCTCATGTCGTCATCAACTCCCTAGAACGTGACCCGGAGCGATGCCCGGAAGGAGACCGGCGAAGGGACGCGCTCGGTGGCTCCCAGGCCGCCCGAGTTCCCGCCGTCGTTGCCCAGCATCTCCGGATCCATCCAGGGGATGTCCTTCATCCAGAGGAACGAGTTGTTCAGCGCGAGCGTGAGGGTCGCCCCCGTCACGCGATCCGGGAACGCGAAGTCCACCGGGATCGTCGCGCTGACGCTCCGCAGCTTGAAGTAGTCCGCGTCGTACCAGTAGCCCTCTTCCTCGGCCGGCGTGCAACGGGCCCGCCAGAGCGCCGTCACGTCGTCCCGGAGCGCGACCCCGGTCTCGTTGGCGTAGTACGGGAAGCAGAGCGGGGAGCGCACCGAGCGCGAGATCGAGATCGGGTTGATCTCGATGACGTTTCCACCGCGGTACTCACCGGTGGCCGCGAGCACGATGCCGCGCGGGAGGCGCAGGCTCGTGTTGAGGCTCACGGTCCGCGTCGGGAGCTCCGCACCCCACAGGTACTCCTCCTCGTACTCGGGAGGAGCGATCTCGTCGGGGTTGATCACCCGCGGAGCCCGGTTCACCGGAACCGGCTGACCCTCGATGATCCACCCGCCGATCGCGCTGAACTCCGCCGCGCCACCGAGGTCCAGGACCTCGGAGTTGTTCGTCGAGATGTTGAGGCCGACGTCCCAGCCGTAGTTGGCCGTCTCGATCGGCGTGAAGTTGAGCCCGAGCTCGATGCCCGTGTTCTTCAGCTTGCCGACGTTCTCGAGCTGGTCCTGCGTGAAGCCCGTGGACGGGGTCTGCCCGACGTCGAGCAGGGCGTCCGAGGTGATCTGGCGGTAGTACGTGAAGACGGCGCTCAGGCGGTCCTCGAACCACGAGGCGTCGAAGCCGGCCTCGAACTCGGCGGTGACCTCGGGACCGAGGTCCGGGTTGCCGACGTTCTCCGGCACGAAGGCCGGGAGGTTGCCCCAGCCGACCGCCTGCCAGGTCCGGACCGCGTCGAACGCGCCGGGCGCCCGGCCGGACTGGCCGTAGGCCGTCCGCAGCTTGACCTGGCCCCAGCCGTCGGACCAGAAGGACTCGTCGGAGATCACCCAGCTGAAGCTGGCCTTCGGGTAGACCTGGAGACCGAAGCCCTCACCGAAGGCGCTGTTGCCGTCCACGCGCACGCCGGTCGTGAGGAAGTACCGGTCCGAGATGTCCAGCACGTTCTGGAAGAAGAAGCCGGCGTTCCAGACCCGCTGCCGCTCCTCCTCGGCGATCCGGATGGAGGCCGAGCTGATCGTCGGCTCCGCGGCGCCGGGGAAGATCTCGCCCCAGCCCTCGAGCTGACGCGTCTCGTCACCGACCGCCTGGCCGCCCCAGGAGAAGTTCGTCCGGAGCGCGTCGGTGAGGTCGTGGCTGTACGTGCCGACGTAGTCGAAGGTCAGCAGGCGCTTCTGCCAGGTCGTGTTCTGGAGCGCGCCCTCGGGACGCTGCTCGAAGCCGAAGGGCCGCAGGTTCCGGGCCTCCTGCTGCGAGAAGTCGTACCCGATCGTGAGCCGGTTCGTGAGGTTGTCGAGCGGCGAGTACGTGATCGTTCCGCCCGTCGTGAACCGCTCGATCCGCTGCTGCAGGTCGTACGGAAGCACCTCGATCACCCGGTCGAAGTCACCGGTGCCGAAGTAGTTCTGGTCCTGCCGGAACACGTTCAGCGTCAGCCCCTGGGAGTTGTTCCCCGTGGGCGTGTTCTGCTGCCACTGGTTCGTGTACGCGTTGTTCCACTGGAGCGTGAGGTTGTCCGTCGGCGTGAAGGTGAAGTTGCCGCGGACCACCCACTTCTCGAGCGCGTCGTTGGGCTGGAGCCCGATCACGTCCTGGTAGGAGCCGGACGCGAAGTACTGCAGGTCCTGGGCGCCGCCACGGACCGACGCGGAGTAGTACTGGTCCCAGGCCGTCCCGCTCTTGCGGATGCCCTCGTACATGCGGTTCGGCGAGCCGTCGGGCGCCGTGGCGCCCCAGTCGCCGCCGCCGATGCCGAACCAGCCGTCACGGAGGAACGGATCCATGTAGAGGTAGGGGACCTCGTCGGTGCCGAACTTCCGCGACCAGGACGTGCCCTGCTGCGTCTCGACCGTCCACACCGGGGCGCCGACGGCGCCACGCTTGGTGAAGATCTGGATCACGCCGGCGGACGCCTCGGTCCCGTAGAGCGTCGTCGCGGCCGAGCCCTTGATGATCTCGATCCGCTCGATGTCGTTCGGGTTGATCGCGTCGAGCGGGCTCGCCGTCACGTTCGCGCCGCGGCCGCTGCGGTAATCGCGCCCGGACGTCTGCGGGAAGTTGCCGCTCATCATCCGGATGCCGTCCACGTAGATGATCGGCTGGTTGCTCATGCTCACGCTGGAGTTGCCGCGGAGCCGGATGGCGCTCCCCTGGCCGACCTCGCCACCAGCCGACGTCACCGCGATGCCGGGGGCGGAGGCCTGCAGGAGGTTCGTCACCTGCGTCGGCCGGTCGGGCACGTCGGTCACGTCGATCTGCGCGATCGAGTTCCCGACCTCGCGGCGCCGCGAGGCACCCGCGGTTCCCGTCACGACGATCTCGTCGAGGCCGAGCGCCTGCGACTCGAGCGAGAAGTTCACCTCGGTCGGCTGCCCGGCCGTCACGGTGATTTGTTGCGAGGCCGCGGCGTAGCCGATCCGCTCCGCCCGGAGCTCGTAGTCGCCGGCCGGAACGTTGAGGATGAGGAATCGGCCGTCCGCGCGGCTGAGCACGCCGAGGCTGGCGCTGGGGATGTGGACCTGCACCTCGCTCAGCGGGGCGCCGGAGCTGGCGTCGGTCACCCGACCGACGATCTGACCGGCCTGCTGGGCTTCGACCGTGCCGACCGGGATGCCCAGCATGGCGGCGAGCGCGAGCGCTGCCCGCCAGCCGAGCCGCCGGCGCGGCCCGCCGGCGCCCGGAACCGGTGTCCGGGATACGAACTCGGTAAGTCTCATCACAGCTCACTCCCTTGATTGGAGCACAAGAAAGCCCGGGCCGCCACTCGTGGCTCCACCCCGAGGGGGCGGACGAGGGCTTCCCGAGCGGAGCGTGGGAGGGGCGCTACCGACAAGGCGCGCCGCCGCTCCACGCAAATCGAAAAATCGATCGCGAGGATCGAGGAAGGACTTCGAGGTCAGACACTGCCGGCACTACCGGGCCCGCGGCCCGGGCAGGGGATGGGAAAGCGAACCCCAGTCTTGCAGGATACGCCGCGTGATTCCGGCGTGTCAAGCAACCGCGGTCGTCAGCGCCCGATCGGCACGCGCAGGAGCGGAATGGGGATGCGGCTCTCCTCCGGCGGCGAAGGGTCGCGCCTCGGAGACGACTCTCCGAACGCCTCCATGATGGACAGGATCATGGCGGTCCCCCCCGCCACGCCCACGGCCAGGAGGCCGATGGTCTTCAAGGGGTCGACCTCCCGCCGCTCCACCTGGAGCACCTCGCCCTCGGGGATCCGGATGGTCTGCTCGAGCCGGACCGTGTGGATCCCCTCCTGCCGGGCTCCGACCGGCACCCGGACCATGAGTGTGCTCTCCTCCAGGCCGAGGAGGGTGCCCTGCACCTGCGGGGCGGCGCCCTCCACCTCGGTGACCTCCGTGAGCTCGCTCACGCCCTGGCGGGTCACGAGCAGGCGGACGGACTCGCCCGGTGGGACGGCCTCGAGGGGAACGGGCACGTAGCGGAAGCAGCCGCCGAGCGACGAAACGAGAACGGTCAGCGTAAGGACGCGTACAAGGGAACGGTTCAAGGAAGCGCCTCGACGTTCTGGGGGACCAGCTACCTGTTGTTCAGCGACCTGAAGATACGGTCCGACAGCGTCGTGAGCACGGGCACCCCGAGGCCGAGCATCACGCTCCCGATGGCCTGGCTCGTTCCGGTACCGTTGATGATGAGCAGGTAGCCGGTGGTGAGCCCGAGGGCGGTGCTCAGGGAGGTGGGCGTGATCCGGCCCCGCGAGACCTCGGTCTCTCCTCCCCAGCGCGCGGCGAGGGCCGAGGCGAAGGTGGGCAGGGCCAGGCTGATCGCGGCGATGCCCGCCGTGGAGCCGCCGCTGCAGCGGGTCCGGAGGCCGAGCGAGGAGGTCTCGGGCCGCCACAGGCACTGGTCGGCGAGGGCCAGGCTGAGGCCCACGGCGATCGCGTTGGCCGTGAAGGCGCTCGCGAACACGCGCCGCCAGGCGTAGGGGCGGGGCTCGCCGGTCCAGTCGAAGCCGGTGCGCTGCGCCTCGTCGTCCCGCGGGTTGCGCGGCCGCTGGGGGCCGACCCGGGTCTCGATCAGGAGCACGCCGTACCCGGCGATGCTCCCGTACCGGGCGCCCGCCTCGGAGGGCGACAGGAGCTCCATGCGCTCGACGTCGTTCGGCGAGAGCGTCGTGAAGAGCAGCCCCGGCTCCGAGATCCGCACGCCGTCCACGAAGACCGTGAGCTCCCGGCAGGGCCCGCCGGCGGCCCGTCCGCCGCGGTACTCGAGGCACGCGCCGCCGAAGCGGCCGTTCCGGACCGAGACCCCCGGCATGCGCTCGCGGAGCGCTTCGGCGAGGTTCCTGCCGGTCCGCTGGTACTCGTCGATGTCGGCCCGGACCACCTCCGTCATCCGGTTCCCGGTGGTCCGGCGCCGACGGTCGAGCTCGGTCACCGTCTCCACGAGGAGCGGAGCGAGCTCGATCGCGCGACTCGAGATGCGGGCCTCGAGCGTGAGGCTCTCGCCGGGCTGGACGAGGATCATCCGCGTGTGGGAGCCGTAGGCGAGGTGGCTGAGCTCGAGCTGCCGCTCCCCGGCCGGCACGCCGCGGAGGGTGAAGCGACCGTTCCGGTCCGTCAGCGCCTCCTGGCGGGTGCCGGCGATCGCGACGGACACGTCCGGGAGGGGGCGCTGGGTCCCTTCGTCGAGCACACGGCCGGTCACGATGCCGGTCGTGGGGCGGGGGAGCCCCGGTGCATCCTGCTGGGCGTCGAGGCCCCAGAGCGGGAGGACGAGCGCCGCGAGCGCGAAGAGCGGGGAGCCCCGGTGGCGGGCGGCCGAGCGGGACGCGGCGCGGGGGCGGGGCGGGCGGACGCGCCGGCTGGCTCGTGTCGCCGGAACGGGCCGGCGGCACGACGGACGGGCCACGAACGGGCGGAACCGGGTCATGCGCGCTCCCTGTGCGTCCGCTCCATACACGGAACGGCGGAGGGCCGTTCCCGGCCGGGCCGCGGCGGGTTCCCGCCGTCCCGGCGACGCGGCTCGGGCCTCCGAATCGCAACATGCGCGGGATCGGTCGACGCCGGCAAGAGGGCGCGCGCGGGAGCCGCTCCCGCGCGCACTTGACCCCCCGCGAGGCCCCGCTACCGTTCGTCCGGGCTACGGCCCCCCTCCCATCCAGGACCCTCGTTCCATGACGCCTCTCCTCGACGAGCTCCGCTGGCGCGGCCTGCTCCAGGACGCCACGCAGGGCGTGGAGGAGCACCTGTCCGGGGGGAGCCGCGTGGGCTACATCGGGTTCGACCCCACGGCGCGCAGCCTGCACGTCGGATCGCTGCTCGTGATCATGGGGCTCGTCCACCTGCAACGGGCGGGACACACCCCGATCGCGCTCGTCGGCGGGGGCACGGGGCTCATCGGGGATCCCTCCGGCAAGACGCGCGAGCGCCAGCTCCTGACGGCCGACGTCGTCGCGGAGAACGCCGAGGGGATCCGGGCGCAGCTCGAGCACTTCCTCGACTTCGGCGCGGTGTCGAACGCCGCGCGCATGCGCAACAACCTCGACTGGCTCGGCAAGCTCCGGCTGATCGACTTCCTGCGCGACGTGGGCAAGCACTTCTCCGTGAACCAGCTCATGGCGAAGGAGTCCGTGCGACGGCGGCTCGAGAGCGAGGAGACCGGGCTCTCGTTCACGGAGTTCAGCTACGCGCTCCTGCAGTCCTACGACTTCCTGGAGCTGCATCGCCGCGAGGGGTGCACGCTGCAGATGGGCGGCAGCGACCAGTGGGGCAACATCACGGCAGGCATCGACCTCGTGCGGCGCATGGACGGGGCGCGCGCCTACGGGGTCGTGATGCCGCTCGTCACCAACGCCTCGGGCGCGAAGTTCGGAAAGTCCGAGGCGGGCAACGTCTGGCTCGACCCGGCGCTCACCTCGCCCTACCAGTTCTACCAGTTCTGGATCAACACGGACGACGCGGATGTGGTGCGCTACCTGCGCTACTTCACGCTGCTCGAGCGCGAGCGCCTCGACGAGCTCGCCGACGCCGTGGAGCGGGAGCCGCACCGGCGCGCCGCCCAGGC